>NZ_JAUNSF010000025.1 GCF_030539355.1 Sutterella sp.
GCCCTTTCGGACTTCTCAAAGCTTCCCGATGTTCACACTTATCGGTTCGTTGAATTCTGATTTTTAAAGAACTGCTGCTCGTTCGAGCAGCGAAGGATGCGAACTATACAGATCTTTTTCCTTCGTGTCAAGTGCCGTTTTCGAACTTTTTTGAAGTTCAGGCCGGCGCCTGACGTTCCGCACCCCTGCGTTTTCAGAAGCGCGTTTGCGAATGATGACAGAAATCGCTCCTCATGTCAAGAGCGGGATTCATCTCCGCCTCACTGAGCCGCCTCGAGCTCCTCGCCGGTGTTGAGATTGGCGAAGCGCGACTCATCCGGGAAAGGCGTGGCCACGGCGCCGAGCGTCATGTACCAGCGGCGCAGACGCCGCTCATCATTTCTGATCGACTCTGCTGCCAGATGCAGACAGCTTGCCCGGACACAGGCCACCGCACTCTGGATCCGGTTCTCCGTCTCGGCAACGAAGGTGTCCGGATCCCTTCCCGCCTCAAGCTCCTTCCTCTGCGCCTCGGCGAATCGCTCAAGCATGTCCCCGGGCAGATACGGAGCGTCGCAGGGAGCAGTGAGCACCCACTCCGTTTCAATCACCCCGGGGGCGCTCGCCGCTTCGAGCGCAGCCATCGGTCCCGGGAATCCCTTCACACGGTCGGAGATCACCCTGACGCCGAACCCCTCGAACACCTCCGCGTCGCGGTTCGCCGAGATCACCTGCGCCGACGTCTGGGGACGGACGGCGTCAAGCACATGGAGAATGAGCGCTCGCCCGCGCAGGGGGACGAGTCCCTTGTTGACGCCGCCCATGCGGGTGGCCTGGCCTCCGGCGAAGATAAGTGCGGTGGTTGCTTCGCGGGTGATCGCGCCCATTGATCTCTCCAGAAAAGACGATGCCGAGATGATGCCCATCAGCCAAGAGAGGGTGTCGCCGCGGGCGTGCCTGGTCTATCCTTTGCGGCACCAAGACGCACAAGCGCACAAACCTTGCTGAGGTTCACTCATGACCGATTTCATCAGTATCGAGAAAGTCTACGGCATCCTCGAAAACGCGATCACCCCGGATGCACGCACCGAACGCCTTCCGCTCGGAGAGGCCTGCGGCCGGGTGCTCGCGGAGGCCGTCACCGCCCCGGCCGACGTTCCTCCCTTCAACAACTCGGCCATGGACGGATTCGCCTTCCGCAGGGAGGAACTCTCCGCCGGCGGAACGATCGAGCTCAAGGTGATCGGCACGGCCTACGCGGGCGCCCCCTTCGAGGGTCCCGTTCCCGAGGGCTGCACCGTCCGCATCATGACGGGCGCTCCCGTCCCTGACAAGACCGACACGGTCATCCCCTTCGAGCGCACCGCCTCCGAGGGCGACATCGTCCGCTTCCCGGCCGAGAAAGTGAAGCCGCTCGAGAACGTCCGCATCCGCGGCGAGGAGATCAAGGCCGGGGAGACCGTCATCCATCCGGGGCAGGTGCTCACTCCAGAATGGATCGGTCTCGCAGCATCGCTCGGCGCGGGCGACCTTCTCTGCCGCCGCATCTCGGTCGCGGTCTTCTCCACGGGTGACGAACTCGTCGCCCCCGGAGCCCGCACGGCGCTCCCGCCTGGAAAGATCTACAACGCGAACTCCCCGCTCATCACCGCGCTCTGCCGCGAATGGGGCGCCGAGGTCGAGGATCTCGGCATCCTCCCCGACGACCCCGAGGTGATCCGCTCCGCCCTCTCGGCCGCGGCCGAATGCAGCGACTTCATCGTCGCCTCGGGCGGCGTGGGCGAAGGCGAGCACGACTACACCTGCCGGGTTCTCAACGACCTCGGCTGCGGCATCTCGCACTATCACATCAGCATGCGCCCCGGAAAGCCCTTCTCCTTCGGCCGCTTCGCCGGAGAGCGCGCCTGCTGGTTCATGGCGCTTCCGGGCAATCCCGTCGCCGCGGCCGTATCGGCGAAGCTCTTCCTGCGCCGCGCGATCCGGCTCGCCACCGGCGCCGCGGGGCCCCTCGACCTTGAGGAAGTCCCGGCGACGGCGGCCACCCGCGTGAAGGGACGCACCGGCCGCACGGATCTCGTGCGCGGCCGTGCCGAGCTTGAAGAGGGTGAGCTTCGCTTCCGTCCGACGAAGTCCCAGAGCTCGGCGATGCTCACCACACTCGCCGGCATGAACGTCATGGCGGTGCTCGACACCGAGACGGCCGGCGCCGAGGAGGGAGCCAGGCTCCTCTGCCTGCGCCTCGATTGATCTCAAAGAAGAAGGAGAGTAGTGAACGGGCACTCACTCTCCTTATTCCGCTTGGTCAGCCGGCCTGGTTCTTCCTCGCCGGCTTTTTCTTCTTTGCGTTTCTGAAGCGCTTCCAGCGTCCGCCGGGCGCCCTGGCGGCCACGGCGCGGCCGAGCTCTGCCTCCCTCTTCGGGTCAGGACGGCTCTCGGCGATGAGCGCACGGTTTCTGCGCTCCGCCTGCTCGGCGAGCATGTGCTCCTGCGGGTCGCTCGGATCCACGACCGGAACGGGCGCCACCTTCGGCTCCGCGGCCGGTTTCGCACCGGCGGGAAGCTCGACCGCGTTCGCGGTCGGCACGCCGTGCCCCTCGGCCCAGCTGATCGCGCTTCTGAGCGCCGCGGCCTCGCGGGGATCAAGCTGCGCCGGGACGATCACCTCGCCCGAGAGACTCGTGATGCCCCTGTAGCCGACGCCGAGCGTGACGATGCCGTGCGGATGACCGTAGACCCGGTCCTCGTGCTGGTGCCCGTGGAAAAGCCACTTCACGCCGAGCGCGTCGGCGAGGCGGTCGATCGCCGAGAAGCCCTTGCGATGGCATCCCGGAGCCTCGTGCGTGATGAGGATGTCCGCATGCTGGCGCATGAGGTTCTGATAGACCGACGGGAAAATTGTCGTTCTATGCCGACGAGGCAGACCGCCGCGCCACATGTTCCCCGCTCCGACCCTGCGGATGAAGGTCGCCGGGCAGAAATAGTTCGGCGCGTCGTCGGGCATCCAGACCATGCCGCGGAACACGCCGCCCAGGCCCGCGATGCGCATGCCGGCGACGGTCGCGACGCGCCCGTGGAGGTTGTGCTGCGCGAGCTCGCTCCTCCAGAGGTTGTCGTAGATGCTGTCCGTGTCTGAATCGTGGTTCCCCGGGATCCACCAGATCTGTGTGAAGGCGAGCGCCTCCTCCAGCACCTCGTTGAGAGGTGCCGGCGGCTGCATGTCGCCCAGAATCACCATCGCGTCGGGCTTGTGCTCGCGCGCGGCGGTGTTGATCTGGTCAAAAGATCCGTGCGGGTCGCCGCAGAAGAAAATCCGCGGCAAAGGCTTCATCCCGGCTGCCTTCGCATGACGCCGGGGACGACGTCTTCTTTTCCTTGCCTCTTCCTCGGTCATTGATCCTGCGAGCCTGCGGTCGGGCGCTCCGAATAGAGCGCGGCGATGCGTTCGGCCTCGTCACGGACCTTTACCTTGAGCTCCTCGGGTTCGACAACCTTCACCCTGGAGCCCCAGCGCAGGACCTCGCCGACGAGTTCCGTCGGGTTGGTGTATGGGACCGAAAGCATCAGGGAGCCGTCATCGAGCTGCTCGACGCGCTGCTTCGGATGCCACGACTCACGCAGGGCGTAACGCGCAGCCTCTTCCGTGAAGAGAAGCTTGGCGTTGACCACCTGCCTGCCGTGGAATATGCCGTAGCCGGCGTCGAGCTCTTGCGCCACGGATTCAAGCGTCATGCGCTTGACACCCGAGGGAAGGATTTCGGCGGTTTTGATGTTTTCGATCAGGAAGGTCTTGAGTGCCTGCGTGGAATGGCAGAAGGCATCCACATACCAGCGGTTGCGGTAGTGCACGAGGCGCAGCGGCGAGATTTCCCTGTCGGTGTGCTCGTCGGAGTGCCAGGAGTAGTAGAGGATCTTGACCCGGCGCTTTTCACAGAGTGCGCATCCGATGGTCTCGAAGGTCTCGGGCTCACGGAAGGGCGTGCCGCGGTTGACGATGCGGACGTGCCGCATCAGGTCGCGCGGCTTCGTGCCGCCCAGGGTGAAGAGACCGAGCACGCGCGCGCGCAGCGGAGCGAGCTCCGCCGAGAGCGCGGACGTGCGGTCCAGCTCGAGCGCGCCGAGGAGGTCATAGGCCGAGGTGAGCACATAAAGCTCGTCGGACGAATACCACTGCTTCTGCGCAAGACGGGGGGTCACACGGCGGTTTTCAATCGCCTGGACCTTGCTTTCCACCTTGGGACGGCGCGTGGAGACCTCTCTCGAGGCAGTCGAGTAGAAATAGCCGTCGCGGGCCCTTGAGTAGCGGATCGGCGCACCGAGCTCCTCACGCATGAAACGAAGATCGCGCTTGATCGTCGGCTCGCTGACCTTGAGCACGGAGACGAACTGCTCGAAGGGAACGAAGTCCTTCTCCGTGAGCAGTTTGTCAATGATCAGGCGGCGCATGCTGCTTTTCATGTTGAGGGCTCCCTGTGATTGAAGCGCATCACGGGGAGCCGGCGGACGCAGCTCGAAGAGAAGCGCCGCAGGTTCCTCTGCACTTCGTGAAAGATGCCTGACATCTTCTGAGACTGATTCCGGAGCCGGGCGCGTCACCGCGCCGCTCACGGCGTCCCGTTCGAAAACTTAGACGAAGCCCGCCCTGATGTTGCGGACTTCAGGTGCAGACGATTTTACCCGATCGAGAAGAAACGCTCCCCGACGTGTCAGAAGGAGGCCTCGACCACGTCCACGCCCTCGGGAACCTTGAAAGCGAAACGGTCCGCAGGCGGCACTGCCGCAGCGAATCCGGGAAACTCCACCGTCGTGGTCTGCCCGAAGCTGTCCGAGAGCTCCAGCGTCGCGGGGACGCCCTCCGCGGAGAAGCGGATGACGATGCGCTCGAAACCGCCCACGGCTTCCGGAGGCGTGAGAGTGAGCACACGCTCCGCGCTCTCGACGCCCCAGTCCTCGGGGATGCGACCCGAGCCGAAGAGCACCGCGGCGGGCGTGGCATCGAGCCCCTCGCCGATCGGTCGGACCGTCACCTGCATCAGATCCTCGTCATAGATCCAGAGAGTCTTGCCGTCGCTCACGATCTGCTGCGAGTAGGGCTTCGTGTAGGACCAGTCAAAGGCGCCCGGCCGCAGGAAGACGAACCGCCCCTCGGCCGAGCCCGTGACGTTTCCGTTCCGGTCACGGGTCTGCTGACGAAATGTTCCCTCTCCCCCCTTCGCACGCGCGAGGAACGCCTCGAGCAGCGCACGCCCGTCAGAGGCTGGCGCCGCGGCGGCCATGCGGACCGGCAACGCGATCGCGGCGGCCGCGGCGATGAGGAGGGTGCGGCGGGAACTCGAAAAGCGCGTGTTCATTGGGGGAACCTCCGGAAATCTGCTTCGATCAGTCACGGGTGGGCACGAGGATCGTGCGTTTGCCGAGCGCGCTCGTGGGCTTGCTCACGAGGCCGGCCTTCTCCATCGCCTCGAGGAGGTTCGCGGCGCGGTTGTAGCCGACGCCGAGATGGCGCTGCACGAAGGAGATCGAGGCGCGCTTTTCCTGGAGCACGAGCGCGACGGCCTTGTCGTAGAGCGGATCGCTCTCGCCCGCCCTGCGACCGCCGGCGGCTCCGGCCTCCTCGCCCTCTTCGTCGGACGAGCTCTCCGTGACGCCCTCGACGTAGACGGGCGAGCCGAGGCGCTTCAATTCCTCGGCGACACGCTGCACCTCGCCGTCGGCGACGAAGCATCCCTGGATGCGGACCGACGTCGTCTGACCGGGGCGGTGCATCAGCATGTCGCCGTTGCCGAGGAGCTGCTCGGCGCCCGACTCGCCGAGAATCACGCGGCTGTCCGTGGACGAGGCGACCTGGAAGGCGATGCGCGTCGGCACGTTTGCCTTGATGATCGCCGTGACGACGTCGACCGAGGGACGCTGCGTGGCGAGGATCAGATGGATGCCGGCCGCGCGGGCCTTCTGCGTGAGGCGCGTGATCTCGCCCTCGACCTCCTTCCTGTTCGTGAGCATCAGGTCGGCGAGCTCGTCGACGACGCACACGATGTAGGGCCAGGGCTCGAGCGTCGGCGCCTGCGGGTCATCCTTCGCGGCCATCGGGTCGCGCATCGGCTCGCCGCGCTTGATCGCATCGGCGACCTTCTCGTTGTAGGAGGAGAACTGGCGCACGCCCACCTTGCTCATCACGGCGTAGCGGCGGTCCATCTCGCCGGTGAGCCACTTCAGGGCCGCGCTCGCCTTGTTCATGTCGGTGACGACCGGCGTGAGCAGATGCGGAATGTCGTTGTAGAGCGAGAACTCGAGCATCTTCGGGTCGATCAGCACGAGCCGGAGCTGCGAGGGATCGTTGCGGAAGAGCATGGAGAGGATCATCGCGTTGATGCCGACCGACTTGCCCGAGCCGGTCGTGCCGGCGACGAGCAGATGCGGCGTCTTCGCGAGGTCCATCACAAAGGGCTTGCCCGCGATGTCCTTGCCGATCGCGAGGGTGAGCGCGGATTCGCTCGTCTCGAAGGCATCGCTCTTGATGATTTCCTTCAGGCGCACCATCTCGCGGACCGGATTCGGAATCTCGAGACCGAGGTAGCTCGTGCCGGGAATGCTGAGCACAATGCGCACGGACTGCACGCCGAGCGCACGGCGCAGGTCATCGCGCACGTTCTCGATCTGGGCGCCCTTAACGCCCGGGCCGGGCTCGAGCCAGTACTGCGTGATGACGGGCCCGGGCTGCGCGCCCTTCACCTCGCAGTTGATGCCGTAGCTTTGGAGCTTGGAGACGATCATGCGGCTCACCATCTGGATCGACGCCTCGTCGGTTCCCTTGCGCGCCAGCTCCGGGTCGTCAAGAAGCGCGAGGCTCGGCCGTTCGCCGACGCTCACGTTCGTCGCCACCACCTGCTCGGGGAAGAGCCCGGCGCCGTCATCGTTCTTTTCCTGCTCCGGCTTCATGATCCGGACCTCCTGGCTGAGTGCCACAGGCGGGGGTATCGGCGCGGGAAGCGCGCCGCCGCCGTCCTCGAGGCCTTCAAGGGCGTCCGCGTCATCATCCCCGTTCTTCTTGCGGATGAAGCGCGAGAGAATCCTGTCGCAGATGAAGCGGCCGATGCCTTCGGCGAGGTTCGTCCAGGAAAAGTCCATGAGGAGCGAGAGACCGATCGCGATCAGGATGACGAAGACGGCCGCGGCCACGCCGACGCCGACGTAGTGCACGCTGGCGCGGGCGAGCGTATCGCCGATGATGCCGCCGGCGTCCGCCGGCAGCTTCGCATTGATGTGCGTGAAGCGCAGCGCCTCGAACGAGGTCGAGCCGACCATGAGCGCGCACAGGCCGAAGAACGAGGTGAACTTCGGCGGATTGATGCGGTCCGGGTTCGTCTCGCCGCGCGAGGCACGCCAGCGCGAGCGCAGCGCGAAGCAGGCGACCATCACCAGGCCGAGCACGAACCACCAGGCGGAGAATCCGAAGGCCGAGTAGAGAAGATCCGCGGTCCAGGCGCCGAAGACGCCGCAGAGGTTCGCGGCCGCCCGTGCGGTCGAGACCGAGAACGCCGGATCCTCGGGGGAATAGGAGCCAAGCGAGGCGGCGAGCACGCCCGCGACGGGAACCGAGAAGACCCAGCTGCGGTGCCACACCCAGCGCGCGAGCCCGAGCGTCATGTCGGAGACGCGCTCGCGCATCTCGTTCATCGCGGCACGGCGCTTGGCACGGCGCTCCTCACGCTCGGCGGCGGCGACCTCCTGCTCGTAGGCAAGGAGTGTGGCCTCTTTCGTCACGACCTGTTCCTTCTGCGTTGACTTCGCGGACTTCTTCTTCGTCGTCTCGGATTTTGCGCGTGCGTTCTTCCTCGCCATGGGACTCTCTGAAAACGGGGTCGCGGGAGGCGGCCCCTCGGAAGTCCCTCATTTTAGATTGCCGCGCCGCGAGCGGCCTTTTCCGCCGCATCGGAAGGTTTGCAACAAAGTTGCCGCGGGCCCTGATCACATCCGGGCAAGACTCCGCCGTCATAATGAAAGGATCGGCTTTTTGCGACGGATGCCCTTTCGCGCGCCCGACGGCCCTGCGGAAGGACTATCCTGCGCAGTTTCCCACCATTACTCAAAACAACTTCCCCCCTAAAGACATGACCACCTCCAAGCACGCCCGCGTCATCATCCTCGGCTCCGGCCCCGCCGGCTGGACGGCCGCCGTCTACGCCGCGCGCGCCAATCTCAAGCCCGTTCTCATCACCGGCATGGAAGCCGGCGGCCAGCTCATGACCACGAGCGAGGTCGACAACTGGCCCGCCGCCGTCGAGGGCATCCAGGGCCCCGAGCTCATGGACCGCATGCAGAAGCATGCCGAGCGCTTCGGCACCGAGGTCGTCTATGACCTCGTGAAGAAGGTCGACCTCTCCAAGCGCCCCTTCACGCTCTCGACCGACATGGGTGAGACCTGGACCTGCGACGCGCTCATCTGCGCCACCGGCGCCTCGGCGATGTACCTGGGGCTGCCGAGCGAGGAGGCCTACAAGGGCAAGGGCGTCTCGGCCTGCGCGACCTGCGACGGCTTCTTCTACCGCGGCAAGCCCGTCGCGGTCGTGGGCGGCGGCAACGCCGCCGTCGAGGAGGCGCTCTACCTCTCGCGCATCGCGAGCCGCGTCACCCTCGTGCACCGCCGCGAGCAGTTCCGCGCCGAGCCGATCCTCGTCGACCAGCTCATGAGCGAGGTCGAGGCCGGCCGCATCGAGCTTGCGCTCAACCGCACCGTCGACGAGATCCTCGGCGACGGCAAGGGCGTCACGGGCGTCCGTCTCGCCAGCACGAAGGGCGAGGCCCCCGCCGAGGTCGCCGTCGACGGCGTCTTCATCGCCATCGGCCACCGCCCCAACACGGAGGTCTTCGACGGGCAGCTCACGCTGAAGAACGGCTACATCGTCACCGCCGGCACGGGCTCGCCCGCCGCCACGGCCACGAACATCCCGGGCGTCTTCGCCGCGGGCGACGTGCAGGACCAGGTCTACCGCCAGGCCGTCACGTCCGCGGCCGCCGGCTGCATGGCCGCGCTTGACGCGCAGCGCTTCCTCGAGGCCGAGGCAGCCCGTCACTGACGGACCTCGGAAACAGGCGGGGCGCCTGCCCCGCCTGCGCCAGAAGTCTCCCTACGAATTTCCGGACAAAGACAATGAGTCAGTACCACAACCTCTCCGACCTCAAGAAGGTTTCCCGCGACCTCAAGAAGCAGGCCGAGGCAGCCGAGGCGGCGAGGAAGAAAGCCGCGCTTGAGGCGCGTGACCGCGATGCCGCGGGCGAGGCGTTCCGCGCCGCGATGAAGGAGATGGGCGTGAAGCCCACCGACACGACGCGCGGCCGCGTCCAGAAGCATCCGAAGAAGCCCGAGCCCGTGGCGCGCCAGCTCGAGGCCGACCGCAGGGAGGTGCTCGAGGAGTCGCTCTCCGACGAGTGCGATCCGGTGACGTTCCTCGAGAGCGAGGACGGCCTGATGTTCCGCCGCCCCGACGTCTCCCCCGAGATCCCCCGCAAGCTCTACCGCGGCGAATGGACCGTGCAGGCGCACATTGACCTCCACGGGCTCTTCGTCGAGGAGGCGCGCGACGCCGTCGCGCAGTTCATCCGCAACGCGCAGATCCGCGGCGACCGGTGCCTCAGGATCGTCCACGGCAAGGGCTACAACTCCGAGGGCGGCGTGAGCGTTCTGAAGGAGATGGTGCGCCGCTGGCTCAAGCAGAAGGTCGAGGTGATGGCCTTCGTCCAGGCGCCCCCGCATGACGGCGACGCCGGCGCGGTGATCGTGCTGCTTGACTCGAAGCGCCGCACGCACCGCTGAGAAGCGACGTTCACCTCGAAAGGGTCTGAAGCATGTTTGGAGAACCCGTCTTCGCGGCGCTCGCCCAGACGACCGAGCTCTTTGACACGGTCGGCATCCTCGGCTTCGCGCTCGCCGGAATCCTCGCCGCGCAGGGCCGCGGCGTCGATCCCGTGGGCGTCTTCATCCTCGCCTTCACGAGCGCCTTCGGCGGCGTCACCGTCCGCGACCTGCTCCTCGACCTGCGCCCCTTCTACTGGGTGAGGCATGACGCGATCGTCTGGGTGCTGCTGATCGTCACGATCTTCGCGCCCCGCATCGTGAAGCGCTTCTCGCGACCCGCCGCGCACGAGGTCTTCCTCTGGGCCGACGCCGTGGGCCTCGGCATCTTCTGCGCCTCGGGCACGGTGCTCGCCTGGGAGAAGGGGCTCGCGCCCCTCTCCTGCAGCCTCGTGGGCGTCGCCTCGGGCATCTTGGGCGGCATCATGCGCGACGTGCTCCTCAACCGCATGCCCTCGGCGCTCTCCGACCGCAAGCCCTACGGGCTCGCGGGCTTCATCGGCTGCTGGATCGGCATCATCCTGCTCTCGGACGACGTGCGCCCGCAGGCGGCCACGTTCGTCACGGCGTTCACGATCGTGCTGCTGCGCATGATCACGCTGAAGCTCAACTGGGAGATCCGCTACAGCACCTCGCTCGCGCAGAAGATCTTCCCCGGGAACGGCCCGATCTCGCTCTCTCGGATTCTGAGACGGAAGAGCACCGACCCGGCCCGCACCGCGAAAACCGCCCCGCGGCAGCAGTCGCGCCCGCTTCCCCGCACGGAGCGCGTGAAGCACTACTCGGTCACCCGACCGGCGAACTCCTCGAGGCCGGTCCCCCGTGATCCGAGGGATCCGGAGAAGCCGGACGGCGAAGACTGACACCACCGGAAAATGCGAAGGGCGCCTTCCTGAAGTCGGAAAAGCGCCCTTCATCTTCTCTGGGAGAAAATGTCTGAATCAGACCGCCTGCTCGCCGGTCTCGCCCGTGCGGATGCGGATCACCTGCTCGACGTCGTAGACGAAGATCTTGCCGTCGCCGATCTTGCCGGTGTGCGCGGCCTTGCGGATCGCCTCGATCGCCTGCTCGGCGAGGTCATCAGCGACAACCGTCTCGACCTTGAGCTTCGGGAGGAAGTCGACGATGTACTCGGCCCCGCGGTAGAGCTCGGTGTGGCCCTTCTGGCGGCCGAAGCCCTTGACTTCCGTAACCGTCAGTCCGTGCACGCCGGCTTCGCCGAGCGCCTCGCGGACGTCGTCAAGCTTGAAGGGCTTGATCACGGCGACGATCTGCTTCATTTCATATTCTCCTTGGAGGTTGATGGCACGGGCGGAGGCTTGTCGGAAGGAACCTTCCGCCCGCGGCTTGTCTTGCTGCGTCCTGGAATGCTCAGTCGGGTTCCGAGGCGCCCTCGGGCGGCGGATACCCGTCCTTGTATTCCGTGACGCGGTACTCGTAGAGCGACACGTCCTTCAGGCGCACACCGAAGTTGGGTTCGTTGTTCGGTGAGTGCCACACGTCACGGCGCTGCCGCCACGCGTTGATGAAGGCGATGACATTCTGAGGCATTTTCTCAGAGTCCGAAAGCTCATTGATCGTGAATTCCTGCCCTCCCGTGAGGTAGAGCACAAGTGAATGCACGTACGCCGCTCCGGATCCCTCCGCCGGATTCTGCGCTTCTGAATCGTTGTCTGTCATTATTTTTCTGCTTCTTGAAGCCCTGCGGACTTCTGTGCCGTGGCCGGTGCGTCTCCCCGCACCGCGTTTCCTTTTGAGAGGGAGTCATGGCCGGGCCATGAAACGAAGAAACGCAGTGCACCAGTGCACCGTTTTGGGTTGAGACCGGAAATTTATCACGCCCCGCCCGGGTTTTCCGTCGTCATCGGACGATTGCCCCCGGAGCGGGACGCGGGATTCCCGGCCGTGCTCAGCTGCCGAGGGCGGCGGCGGTCTCCTGAGCGAGACGGGTCGCGAGCTCGCGGTCATCGGCCTCGACCATCACGCGCAGCAGCGGCTCGGTGCCCGACGGGCGGATGAGCACGCGGCCGCGGCCTCTGACGGCCTCCTCTGCGCGCGCGACGGCGGCCATGAACTTTTGATCGCCCTTCCAGTCATAGCCCTTCGTCATCGGCTGGTTGACGAGAACCTGCGGCATGAGCTTCAGGTCGCTCGTGAGCTCGGCGAGGCTCTTGCCCGTGCGGCGCATCGAGGCGAGCACCTGGAGCGCGCTCACGATGCCGTCGCCCGTCGTCTGACGGTCGAGCGCGAGGATGTGGCCGGAGGTCTCGCCGCCGAAGCGCCAGCCGCGCTCAAGGAGCTTCTCGAGCACGTAACGGTCGCCCACCTTGGCGCGGACGAACTCGACGCCGAGCTCGGTCATGCGCTTCTCGAAGCCGTAGTTCGACATCAGCGTGCCGACGACGCCGAAGACCTTGCCGCGGCTCATGCGGTCGCGCACGATCACGTAAAGCAGCTGGTCGCCGTCGTAGACGTTGCCCTCGGGGTCGGCCATGATCAGGCGGTCCGCGTCGCCGTCAAGGCTCACGGCGACCTGGCAGCCGGCCTCGCGGCAGCGGTCCGCGAGATCCTTCGTGTGCGTCGCGCCGCACCCCTTGTTGATGTTGAAGCCGTCGGGCTCGTGGGCGAAGGCGACGACGTCCGCGCCGAGCTCATGGAACACGTCCGGGGCGACGCGGTAGGCGGCGCCGTTGGCGCAGTCGACGTAGATGCGCATGCCCTTCAGATCGATCTCCTCGCCGATCGTGGACTTGCAGAACTCGGTGTAGCGGCCCGTGGCGTCCTCGAGGCGGCGGGCCTTGCCGAGCTCGGCGGAGCTCACGGACTCGAGCTCGCGGTCAAGCTCGGCCTCGATCTCAAGCTCCCACTCGTCGGGGAACTTGCGGCCGGCGCCCGAGAAGAACTTGATGCCGTTGTCGTCGTACGGGTTGTGGCTCGCCGAGATCACGACGCCCGCGTCAAGACGCAGCGCGCGCGTGAGATAGGCGACCGCGGGCGTGGGAATCGGTCCGCAGAGCACGACGTCGGTGCCGGCGCTCGAGAAGCCCGCCTGAAGGGCCGCCTCGAGCATGTAGCCGGAGACTCGGGTGTCCTTGCCGATCAGCACGGTCGCACGGCCCGTCGGGCTGTGGCGGCGCAGAACCCTGCCCGCCGCCTGACCGAGCCTGAGCACGAAGTCCGCCGTGATGGGGCTCTTGCCCACCTTGCCGCGGACGCCGTCAGTGCCGAAATAGCGTCGATTCATCTCTTTTTCTCCTGTCTGTGCTGTTGTATTTATCTGAGGGGAGTAGAAACTAAAACTGTATACCAATCAGGCGGGAGGCAACAGGCATCCGAAGGGCGGATTGACCCCGGGCTTTTCCCGTGAGTCTTTTTATTCCGACCAGCAGCGGCGGTCGTACGCCGCATGGACCGCCTCGCGCACCGAGAAGGCGTCGAAGGTCTCGGCGACGTCATGCACGCGCACGATGTGCGCGCCGCGCTCGACGGCGAGCAGGGCGCCTGCGACGCTTGCCACGACGCGCTCGTGCGGGTCCTTCCTGCCCGTGACCGCGCCGAGGCTGCTCTTCCTCGAGAGCGCGGTCATCACGGGGAGCCCCGTCTCGATGAAGCGCTCGGTCCAGGCGATGAGCTCGAAGTTCTCCTCCGGCGTCTTGCCGAAGCCGAAGCCCGGGTCGAGGCAGATGCGGCTCCGCTCGACGCCGAGCTGGGTGAGCACCCGCTCGCGCTCCATGAGGTACTCGAGCACGTCGCCCACGACGTCGTCACTCCGGCGGGGCGCGTCCTCCGTGCGGTGCATGATCACGAGCCCGCAGTCGGTCGCCGCCGCCGCCTCGGCCGCGCCGGGCAGCGTGAAGGCGCGCACGTCGTTCAGGATCTGGGCGCCGAGCGCCGCGGCCTCGGTCATGATCTCGGGCTTCGAGGTGTCGACCGAGACGATCGCGCCGTCGCGGCAGAGCGCCTCGATGACAGGCATCACGCGGCGGCGCTCCTCCTCGAGCGAGACCTCGCCCGAGCCCGGGCGGGTCGACTCGCCGCCCACGTCGATGATCACCGCGCCCTCGTCGCGCATGCGCTGCGCGTGATTGATCGCCTCGACGGGCAGGTTGTGCTCGCCGCCGTCGGAGAAGCTGTCCGGCGTGACGTTGAGGATGCCCATGATGATCGGGCCGCTCGTGAGATCGAGTTCGTTCTCGGAAATCTTCCAGACCGGGGCTGACATTTCCTTTGCTTCCTTCACAAAAATTTCGTTCTTCAAAACTCAAAAAGGCCGCCGCCCAGGCCGGACGTGACGTCCTCCTGAGACCGGCGGCCTCTGATGCCTTCAGGACTCGATGCGGTTACTGCGCATCACCGTCCCTCGGCGTTTCCTTCGGCGCGTCCTCGGGCTTGTCCCTGAGCTCCTGAGCAACGTTGTCCGTCGCGGCGGGGGATTCCGCCGCCGGAGTCTTCTGCTCGGGCGCCTTCGCCTCCGGGGCCTTCGCCTCGGCGGCCTTCATCTCGGACTCGCGCGAGCGGGGCTTCATGTTCTCCATGGCGACGGTGCTCTTCGGCTCGCGGGGCTCGCGGCCCTCCATGATGTCGTCGATCTGATCCTTGTCGATCGTCTCCCACTCAAGGAGCGCCTTGGCCATCATCTCCATCTTGTCGCGGTTGTCCTCGATGATCTTGCGCGCACGGGCGTACTGCTCGTCGATGATGCGGCGGATCTCGGCGTCGACCTCCTGCATCGTGCGCTCGGAGACGTGCGTGGTCTTCGTCACCGAGCGGCCGAGGAACACCTCGCCCTCGTTCTCGGCGTAGACCATCGGGCCCATCTTCTCGCTCATGCCGTAGCGCGTGACCATGTCACGGGCGAGCTGGGTGGCGCGCTCGAAGTCGTTCGACGCGCCCGTCGTCATCTGGTGCATGAAGATCTCCTCGGCGATTCGGCCGCCGAAGAGGATCGCGATGCGCGTGAGGAGATACTGGTTGTTGTAGGCGTAGCGGTCCTGCTCGGGGAGCTGCATCGTCAGGCCGAGCGCGCGGCCGCGCGGGACGATCGTCACCTTGTGCACCGGGTCGCTCTCGGGGAGCAGACGCGCCACGACGGCGTGACCGGACTCGTGATAGGCGGTGTTGCGCTTCTCGTCCTCGGTCATCACCATGGCACGGCGCTCCGCGCCCATCATGATCTTGTCCTTGGCGTCCTCGAAGTCCTTCATCGTCACGACGCGGCCGTTGCGGCGCGCGGCGAAGAGGGCGGCCTCGTTGACGAGGTTCGCGAGATCGGCACCCGAGAAGCCCGGGGTGCCGCGCGCGAGGATCGGCACCTCGACATCGGGACCTGCGGGGATCTTCTTCATGTGGACGTTGAGGATCTGCTCGCGGCCGCGGATGTCCGGCATCGGCACGACGACCTGGCGGTCGAAGCGGCCCGGACGCAGCAGCGCCGGGTCAAGCACGTCGGGACGGTTCGTCGCGGCGATCACGATGACGTTCGCGCCCGTGTCGAAGCCGTCCATCTCGACGAGCATCTGGTTCAGGGTCTGCTCGCGCTCGTCATTGCCGCCGCCCAGGCCCGCGCCGCGCTGGCGGCCGACCGCGTCGATCTCGTCAATGAAGATGATGCAGGGGGCGTTCTTCTTGGCATTCTCGAACATGTCGCGCACGCGCGCCGCGCCGACGCCGACGAACATCTCGACGAAGTCCGAGCCCGAGATCGTGAAGAACGGGACGCCGGCCTCGCCGGCGATCGCCTTGGCGAGCAGCGTCTTGCCGGTGCCCGGGGCGCCCACGAGGAGCACGCCGCGCGGGATGCGGCCGCCGAGGCGCTGGTACTTGGTCGGATCACGCAGGAAGTCGACGATCTCCTGCACGTCCTCCTTGGCCTCGTCGCAGCCCGCGACGTCCTTGAAGCGGATCTTGTTGTCCTGCTCGGAGAGCATGCGGGCCTTGGACTTGCCGAAGCTGAAGGCTCCGGAGCCGCCCGCGCCGCCCTGCATGCGGCGCATGAAAAAGATCCACACGCCGATCAGCAGAAGCATCGGGAACCAGGAGACGAAGACGGAGGCGAGCATCGAGGGCTCTTCCTCGGCCTTGCCGTAGACCTGGACGCCGGCCTTGCGGAGGTCCTCGACCATCCACAGGTCGCCCGGGCTCGTGATCACGTACTCAGAGCCCGACTGGGGCGTGACGGTGATGCGACGTCCCTGGACGTCCACGCGGCGGATCTTGCCGGCCTTGGCATCTTCCATGAACTGCGTGTAGCTCGTCGTGTCGAGCGGCGCAGAGCTCGTGGTCTCGAACTGGCGGAAGACGGTGAAGAGCACAACCGCCACGAGGATCCAGACGGCAATGCGTGCAAAAGACTTGTTGTCCAACTTCAAACTCCGGTGGGACCGCTCGGGCGGCGCCTTGCGCCGCCCCCATGAACTCCCGGCCTCGGAGGGGAGGGCCGGGACGGTCCCGCTTGTCTGTTGTTTGTGGTTTCGCCGCCTGAAGCCGGATTCCGAGGTTCGGCCGGCGGCCGCGAATGATGCGAAATACCGTTAATTGTAGCGAGCGACACCCGCAGGCTCGGGTCCCCCGCGGGTGTTTTGAAGTACGGAGCGCTGTCAATCGAAAAAATTTATTGCGACTCTCCGCGCCCCGCCCTGCGGTCACGGGTTCTTCAGCTCCCGCGAGACGAGGTAGACCTCGGCCGAGGTGTCGCGCGACGCGGCCGGCTTCTTCGCCGCGACCTTGCGGAAGACCTTCTTCAGAGCCTCGACGTACTGCGAGTAGCCCGAGCCCTGGAAGGCCTTCGTCACAAAGACGCCCTTGGGCGCGAGGTGCTCGACGCAGAACTCAAGGGCGAGTTCGTTCAGCAGGAGCGATCTGGCCGCGTCCGCCGCGGCGATGCCCGAGAGGTTCGGAGCCATGTCCGAAAGAACCACGTCGACCTTGTCTCCGTTTAGAATCGCGGCGAGCTGATCGGCGACGGACTGCTCGCGGAAATCGCCCTGCAGGAAGTGAACCCCGTCAATCGGGTCCATCGGCAGGATGTCCATGGCGATGATGCGCCCGCGGACATTGCCCTCGCGATCGACAAGCTTTTCACGAACGACCTGCGTCCAGCTGCCCGGAGCGGATCCGAGATCCACGACGGTGAGACCGGGACGCAGCAGATGCTCCTTCTCGTCGAGCTCGATGAGCTTGTAGACGGAGCGGGCACGGTACCCTTCCGCCCTTGAGCGCTTCACGAACGGATCATTGATGTGCCGTTCGATCCAGGCGCGGTTAGATCTGAGTTTCTTGTTCGAAACGGGCATTCTCGCCCTCCCAAAACTTCTTCCTATCGTCCGTCCGGACCGCAGACTTTTTTTTCAGCGCCGGGGCATCCCGGGGCATCCGGCGGACGAACCGAATAAACCAGTGAATGAAAAATGAGTGAAATTGAACTTTCCCGCGCCGCCCGCCTCGAACTGCGCGCCCAGGCCCACCACGTGGACCCCGTCGTTCTTCTCGGCGCCAACGGCCTCACCGAGGCGGTGATGAAGGAAATCGACCGCGCCCTCAAGGCCCATGAGCTTATCAAGGTTCGCGTCCCGACGGACGACCGCGAGGAGCGCGAGGCCATCTACGCGCAGATCGCCGAGGAGCTCGGCTGCGCCCGCGTGCAGATGATCGGCAAGATCCTGGTGCTCTGGCGCCCGGCCGACGAGGACGAGGACGTCGACGCCGAGACCTGGATCGCTCGCGCCGAGGCCGCCGCGAAGGGCCTCGAGGCCCCGGCTCCGAAGCCGAAGAAGGTCGCCTCGAAGAAGCCCGGCGAGAAGAAGGTGAAGAAGGCCGAGGCTCCGCGCCGCCGCGCCCGCCCGAAGACGACGAGGAAGACGAAGAAGGCCGCGCTCGGCTGATGCTTTTCCTCCGCCCGGAAGGCCGCGCACCTGCGCGGCACCCGGGCACGGGGGGAAGAATTCTTTTTTCCAGAAAGGGAGGTTCCCGTCTGACCGGGGCCTCCCTTTTCCTCTGGGCCGGGCCGCCTGAGGAGGGCGGCGCCGCCCGGGGAAGGGTCAGATGTACTCGACCGCCTCGACCTCGAAGGTGACGAGTCCCTTCGGGGCCATGAACTTGACCGTGTCGCCCTCCTCGCGGCCGATCAGCGCGCGGGCGATCGGGGAGGAGACGGAGATGAGGTTGCGCTTGATGTCCGCCTCGTCGTCGCCGACGATCTGGTACGTGACGCTCACGTCCTCGTCCTCGCTGTAGAGCGTGACGGTGGCGCCGAAGACGATGCGGTCGCCGGCGACCTCCTTCGGGTCGATGATCTGCAGCGCGGGGATCTTGCCCTCGAGCTCGGCGATGCGGCCCTCGATGTGGCCCTGCTCCTCACGGGCGGCATCGTACTCGGCGTTCTCCGAGAGATCGCCCTTCTCGCGCGCCTCGGCGATGGCCGCGACGACGTTCGGACGGGCGGTCTTCTTGAGGTACTCGAGTTCTGCCTTGAGCTTGGCCGCGCCGGCGGCGGTGATGGGAATGCGGTTGAGCATGTCTGTCTGGAAGTTCAAAAAGGAGGAAATCTGAAGCGGCGGCTCCGGGCCGGCTCTTTGCTGGGCACCTCTCGGGCATCGCGTCTGCGCGACGGCCGGGCGCGTCCGTCCCCCTTCGGGAACGGGGCGGCTCCGAGGCCAAAATTCAAGGGCGACACCTCGATCGAGCGCCGCCCCTGCATGAATTCTTTGCGAACGGGCGAAATTTTAGCAAAAGCGCCCCGGGTTCGGAGCCCGGAGGTTACTCACGCTTGCACCTCAGCCGCCCGCGTCTCGCGATAGCGGCAGGCTGCCTCGACGAGCGAGTACCGCGCGCCGGTGAGGTTCGCCTCGAAGACCGGGCCGGTGACGAAACTGAGGCGGATACCCGTCGCCGTGCGCGCGACCGACCCGATCTCGGCGCGCGGGAGACGCCGCACGTCACCCTTCTCGGACCGCAGGAAGAACCACTCGTTCGTGAGGACGAACTCGCACGCGTCGCCGAAGGGCACGAGATCGTCCGGACCCTGCCCGCGCCCCGTGCGCCGGGGATCGAGCACCCCGAGATAGTCCTTCATGCCGTTCGTCCCGGCGCTCTCGTCCACGGCAATGCCCTCGAGCCGGCAGAGAAGGTAGTCGGGCGCGAGCATCATGAAGGGAAGCCCCGTCGCATCCGCGATGACGGGCCTCATGCCCGCCCTCAGGCGACGCTCGTCGGCCGCCAGGAGGTCATCCTGCACCGAGTGCTCGACCGGGCTGCCGGAAGGAACGACCGGCGCGGCCTTTTCCCGCGGACGCGGCGCGCCGCCGAAGAGACTCCTGCGATAGACGAGCGCCGGGAGGATGACGCCCACCACAGGAAGAAACACCATCGAGGCTGCCCAGAGCCAGCGGAGCCACTTCGCGCCCGCCCGCGTGCAGATCCAGAAGACGAGGGGCGGCTGCACGATGAGGTCAAGCGAGATGAGCGTGTCCTTCTCAAGGAGCGGAGGCGTGCCGTCCTTGCCCTCGAGCGTTGCGATGTAGGTCCAGAAGATGACCCAGAGGATTTTTCCCCAGTGGCGCCCCAGAAACTTCATTCGCCCCCTCCCTCTCTTCGTCCGGCGCTTATTCGTCCGCGTAGTTCTCGGGGTTGAGGCGGCGCTCGACGAGCTCGATCAGGATGTGGATGCACTTGATGTGCAGCTCCTGCACGCGGTCGGCGTAGCGGCCGCCCGGCGTCACGATGGCGACGTCGGCGAGCTCCGTGATCGGGGTGCCGGCCTTGCCCGTGAGCGCGACGACCTTCACGCCCATCCGCTTCGCGGCCTCGGCGGCGCGCACCACGTTTTTGCTCGTGCCCGAGGTGGTGATGCCGAGGAGCACGTCGCCCGGGCGGGCCGTGCCCTCGATGTAGCGCGAGAAGACCTCCTCGTAGCCGAAGTCGTTGGCGACGCAGGCGAGGTGCGAGGCGTCCGCGATCGCGGTGGCCGAGTAGGGGCGGCGGTTCTTCCGGTAGCGCCCGGTCATCTCCTCGGCGAAGTGCATCGCGTCGCAGAGGCTGCCGCCGTTGCCGCACGAGAAGATGCGGCCCCCGGCGCGGATCGTCTCCGCCATCAGTTCGCCGGCGCGGTCAACGGCCTCGAGCGTCCCCTCGGAGGCGATCAGGTTGTTGAGCGCCTCACGGGCCTCAAGGAGCGCACTGCGCACATTTTCGGTACTCATCGGGAAATCCTTGCGAGTTGGAGAAAAAAATCCTGTGGTTTCCGGCCTCTCAGAGGCCGCGCCGGTCCTCGACCGCGCCCGCGATCGAGGCAAGATCGGTGTACTCGATCTCGAGCCCCGAGGGGAGCCCCCTGGAGAGACGGGTGATGCGCAGGTCCGGCCAGCGCTTCTTCACCATGCTCATCAGATAGTACGCGGTTGCGTCCCCCTCGGGCGTGTAGGAGGTGGCGACGACTACCTCGCGCAGACCGTCCTCCCTGAGGCCGAGTTCGATGCGCTCGGCGAGCTCCGGGAGTCCGATCTCGCCCGGCCCCGCGTTGTCCAAGGGCGAGAGCCTTCCGGAGAGCACGAAGTAGAGCCCCGGCCAGGAGAGCGACGCGTCGAGCGCCATCTGGTCCTGGACGCTCTCCACGACGCAGATGAGCGAACGGTCGCGGGTCGCGTCCGAGCACACCGCGCAGAGCTCGTTCTCGCACCAGGTGCGGCAGAGCCGGCAGCGGCGCACGTGCATGGCGCCGTCAAGCGCCTCCCTGAGGGCCTGAAGCTTCTTCTGGCTCTCGGGGGCGAGCAGGAAGAAGGCCGCCCGCTGGGCGCTTCTCGGACCGTACCCGGGAAGCGCCTCCAGGGCGCGGATGAGCGCGGCGATCGCGGGCGACGGTTCAATCGCCATTGCCGCCCTCCAGGGACTCGAAGGCCATCTTCACATCGGCGGGCCTCGCCCAGTAGGGCCAGCTCGTGATGAGAATGTCCGCGCCCGCGCGGGCATAGGCAGCGGCATTCTCCGCGTTCACGCCGCCCGCGACCGTGAGCACGGCGCCGGGGGCCGCGGCCCGAGCCTCGCGCGCGAACGCTTCGAACACCTCGGGCGCGAAGCGCTCGCACTGGACGATGTCGGCGCCAAGCTCGAGGAAGTGCATCGCCTCGGCGGGGTCGCCCGCCTCGACGGCGATCTTGCGCTCGGGACTGCGCAGGCGCAGCGCCCGGAAGGCCGCGTCGAAGTCGCTCGCGAAGACGCGGTGCTGGTCAAAGACGAGGATCGAGTCGGAGAGACCGAGTCGGTGCACGATGCCGCCGCCCGCGAGGAGACCGGCGAGCGCGATGCGCTTTCCGCCCGGCCAGTGCTTGCGGGTGCCCGCGACCTGAACCTCCGGGCGCTCGGCGCGCGCCGCCTCGACCATCATCCGGGTGCGGCCGGCGATACCGCCCGCGTACTCCATCACGCACTGCGCCATCTTGTAGGCGGCATGAAGCGCCTTCGCCCGGCCCTCGATGATCATCACCGGGGTGCCGGCCGGGAGCACGTCGCCCTCGCGGGCGAGGAGCTCGGCGCGGGCGCCGGCGCGCTCGAAGAGCGCCGCGGCGATCTCAAGGCCGGCGGCGACGCCCTCGGCCTTCAGCTTCGCGGTGATGCGGCCGCGGGCCTCGCCGATGCCGAGTCCCTCGGTCGTGAGGTCCTCGTACGGGCAGTCCGAGAAGAGGATCGAATCGATTTCAGTGCTGTTGAGGAGCATTTATTTCCTCCGCGTCATCGCCGAGGATGAATCAAGAAAAAAGCCCCGCGGCGGGCTGCACGGGGAGTCCTCCGGGGACTCGTCCGTCAGCGCTCCGCTCAGCCGGGGCTTGCTTGCGGGGATAGGAAAAGCGGAAGGCTCCGCCTTCATCCTCAGAACGGCAGCTTCATGCCGGGGGGCAGCGGAACCGCCTGGCGCATCGCGGCCTCGCTCTTCTCGCGGCAGACCGTCTCGGCGTTGTTGATCGCGAGCACGATCAGGTCCTCGAGCATCTCGATGTCATCGGGGTCGACGACGGCCGGATCGATCGTGATCTTGCGGCACTCGTGGCCGCCCGTGATCGTGGCCTTCACGGCGCCGTTGCCGGCCTCGCCCGTGAACTCCATCGCCTTGAGCTCTTCCTGAACCTTGGCGAGCTTCTGCTGCATCTTCTGGGCCTGGGCCATCAGTCCGCCCATGCCGCCCATGCCACCACCCATGCCTCGCATGTGTTTCTCCTCGAAAAAATCTTTCAGTTCTTTTCGTCCGCGGTGAGTTCGCGGACGGACGCTTCATCCACCGTGCCGTTGAAGACACGGACGATTTCCTTGACGACCGGATCGCGCTTGAAGCGCTCGATGAGTTCCCTGCGCGCCGCGGCTGCCCGCTCGCGCTCCTCATCGGCCACGGTGCTTCCGGCCTCGGCCTCGGCGACCTCGAAGGCCACCGAGAAGGGGTGTCCCAGCCAGGCCGAGATGCGGTCCTCAAGGAGCCGGCGGTTCGCGTCCGTGAGGAGCGACTGCACGCCGAGGCGCAATTGTACGCGAGCATCCGTGAGATCCGTCACCTGGGACTGGACCGCAAGAGACTTCAGGGGGCCCGTGAGGCCCGCTCCCTCGATGATTTCCCGCCAGCTGAGAGGCGCGTCCTTGCGCGCCCCGGGGAGCGTCTCAGCCGGCGCCCTGCTCTCCCCGCCGGGAGTCTCCGGCAGGAATGTCCTCCCAGGGAGGCGGCTCCGAGGGAGCGGCCGCGGGCGCGGGCGCGGGGGCCGGCGCAGGCGCAGGAGCCGCGGCGGGAGCCGGGGCCGCCGCAGGGGCAGGCACCGCAGGACGGCCGCCGCCGTCACGGGACGGGGGCGCCGCGCGGGATCCCGCCGGCTTGAAGGCGAGCATCCTCAGCAGCGTCATCGTGAAGCCCGCGTATTCGTCCGGGGCGAGCACGAGGTCATTGCGGCCGTGCAGCGCGATCTGGTAGCAGAGCTGCACCTCCTCGGGCGAGAGGAGTCCGCAGAGCTCGGCGATCTCGGCGTAGCCGGGGTCGTCCTGGGCGACCGCGGAGGGCACGCGCTGCATGAGCGCGATCTTGTGGAGCATCGCCGCGAGGCCGCGCAGCCCCTCGCCGAAGGACGCGCTCTCGCGGAGCATGTCGTCGGCGTAGCCGATCATCTTCGGCGCGTCACCGGCGGCGAGCGCACGCAGGATGCCGGCGAGCGCGTTCTCGCTCGTAAGCCCGAGCATCTCGCGCACCGCGTGGTCCGTGACGGTGCCGCCCGCGTAGGCGATGGCCTGGTCAAGGAGCGAGAGCGCGTCGCGCATCGAACCCCTCGCGCCCTCGGCGATGAGCCTCAGGCCCGGGCGCTCGAAGCCGATCTTCTCCTCATTGAGGATGTGCTCGAGATGATCGACGATCGCCGCCGGCGTCATGTTCCTCAGCGAGAACTGCAGGCAGCGCGAGAGCACCGTGACGGGCACCTTCTGCGGATCCGTCGTCGCGAGAATGAACTTCACGTACTCGGGCGGCTCCTCGAGGGTCTTCAGCATCGCGTTGAAGGCCGTCGTCGAGAGCATGTGCACCTCGTCGATCATGTAGACCTTGAAGCGGCCCTCGGTCGGCGCGTACATCGCGCGCTCGAGGAGCTGCGTCATGTCCTCGACGGAGCGGTTCGAGGCCGCGTCCATCTCGATGTAGTCGACGAACCGGCCCTCGTCAATGGCGCGGCAGGCCTCGCAGACGCCGCAGGGATGCGCGGTCACGCCGCCCTTGCCGTCCGGGCCCTGGCAGTTGAGCGCCTTGGCGAAGATTCGCGAGATGGTGGTCTTGCCCACGCCGCGCGTGCCCGTGAAGAGGTAGGCGTGGTGCAGGCGCCCCTCGGTGAGCGCGCGCGTGATCGCGGTGACCACGTGGTCCTGTCCGACGATCGACTCGAAGTCATGGGGGCGCCATTTGCGCGCGAGTACCTGGTAGCTGCTCATCTCGAAGGGAAATCTGCGTTCTGCGACTGCGCCCGCCTTGGGCGCGGGCACAAAAAAACCTGACGTGCGCACATTCTAGCGAACGGTCAGGCGGCGGCATCCCCGGGCGGCGCGGGTGCGTTTCGAGCAGGCATGAAAATGGCGAGCCTTGTCCTCGGCACTGCGCGCACACCAGTATGGCTGCTTCGTTCCCGACCTGACCAGGTTTCCGGGGCGTGCATGCGAGGGGACCCGCCAAGTGCGTGAGTATAGGGAAGAGACAATCGTTTTGCAAAAGAATGCGTCCCTCAGGTAAAACTCCGGGGAGGAGTCCGCGCCGTGGTGCTAGTATTCACCGCAACTTCGAAGCTCTCCTTTCCCGAGGAGGGCGGCGGCTTCCTCCGGCACCGGAGACGGGCCGTGAATCACCTTTCTTCCGGAAGCACTCCCCGGAGCCCGAGCGCTCCTCCCGGGGGCCGCTTTCCCTTTCCCCATATTTCCACCGAATCCTTCACGCCCTGTCCGCCCCGAGGCGGCAGGAGGCAGTCCGCGCCACAGGTGCGCGCACCTGCCCCCCGAAGAGCGTGAGGAGACGGAAATTCCGGAGCTTTTCAGCGATGAGCGAAATCCTTCACATCACCGACGCCGACTTTGATAAGACCGTCAAGAGCGAGACCCCTGTCTTCGTGGACTTCTGGGCCACGTGGTGCGGTCCCTGCCGCATGCTCGCGCCGCGCCTCGAGGAGGCCGCCCAGACGTATGACGGCCGCGCGATCATCGCCAAGTACGACTGCGACCAGTCCTCCGGCAAGGCCGGCGAGTACGGCGTCCGCGGCATCCCGACCATCATCGCCTTCAAGAACGGCGAAGTGGTCGGCCAGCGCACCGGCGCCTGCGATCAGGCGACGCTGAACGCCTTCATCGAGCAGTACCTCTGATATCCTTCGTCTCCCGGCTCTTCCCCCTCGTGGAAGCGAGCCGATGAAGCTCCGCCTCCCCCTGTTCCTCCGGCCCGGTGCGGCCCCGGAACCGACGAGGGAGGCGAGCAGCATTTCTTTCTGCCAGAAGCGGGCCGAACGTTTTCCCGTTCGCCCCGGCCGTGAATCACGGCTCCGAGCGCCGCGGGCGGTTTCCTCCGCCCCCGCTGCAGAAGGTGCCCTCCGCAGAGGAGGGTGCGCAAATCCACAAATTCATCCCACACCTTGCTGCCGGATGACCGCCCGCGGAACAGGAGTCCGCGCGACGAGCGGCACGTTCCTCTCTCGGGCGTGCCCCGAGCTCGCACGTGCACGCCTTTTTCCCGGGGGAGTTCCTCCGGAAACACCCAATGCATCTTTCAGACCTGAAATCCCTGCACATCTCACAGCTGCTCGACATGGCCGCGGCGCTTGAGGTCGAGAACTCCCAGCGCATGCGCAAGCAGGAGCTCATGTACGCCATCCTCAAGAAGAAGGCGAAGCTCGGCGAGACGATCTACGGCGACGGCACCCTCGAGATCCTCCCCGACGGCTACGGGTTCCTCCGCTGCCCGGACACGAGCTATCTCGCGAGCACGGACGACATCTACATCTCGCCCTCGCAGATCCGCCGCTTCAACCTCCACACCGGCGACTCGATCGAGGGCGAGGTGAGGATTCCCAAGGACGGCGAGCGCTACTTCGCCCTCGTGCGCGTTGACAACGTCAACGGCCTGTCGCCCGAGGCCCTGAAGCACCGCATGCTCTTCGAGAACCTCACGCCGATCTTCCCGAACGAGCCGCTCGTCCTCGAGCGCGACATGCGCGGCGACGAGAACCTCACGGGCCGCATCATCGACATGATCGCCCCGATCGGCAAGGGCCAGCGCTCGCTGATCGTCGCCCCGCCGAAGTCCGGCAAGACGGTTCTGCTGCAGCACATCGCCCACGCGATCTCCACGAACTATCCCGACGTCGTCCTCATGGTGCTCCTCGTCAACGAGCGCCCCGAGGAAGTCACCGAGATGCAGCGCACCATCCGCGGCGAGGTGGTCGCCGCGACCTTCGACGAGCCGGCCGTGCGCCACGTGCAGGTCGCCGAGATGGTGATCGAGAAGGCGAAGCGCCTCGCCGAGTCGAAGCGCGACGTGGTCGTCCTCCTTGACTCCATCACCCGCCTCGCGCGCGCCTACAACCAGGTGATCCCGTCCTCGGGCAAGGTGCTCACGGGCGGCGTGGACGCCAACGCCCTCGAGCGCCCGAAGCGCATCTTCGGCGCGGCCCGCAAGATCGAGGAAGGCGGCTCGCTCACGATCATCGGCACCGCGCTCATCGACACGGGCTCCCGCATGGATGACGTCATCTACGAGGAGTTCAAGGGCACGG
Source organism: Sutterella sp. (assembly GCF_030539355.1). Classification (GTDB taxonomy): domain Bacteria; phylum Pseudomonadota; class Gammaproteobacteria; order Burkholderiales; family Burkholderiaceae_F; genus Sutterella. Next base: position 26,089 of record NZ_JAUNSF010000025.1, read on the forward strand.
GCAACAACGAAATCCACCTCGAGCGCCGCATGGCCGAGAAGCGCGTCTACCCGGCCATCAACCTCAACCGCTCGGGCACCCGCCGCGAGGAGCTGCTCCTCAAGCCCGACGTGCTCCAGAAGGTCTGGGTGCTGCGCAAGTTCCTCTACGACATGGACGAGCTCGAGGCGATGGAATTCCTCCTCGACAAGCTCAAGGCCACGAAGACCAACGCGGAATTCTTCGACGCGATGAAGAAGTAACCGCGCGGGACATTGAAATGCAGAAGCGCCGCTCTCTCACAGGGCGGCGCTTCTCTTTTGTGCGGAAGTGACGACGAGGGGTCTCAGTCGGCCCGGAGGTTCGCGAGCACGTGCGCGCGCACGTCCTGGTCCCCGGTCTCGGTGATCTCGACGTGCCGGAAGCCGGCTTCCTTGAGGCGCGCCATCACGCGCGGATGAATCGTCACCGCCACGCCCCGGGTGAGCCACTCGCGGCCGTTCTGCACGGGGCGCACCGCGTGCATCAGCACGTCAACGGCGTCCGTGCTCGTGATGTAGACGACGGGCGAGGGACCGGACGTCGCCTGCTGAAGCTGCTGCAGATCCTGGGCCGAGAGCTCGAGCGGGACGCGCACGTAGGCGCAGAGCACCACCACGTCGCTGCCGATGCGGCGGAACTGGTCCGGGAGCCACTCGCGGCCGGTCTGGCCGCGCAGGAAGAGCACGCGCGACGGGGCGCCGTGCGCCTGCACGAGCGTCCAGAGCGCCTCGCTGCCGGACTTCTCCGCGGCGCCCTCGGGATAGATGAGCTTCACCTCGTCGCCCCAGGCCGCGCGGATCACTCGGGCCGTGCCCTCGCCCACCGTGGCGAGCGTGATGTGGGCGGGCCACTCGCGCACCCAGTGCGCCACGGCCGTCACCGAGGACGGGCTCGGGAGCACGACCATCTCGAAGTCATCGAGGTGCGCGAGGCGTTCGGCGACAATCTCCGTTTCCTCGGGGAGCTCGATCGTGAAGGCGGGCCAGCGCCAGATGTCGGCGCAGTCCGCGCTAAGCAGCTCGGCAAGGCGGTTGTTCGCCTCGCCCGGGCGCATCAGAATCACCGGACGTTGCCCGGGTGTCCCGGTTCTCATGAAAGATCCTTGCTTCGAAGAGATGCCGTCGTGCCCGGGACAGCGCCCGGACACGGGAGAAACTGGCAGCGGCCGCGTCGGGGGACGCAGTCCGTTACTTTTGTTCTTCTATGCTAACGCCCGGCGCGCACGGACGGCGGGAGCGCCGCCCGTTTGCTTGAGGCGACAGAAGGTATTACGCGCCGAGGCAGGCGGCGAGGAAGGCCTCGGCGCCCTTCGCGCGCAGATCTGCGACGACGGTCGCGGCGACGCCCTCGGGGTCCGAGAGCGGACCGCGGGCCTCGGAGGTGACCGCCTCGCCGGTGTGGTGGTTGCCGACGAGGGCGCGCAGCCAGAGCTCCCCGTTCTCGACGATCGCGTAGGCGGCGAGCGGAACCTGGCAGGAGCCGCCGAGGGCGCGCGACACGGCGCGTTCGGCGAAGCAGCAGGCGCGGGTCTCGGGGCAGTTGATGAAGGCGAGCGCCTCCTCCATCTTCCTGTCGCCCTCGCGGATCTCGATGCCGAGCGCGCCCTGGCCGGGGCTCGGCAGGCTCACCTCGGCGGGGATGATCATGCGGATGCGGTCATGGAGCTCGAGGCGCTTCAGGCCCGCGGAGGCCATCACGAGCGCGTCGTACTCACCCGCGTCAAGCTTGCGCAGGCGCGTGCCGACGTTGCCGCGGACCGGAAGAACCTGCAGGTGCGGGTAGCGCATGCGGAGCATCAGCTCGCGGCGCAGGCTCGCGGTGCCGACGCGGGCGCCGGCGGGCATCTCGTCGAGCGAGGCGTACTTCGGCGACACGAAGGCGTCGCGCGGATCCTCACGCTCGGAGACGGCGACGAGCTCGAACCCCTCGGGGAGCACCATCGGAACGTCCTTGAGCGAATGCACCGCGAGGTCGGCCTCGCCGCGCTCCATGGCCGTCTCAAGCTCCTTGACGAAGAGGCCCTTGCCGCCCACCTTCGAGAGCGTGCGGTCGAGGATCTGATCCCCGCGGGTCGTCATGCCGAGGAGGTCGACCTGGGCGCCGGGATAGCGGTCGCGCAGGAGTGCCTGGACATGCAGGGCCTGCCACATGGCAAGCGGGCTTTCGCGGGTGGCGATGACGCAGCGATCGAAATCGGACATGGTTTGTGAAGATTCCCTTGTTGTTCTGGTGAGCCGGACCGGGACAGCGCCCCTCGGACCGGATTCTGAAGCCGGAAGTTTAACGAGCCCCTATTTCCGTGGTCTTAAGGCCCGGACGGGGCGGCGAAACTTCCCCGCCCCGCGAGGT
>NZ_JAUNSF010000153.1 GCF_030539355.1 Sutterella sp.
ACCACGTGCCCTCGGCGTCGATCGCCTTCGCGGCGGAGGCGCCGAGCCAGAGCCCTTGGCCGCGCGTCTTCGCATGAAGGTTGTTGCTCTCGGAGAAATAGGCGGCCGCGACGTGGAAGCCGAGCTCCTGATCGGTTGAAGTCACCGTCACGCCTCCCGCAAGGCCGGCGGCCTTGGTGCGCGAGTGCGCGCCAGCAGTGTTGTCAGCCAGACGCCCGCCGAAGGGCTGCGCCCAGATGTGGCGCCCGGAGACCGCGGCGTCCGCCGGGACGCGGGCGAGCGTGCGGTCAAGGAGCCTCTCCACCGCGAACTGCGCGCGGACGGCGGAGATGTGGGCGTCGCCCGTGATCTCGCCCATGGCGGCCGCGCCCACCGCCGCGTCGGAGAAGTCAATCGCGGCGATGAAATTCTTCGCATTGGTGTCCGTGGCAGAGCCCGCGTTCGCGTCGAGCATGACCGCGACAGCGCGCTCACCCGACGAGGCAGAGCTGCCGAGCAGATTCGAGTAGGCGCCGGATTTTCTCGAGATCGTTCCCGTGGATTCGTCGACCGCGAGGGTCTCGGAGATGCTCGAGAGCAGGTCGTTGCTCCAGGTCGCCGTGGTCCCGACGCCGCTTCCGGTCCCGTCGACGATCGCGTTCTGTCCCGCGGCCCCGGTGACCGTCGAGCCATCGGCCCAGTAGCCGATCTCCGGCATGAGGGTGACGGAGACCGGCGTCTCGTCGGATTGCGCGGCGAGCAGGATCCCGGTCTCCGCGGCGTCGGAGGAGTCGGAGGAGGCATGTCCGACCGTGCCCGTCACCGTGACCGTCCTGAGCTCGCCCGAGGTCGAGACGCCGACCGCGATCGTGCCGTCGCCCGACTGAAGGTAATTGCCGTTGATCGTCGGCGCCCCGCCCGTGAGGTTCATCGACCAGAGGACGCCGGCGTTGACGAGCGCGCCCTGCACGAAGCCCGAGCCGTCGGTGACGCGCGCCTGGACGTCGAGGACGCTCTCCGCGGCGTCGGCGAAGGTGTAAGTGGCCGCGCCCTTCACGGCTGCGTCCGCATTGATGACGCCGCCCAATACAGTGACGTTCCCCGTGAGGGTCGTGACGCCTTCGGCGAAGGTGAGGCGGATGCCGTCCTTGCCCGTGATGTTCCCCGAGTACGTGAAGTCGAAGTCCTCCGAATCGCCGAAGACGAGGTTCGTCGTGAGGTCATGAACCGTCGCGTCTTTGAGCGCGAGGAGCGTCTCCACACCCGTCTCGGACGTGAGGTCGTACTCCGTGGCGGTCGAGGTGATGAGCGCCTGCGCGTGCACACCGGTGACCGATGTCGTCGTCCCGTCCTCGGCCGTCGTCTCCGAGTCGCCGTAGAGCGTGGACTCGGCGTCGAGGCAGTAGTAGTAGGTGCCCGTCGTGCTGTCGTACTGGGCCGTCACCTTGGAGCGCGCGTTCCACTCGCTCACGATGTCGCCCGTGACCGTGGCTCCGCTCTGAATCGTGATCTGCGAGACGAGGGCGTTGGGCGAGATGTAGATCGCCTCGCCTGAGGCCGCGCTCACCGTGCCCGCGATCGAGACGGACTTCATCAGCGCCCCGCTTGTCGCGTCGAGCGAGCTCAGCGTCACGATGTTGCTGCTCTCGCCGCTCGTCGTCGTGTACGTCAGATTCTTCCAGTACCCGAGCAGATTCCCGTCCTTGTCCTGGTCGCGTGCCGAACGGATCCAGGAGCCGCGGTACTCGATGTAGTCCCCCATCTCGTTGCCGCCGAAGTCAAACGACAGCGCCCGGCCGTCCGTGCCGTCGGCCGTCACGGTCGAGCCGGACTCAAGCGTGAGACTGTGGCCGCGGCCGTAGGAGAAAAGGACGCCGAGGCCGTTCTCCCCGTTGGCCGAAACCGTCGTTCCGGAGGCCACGGTGACGGTGTTGCCGATGCCGTCGACGCGCACGCCGATCGATTCGGCGCCGTTCGCAAGCTGGTCGGCGGCGACGGTCACGTCATTCACGGACCCGTAGACATGGACGCCGATCGCGAGCGACTGCGTGGAGGCCGTCCCCTCGAGCCAGGCGCCGTTCTCGCGCGCCCAGAAGGCCTGCGAGATCGTGATGGCGTTCTCCCCGGTGTTGCCCGAGGAATAGATCGAGGTGCCGAAATAGAGCTTCCTGTCGAGCGTATAGCCGAGGTCCTCCATCAGGGCGAGCTCGGCCTCCATCAAGGATCCCCAGTTTCTCCAGTTCTGGTGACTCATCAGAGAGTTCTGCAGCTCGATGTGGGACAGCTCCGCGTCGACGCTCTTGTCCTCAGTAAAGGTCTCGGTCGACGAGGAGCCCTCATCCTCCTCGTCGCTCTTGCCGAGGGACTCGATGCCCACGATGGGAAGGCCGCCCGTGACGGAGTTCGTCGCAGTCGCCTCTGCGAGCGTCCCGTTCGTGACGAAGGTCGTGTCCGCGTTGTAGATCGCGACGTCGTCGCTGTCGGTCCAGGTGATGCCGCCCTCGTAGATCTTCGTGCCGGAGGCGTCCGTGCCGCGCAGCACCTGCGTGACGACGTCGCCCTTGAATTTGACGCCGCCGCTCATGGCGACCTTGACGATCTGGAAGAGGTTCGGGTCGTTGTTCGACGTGTCAAGGGCCTCCTCGGCCGTCACTGTCGAGAGAGGCATGTCGCCCTTCGCCTGGGTGCCGTAGACGTCGTAGAGATGCGTGATGAAGAGGTTCGTGTCGGAGAGGTAGGAGATCTTGGTGCCGTCCGACACCTTGTGGATCACCGTGGCGTCGAGCCCGTAGGCGTGCATCAGTTCATGGATGATCGTTCCCGGAAGATCGCCTTCGAGATGGTTTCTCGGGAGGATCGAGATCGTCGACCAGTTCCACGAGTCGCTCAGCATCGGGAGCCCGTAGCTGATGGAGGCGTCCTGTCCGATGCTTTGTTCCAGGCCGAGCACGACGCCCTGGAGCATCGTCCTGCCGCTGATGAAGAAGCCCGACGAGGCTCCGGCGTTGTCGTTTTTCTCGTCGTAGGAAGTGAGCTTGATGATGGGCTTGCCGACCGAGTCGCCGAGGATGCCGGACCAGTAGCGGAAGGCCAGGGTGATTTTCTCGAGGTCGGAGGCGGTGATCTCGCGGCGGACGCATTTCTGCTCCGCCTCGCTCTGGCTGAGCTCGTCGTCTTTCTCGGCGACGTTGAGCCGGGCATAGAGGGAGCCGTCCGCGTTCGTCACCTCGTAGACGTACCAGGCGTCTGCGGGCGCGGCGAAGAGAAGGCCGACTGCAGCGGCGACGGGGGTGATGGCAGTGAGTTTCTTGAGCTTCATTTGAGAAAACCGTGAGGGAAGGGTTTCCCGCGGGGCAGGGCAGGGGTGCCGGCGGCGGGCCGCCGTCGCCCCGGGGGCGTTCAGAGCGGCGGGTCTGAGGCGGATATTAAGGATTTCCGCTGCGCTTATCCCGCGTGAACAACATGCGCCGGTTCGCCCCTGCTCTAGGGGCGTCGCCGGGGCGCTGAGGACAAGCCCGGGAGATAGGCCGGGCTTGTTTCCAGTCCGCTGGTAAACATGGAACGCCGGAGACGCCGGACGGGATTCCCCGGGGTAAGGGCCACACGGGCCCGGGGCTGCGCCGGTCTGTTGCCGTCCTGCACAGGAGCGGCGCTCCTGACGAAAAAGGCGCCGCCCGCCCGTCTCCCTCATGGAGGAGAACCGGACGGCCGACGCCCTGTTTTCCGGACGCTGCCGCTCCCGGGCCAGCGGTTCAACCTTCCCGGGAGGATTGAGGCGGATCAGAACCTCCAGCGAAGCTCGGCGCCGCCCGTGACGGCCGCGCCGTCGCCGTGCGTGAGTTCGCCCTCGAGCCTGACGGCCGCGGTGAAGCCCTTTTCATTGGCAAGCTCCAGGCCGCCGCCGATGAGCCAGCGGTTGCGGTCGTTCCAGTCGACGCGCTGCGTGTAGGAGCCCGACATGCCGGCGAGCCCCGCCTTGAAGCCGCCCGCGTCCTGCGAGAGCTCGCGCTCGTAGCCGGCGTTCGCGGTCCACTTCCACGAGTACCCCGTGACCGCAGAGGCGATCGGGGCGGTCTCGGCCGCCACGCCCACCGACGCCCGCACCGAGCGGTACCAGGCGTCCTCAATCGCGAGGCCGCCCAGGTTCCCCTCGGTCTTGGAGGGCGTCCTCAGAACCGTGCCCGTGAGGCCCACGGCCGGGCGGAGCTTGACCAGATCCTCGGCAACCGAGAAGCGCGGCCCCACCTTCGCACCGACCGTGGCGCTCCAGCGGGTGCCCGAGACCTCCTGGGTCGACCCGATCACGGCCTGGCTGCGCTCGGTCTCGACGTTCGCAAAGCCGATGCGACCCGTCAGATCGAACCACCACGTGCCCTCGGCGTCGATCGCCTTCGCGGCGGAGGCGCCGAGCCAGAGCCCCTGGCCGCGGGTCTTCGCGTGAAGGTTGTTGGATTCCGAGAAGTAGGCGGCCGCAACATGCAAGCCGAGCTCCTGACCGGGCTCGGTCACGGTCACGCCGCCCGCAAGGCCGGCGGCCTTCGTTCTGGAATGGGCTCCCGCGGTGTTGTCAGCCAGACGCCCGCCGAACGGCTGCGCCCAGATGTGGCGGCCCGAAACTGCGGCGTCCGCAG
>NZ_JAUNSF010000026.1 GCF_030539355.1 Sutterella sp.
TAACGACCTGATCTATAAGAATTTTTTCGACTTTAAGCTGTCAAAGACAGGAAGGACGACCCGCCGAAGAGCGAGAGCGCGCGGTAGGCGATGCGGCGGCCGAGGCCCGACTGCACGAAGCCGAGCGAGAGCACGTAGGCCGAGAAGATCATCCAGACGGTGCCGGACGAGAAGCCCTTCAGAACGTCACCGAGAGGCAGGGTGTTGGTGAAGTAGGTGAAGGCGAGCGCGATGAACATCAGCGCGCCGGAGGCGACGGGGGAGGCGAGGATGCCGGCGATGGTCGCGACGAAGATCGCGAACATGTGCCAGGCCTCGGGCTTGAGGCCTTCGGGAACGGGGCAGAGCCAGATGATGACCAGCAGGGCCGCCGGAACGGCCCAGCGAATGAGTTTGGTCTTGTCCATTTTGGGTGGCAGCGGAAAATAAAGCGGGCTCAGGCGGGAATCTGGAGGCAAAACGACCCTGTCCGCCCCTCACTCGGGGTGGAGCGGACGGGCCCGCCGGCCCGTGGAATTCAATAGATTCCGGGGTTCCGCGCCGATGCTCCTGCGGCCGGAACCCCGTTCGGTGGAGGCGGAGGGCTTCTCCGCCTCAGGCGTGTCGGATTACTTCGACCACTTCTCGATCACGCGGTCAGCGAACTCGGGCGCGAGGCCGATGTAGCTGTGCGGGTTGAGCATGAGGTCGACCTCTTCCTCGGTGAAGGCCTCGACGACGGCCGGGGTGCGCATGAGGACGTCCTTGAGCGGGATCTCCTTCTCGTAGGCTTCCATGCAGCCCTTGTAGACGATCTCGTGGGCGGTGAGGCGGCCGAGCTTGCGGGCGAGGTGCATCATCACGCACTCGGACATCATCAGGCCCTTCTGCGCGAAGAGGTTGCGCTCCATGTGCTTCGGGTAGACGATGAGGTTCTTCAGGATGTTCTTCGACTTCTCGAGGGCGCAGCCGAGCATGTGGCAGGCGCGCGGGATGGCCTCCCACTCCGAGAGGAAGCAGCCCCAGTCACGCTCGTTCTCGCTCACCATCGTCTCGACGATCGACGGGGCGATGCTGCGGACGTTGCGGCAGAGCGCGAGGACGTTCTCAAGGACGGCCGGGTTGCGCTTGTGCGGCATCGTGGACGAGCCCACCTTGCCCATGAAGAACGGCTCCTCGAGCTCGAGGATCTCGGTGCGCTGCAGCGTGAGGATCTCGTGGTTGATGCGGCCGAGGGTGCCGGCGCAGAGGGCGAGGACGCTCACGAACTCGGCCTGGCTGTCACGGGCCACGTGCCAGGCGATCGTCGGAACGCCGAGGCCGAGGATCTCGAACATGCGCTTCTGGGTCTCGAGGCCCTTCTCGGGCTGCGAGGCGAGCGTGCCGACGGCGCCGGCCATTTCGCCCACGAAGACGCGGGGAGCCATTTCCTTCAGGCGCTCGATGTCGCGGCCGAGTTCATCGGCCCAGACGGCGGCCTTGTAGCCGAAGGTGATGGGGATGGCGTGGACGACGTGCGTGCGGCCGGCCATGCAGACGTTGCGGTACTTCTTCGCGAGGTCGAGGCAGTACTCGAGGCAGAGCTCCATGTCGCGCAGGATCACCTTGTAGGCGTCGCGTTGGAGAAGGACGATGCCGGTGTCGACGATGTCCTGGCTCGTGGCGCCCCAGTGAACGAACTCGCCGGCGTTCTCGGGGAGGACCTTCTTGAAGGCCTTGAGCAGCGGGACGATGGTGATCGAGGACTTGTAGAACTCGCCGATCGACGGGATGTCGAGGAGCTCGGCGCGGGCGTACTCGTTGATGAGGTCGGCCTTGTGCTGCGGGATGACGCCGAGCTCGGCCTGCGCCTTGGCGAGGGCGGCCTCGGTGTCGAGCCATTTCTGCGCCCAGGACTTGTCACTGAAGATCTCGCGCATCTCGTCGGTCGAGAACATGCAACCGTGGATCTGGCTGTCGATGGCGGTGGACGGCATTTGTTTTCTGCTCCTTTTGTCGGCAGCGACGCGCTGCCTGATGTTGATGAATTCGGATGACCGGCGGCGCCTCCGGGGCTTTCCGGTCCGCTTCCGCGGTGCCCGTCGGTCTCTCTGTGGAACGCATTCTTCGCCTATGTCCGCTCTGAGCCCTCTTTTTCGCGAACTTGTATTGCCCGATGTCATGAAATCTAAGCACTTTAAATCGTGAAAATTCATTAATATCAACGCAATCACAATATGTATGGTCTTTATAAATTACGCGAAAAACCATACATATTTCCCGGCCCTGTCCCCGCACGGGTTCCCGGCATTCCGGAGCGCTTCCGGGCGTTTTTATGTCCCGTACAAATTTTGTTATGTACGGCGTTTTGCATGCCCCGGTGAACCGTCCCAGTTCCTGTGGCAGAATGACCCAGCGCGCCCGGAGCCCCGAGGGGCCCGCGAAGCGCCGCAGTTTCACCCGCACCGCCCCGGCCGCCGGCCCGGGCGGTTTTCGGCGTCCGCACTTCTTGAAATACCTGCCGTCATGACCACCCGTCCCGCGCCCTTTTCCGAAGACCTCGCCCGTGTGAAGGAGGGAGACCGCTACCGCGTGTCCCTCTCCGCGGAGGCGAGTGACGCCCGAGCGCTCGCCCTCGCCGCCCTTGAGTTGAAGGAGAAGGGGCAGCGGGTGCTCGTCATCTGCGCGGACCCGGCCGACGTGCCGAGGCTCAGGGAGGAGATGACGTGGTTCGTGCCCGGGCTCAGCGTCCGGCCGCTTCCCGACTGGGAGACGCTTCCCTACGACGTGCTCTCGCCCCAGGAGGAGCTCGTCTCCGAGCGCCTAGAGACGCTCTACCGGCTCACGGCCGCCTCGGGCGGCGCCGACGTGCTGCTCGCCAGCGCCATCACGGCCTCGCAGCGCCTCGCTCCCGTGAGCTACGTGGGCGCGAGCACCTTCTTCTTCCGCGTCGGCGAGGAGATCTCGATCGAGACCCTCAAGGAACATCTGGCGCGCGCGGGCTACGCCGCCGTGAAGCAGGTTCTCGCCGCGGGCGAGTTCGCCGTGCGCGGCAGCATCGTGGACGTCTTCCCGATGGGCTCGGAGCGCCCCTTCCGCCTCGACCTCTTCGACAACGAGATCGAGACGATCCGCTGGTTTGACGTGGAGACGCAGCGCTCGATGGAGGACGTGAAGGAAATCCGCATTCTCCCGGGCCACGAGTTTCCGGTGGATCCGGACGCGCGCCTCGCCTTCCGGCAGCGCTGGCGCACGGTCTTCACGGGCGACCCGAAGAAGAGCCTCGTCTACTCGGACATCGAGAAGGGCATCCTCTCGCCCGGCATCGAGTACTACCTGCCGCTCTTCTTCGACGAGACCGCCGTGCTCGCCGACTACCTGCCCGCCGACACGCGGGTCTTCCTCCTCGGCGACACCGAGCAGGCCTTGAAGAGCTTCGGCCGCGACATGGCCTCGCGCGCGAAGGTCTTCGCCAGCGATCCGCAGCGCCCTGCGCTGCCCCCCGAGAAGCTCTGGCAGACGCCCGAGGAGTTCTTCACGAAGCTCGGCGAGTTCGCGCGCTTCACGCTCGCGCGCCCCGTGAACGAGGAGCAGAGGAATTTCCTCAGGGACGTTCAGGTGGACCGCAAGAGCCAGAACCCGGTCGAGAAGCTCCTCGATCGCACCGCGGCCACGCGCGCGAGGGGCTGGCGCACACTCATCTCGGCCTCCTCGCCCGGGCGCCTCGAGACGATGTCGGAGCTCTTCCGCGCGGGGAACCTGAAGTTCACCGAGTTCGCCGGCTGGGAGGACTTCGCCGGTTCGGAGGCCCCGCTCGGCATCGCCGCGACACCGGTCTATTCCGGCTCGGTCGAATCCGACGAAAAGGTGGTGATCCTCACCGAGACGGAGCTCTATGCGTCGAGCCCGCGCCGGCAGCGCCTGCGCCGCGCGCGGCACGCCTCCTCGCTCGAGATGATGGTGCGCGACATCGCCGAGCTCAAGACCGGCGACGCCGTCGTGCACATCGACCACGGCATCGGCCGCTACCGCGGTCTCGTGCGCATGGACTCGGGCGGCGCCGAGGCGGAGTTCCTCGAGATCGAGTACAAAAACGAGGCGAAGCTCTACGTCCCCATCACGAACCTGCAGATGATCTCCCGCTACGCGGGCGCGGACCCCGAGCATGCGCCGCTCCACGCGCTCGGGCGCGGCGACTGGGAGAAGGCCCGCAGGAAGGCCGCCGAGGAGGTGCGCGACACCGCGGCCGACCTTCTCAACCTCTATGCGCTCCGCAGGACCCGCGAGGGCCTGAAGTTCAAACTCAGCCCCGCGGACTACCAGGCCTTCTGCCAGGGCTTTTCCTTCGATGAGACGCCCGACCAGGCCAAGGCGATCGAGGCCGTCGTCTCCGACATGACCTCCGGCAAGCCCATGGACCGGCTCGTCTGCGGCGACGTGGGCTTCGGCAAGACCGAGGTGGCGCTGCGCGCCGCGTTCGTCGCCGCCATGGACGGCCGCCAGGTCGCCGTGCTCTGCCCGACGACGCTGCTCGCCGAGCAGCATGCCGCCACCTTCCGCGACCGCTTCCGCGACTGGCCCGTGCAGATCGCCGAGCTCTCGCGCTTCCGCACGGGCCGCGAGACGATGAAGGCCATCGAAGGCATCGCCGAGGGCACGATCGACATCGTGATCGGCACGCACAAGCTCTTCTCCGAGAAGGTGAACTTCAAAAACCTCGGCCTCGTCATCATCGACGAGGAGCACCGCTTCGGCGTCCGCCAGAAGGAGATCCTCAGAAAGATCCGCGCCGAGGTGGACGTGCTCACGCTCACCGCCACCCCGATCCCGCGCACGCTCTCGATGAGTCTTGAGGGCATCCGCGACTTCTCCGTGATCGCCACCGCCCCGGAGCGCCGCCTCCCGGTGAAGACCTTCGTGCGGGGCGACCAGGACGGGACGATCCGCGAGGCCATCCTGCGCGAATTGAAGCGCGGCGGCCAGGTCTACTTCCTCCACAACGAAGTTGAGACGATGGAGAACGCGCTCCTGCGGCTCGGCAAGCTCGTCCCCGAGGCGCGCATCGGGGTCGCGCACGGCCAGATGAGCGAGCGCGAGCTCGAGCGCGTGATGCGCGAGTTCTACCAGCAGCGCTTCAACCTGCTCCTCTGCTCGACCATCATCGAGACGGGCATCGACATCCCGTCGGCGAACACCATCATCATCGAGCGCGCGGACAAGCTCGGCCTCGCGCAGCTCCATCAGCTGCGAGGGCGCGTCGGCCGCTCGCACCACCAGGCCTACGCGTACCTCCTCACGCCCCCGGACGGCCCCGCCACGAAGCAGGCGAAGATGCGCCTCGAGGCCATCCAGGAGCTCGAGGACCTCGGCTCGGGCTTCTACCTCGCCATGCACGACCTTGAGATCCGCGGCGCGGGCGAGGTGCTCGGCGAACGTCAGAGCGGCGAGATCGCCGAGGTGGGCTTCGAGCTCTACAACCGCATGCTCGCGCAGGCCGTGAAGGCCTTGAAACGCGGCGAGGCACCCTCGCCCGAGGGTCCGCTCGCGCTCACGACCGACATCAACCTGCACGCGCCGGCGCTCCTGCCCTCCGCCTACGTTCCCGACGTCTCGCAGCGCCTCGCCTACTACAAGGCCTTCGCGTCGGCCGAGGACCGCGCCGCGCTAGAGAATTCCGTCGAGGCGCTCGTCGACTGCTACGGCAAGCTCCCCGACGCCGCGAAGCGCCTCATCGAGATTCACAAGCTCCGCATGCGGTGCGAGGCGATCGGCATCCGCCGCATCGACGCCGGCCCCTCGGCGATGCTCATCACCTTCACGGAGAAGCCGAACATCGAGCCCCTCGCGCTCATCCGCTTCCTGCAGTCGAAAAAGAACGCACAGATGCTCGGTCCCGCGAAGCTGAAGATCAGGAGCGCCAACGAAAACCCCGAGGCGCGGCTCTCGCTCATCCACGAGACGCTCGGACAGCTCACGTCGGGGAAGTGACCTCCTCCCCGCGGACGAAAAAAAGGCGGCGCGAAACCTTTTGGGTGACGCGCCGCTTCAAGGGGAAAGAAACTTGTACTGCGGTGTTTATTCTTTGATTTTTTGATTACCGGCCGGCGAGAGGCTGCCAGCGCATCAGGCGCTTCTCGGCCTCGGTGACAAGGCGGTCGATGACGAGGGCGAAGAACGTCAGCACCAGAATGCCCGCCATGACGGTGTTCATGTCGAACGTGCTCTCGGCCTGCAGAATCAGATAGCCGACGCCCTCGGCCGAGCCCAGGTACTCACCGATCACGGCCGCGACGAAGGCCATGCCGACCGAGGTGTGAAGGCTCGAGAAGACCCAGCTCATGGCGCTGGGCAGGTACACGTGGCGCAGCAGCTGCTGCGAGGAGGCGCCGAGCATGCGGGCGGAGTTGAGCACCGTCGGATTGACCTCGCGCACGCCCTGGTAGACGTTGAAGAACACGATGAAGAAGACGAGCGTGAAGCCGAGGGCGATCTTCGAGGCCGGCCCGAGGCCGAACCACACGGCGAAGATCGGGGCGAGGATCACGCGGGGCATCGAGTTGAGGCCCTTGATGAAGGGGTCGCAGATGGCGGCGGCCATCGGCGAGAGCGCGAGCCAGAGGCCCACGGCGAGGCCCGCCACGGTGCCGATCACGAAGGCCATGACGGTCTCGTAGAGCGTGACGGCGAGGTGGCTGTAGATCTCGCCCCCGACGAACCATTCCTTGATGCGCCCGAAGATCTCGAGCGGCTCGCCGAAGAAGAAGGCGGCCTGGCTGTCGGTGGTGAAGAAGAAGGTCGGCACGAGGCCCGGCTTCGTCATCGCCCACCAGAAGACGAAGATGGCGACGAGAAGACCCCACTGCCAGATGCGGATCTGAAACTTGTTGTTGGCGCGGTTCGACATGACTCTTTTCTCTCTGACTGCTTGGTTTCGGTGCTTCGGTGTGATTCGATCAGATGTGCGTGCGGTGCTCTTCGTAGCTCTTCAGAACTTCGTCGCGCAGCACGCCCCAGATCGCCTTGTGGCAGTCGTTGAACTCGGGCTTCATGCGGATTTCAGCGACGTCGCGCGGACGGCTCAGGGTGATCGGGAAGTCGCCGATCGGGTGGGAGGCCGGGCCCGCGGACATCACGACGACGCGGTCCGAGAGGGCGATGGCCTCGTCGAGGTCATGCGTGATGAAGAGCACGGCCTTCTTTTTTTCCTGCCAGAGATCGAGCAGTTCGTTTTCCATCAGCTGGCGCGTCTGGATGTCGAGCGCCGAGAAGGATTCGTCCATGAGGAGGATGTCGGGGTCGGCGATCAGCGTCTGCGCCATGGCGACGCGCTTGCGCATGCCGCCCGAGAGCTCATGGGGATAGCGATTGGGGAATTTCTCGAGACCGACGCGCTTCAACCACGCGCGGCCCATTTCATTGGCCTCTGCGTCGGACATGCCGCGGAACCTGAGGCTCATCGTGACGTTCTCGAGCGCGGTGGCCCAGGGCATCAGGCTCTCGGCCTGGAACATGTAGCCCGCACGGCGGTTGAGCCCGTGGAGCTCCTCGCCGAACACCAGCACACGGCCCTCGGCGGGCTTGAGAAGCCCCGCGGCCGCGTTCAGAAGGGTGGACTTGCCGCAGCCCGTCGGGCCCACGACGCTCACGAACTCGCCGTCTCCGATCGTGAAGGAGACGCCTTCGGTGGCGGTGTACGTGCCGCCCGGGACTTCGAAGCGGCAGGCAAGGTTCTGGAACTCGAGCGCGGGGGCGCCCGTCTGTGCTGAGGCAATGTCGGAGGACATGTTGTTTCTTTCCCTGGGGTTGTTTTCTTTTTCTTTGTTCCCCGTCCGTTCGTTATGTTTCTTCGGACGGGAAGGACGCCTCCCTGTTTTCGGAAGGCGCCCTTTGAGCGGGGCTCAAGGCCCGTGAGTGCTTACGCGTTCTGGGGCGACGCGTCGGCGAACTTGTTGGTGAAGCACGCGGCCGCGTCGAACTGGAACTCGGCGAGCTTCGGCGTCACGCTGGCGAGAGCCTTCGCGGCCGTCTCGACGCAGCCCTGCGGGAAGCGGCCGTCGGTCGACATCGAGCGGCGGTTGTTGAGGAAGCAGTCGGCGTAGAGGCCGGGGTTGCCGAGGAAGGCGGCCTTCGGGACATGCTTCATCAGCTCCTCGGGCGAGACCTTCTCGATCATCTTGAGCGAGCGGATCAGGGCGTTCGTGAGGCGCTGGCACGTCTCGGGGTTCTCCTTGACGAAGACCTCGGGGGCGTAGAGGCAGCCACCCACCATCGGGCCGCCGTAGAGGGCGTCCGACTCCTCGATCACGCGGGTGTCGGTGACGATCGAGATGGCGTTGTCACGCGTCAGCTGCGTGATCACCGGGTCGAGGCAGACCATGGCGTCGATCTGACCCGCGCGGATGGCGGCGACCGCGCCCGCGCCGGTGCCGACGCCGATCACGGAGAATTCATTGGGCTTGACGCCGGCGCGCTGCATCACGAAGTTCACGATGACGTGCGTGGACGACCCCGGGGCGGAGACGCCGATGCGCTTGCCCTTGAGCTTCGCGGGATCCATCTCGTTGCCCATCGTCGCCTTGTTCATCACGAAGACGCACTGCGGAGCGCGGTCCTGAAGCGCGAAGGCGGTCATGCGCTGGCGCTTCGTCTGCATCATCAGCGTGTGCTCGAAGGCGCCGGAGACGACGTCGGCCGAGCCGCCCACGACGGCCTGCAGGGACTTGGAGCCGCCCTGAAAGTCAACGACCTTCACGTCGAGCCCCTCTTCCTTGTAGAAGCCCATCCAGTCGGCAAGGGCCATCGGCAGGTAGTAGTAGAGGTTCTTGCCGCCCACGGCGATGGTGACCGCCTTGCGCTCGGGCTCGGCGGCCCAGACGCCGCGCGGCATGCCGACGGCGGTGGCGGCCGCGGCGGCGGCGCAGAGGGAGACGAATTCGCGGCGGGTGATGGCGTTGAAGAAATCGCGGTACATGGTGAGAAAGTCCCTGATGGCGAGAAAATTTTTTTTCGGGTGTCAGGATCCCCCTTCGGGAGGACCCTCATGGTCTGAATCCGGGTCGGGTCCGTGCACTTGAAACGGACCTCTGCAGGGGCGCCTGGTCAGGGGGACGGGGGCTTTGCGCTCTGAGGCCTTCCCATGCGAGGAAGGTGAAGAAACTCATCGGAGCCGCTCCCTCGAGGACTTCCGGGAAGCCCTGCTGACGGGACCCTTGCGGGGCGGAGGCGGGAGAACGGCCGCTTTATTTCGGGGCGGGCCGGAATCAAGCTTTCCTAGCCCAGGCTGCCGTTCTCCACCCTAAGGTGTACGAACCGGCTAAGTCGGTGGTCGAGATGCGAAACGCGCGCGGCCCGGGATCCCTGAGGACCGGAGGCAGTGTGGAAGTGTGAGGCGCGCATTTGCGAAAACTCCGAAATGGAAATCTGAGACCGTTGAGTTCTAAGGAAACGCCGAAGGCACTTCAGGAAAACTGCGTTCGGCGTGGGGTGAATGATGCCCCTCATTCGGGCTGACGGCAATAGTGGTTTTACCCATCCGACCCCCGTTTTCTACACAGTTCTGCCTAGGCGACGCGGGGTTACTGCAAAATTGACGTAATTTTCGTGTCCTCAGCGGGTAACTTTCACGGCCTCGCAGGGATTTCCCTAGGAAATACACGGAACTTCCCGAACCGCACCCGGATTTTCGCGGAAATTTCCTTCTGCATCACGGCCGATTCTGCAGAAATTTCCCCCGGGTGCCGGAGGACCTGTCCAACAACGACCAGGGAAGGGGCCGCAGGACCCGGGCCTGACGCTCAAAGGAGACTAAGCATTTCATCTCATGGGCTTTTCTGCTAATGCGCACCGAGGCGGCTCAAAACAATCTCAGAAGAGGGCGTCCTCGCCGCGGGCGGGGGCCGTTCCCGGCCGCCGAGGCTGTTAACCTGAGAATTCGGCCCCTTCCCTCAATCAAAACGCGCTGTCTCCCCGAACATCATGCTTCAGGACTCCTACAGAACGAGCTCCCCGGCTCCGGACTACATCGCGCGCACCGACTCGGTGTTCCTGGTCGCCCGCGAACGTTTCGCGGCCGGAACGCTCGAGCCCTACGCCTCCATCCTCGCGGGCGAACAGACCGCAGGCAAGGGGCAGTACGGGCGCGCCTGGCAGAGTCACGCCGGGAACATCCACGCCGCGGTCCGGCTCCCGCTCACGGGGGTCTGGCGCACGACGGCCTCCGCGGGCGCCCTCTCGGCGATCATCGCCGACGAGCTCTCCCGCGCGGGCTATGACGTGCGGCTCAAGTGGCCCAACGACATCGTCGTCGTCAAAGCGGGCGTCCCGATGAAGGCGGGCGGCGTGCTCCTTGAGGAGACCGACGGACTGCTCGTCGCCGGGATCGGCCTCAACCTCGCCTGGGCCCCGGAGACCGGGACGCTGCGCGAAGGCGCCGCTCTGCCGCCGGGCAGACTCGCCGACGCCGACCGGAGCGACGCGTTCGACGCCCCGCGCGAGACCGATCCGATGAAGCTCTGGACCCGCGTGGCCCGCAGGATCTCCGTCGAAGACCCGGACGACCTCGCCGAGACCTGGCAGATGATCGCCGCCGAGCGCCTCCTCTGGAAGGGCGACACGGTCGTGATCACCGAGCCCGAGGGACCGGGGAGCCCCGACCTCACGGGGCGGCTGCTCGGCCTCTCCGCCGAGGGCGAGGTCGTGCTCGAGACACACGCGCGGACAGCGTCCTGCTCGCGCGGCAGCCTCGCGCGGGCAAGCCTCTGAGAAGGAGCGGAGAAGCTCCCAGGAGCAGACAGAATTTTTTCCCTTGAAGGCGGCGCTTTTCTCCCGCAGCCCTTTCCGACAGAGAAATCCCCGGCACGCATCGGAAGCGGAGTCCGGGGAACCGGAAGAGGAGCCGGCGGCCCGCCGCCCGACCAGAACCTCCCATTACAACCATTCGCACGTACTGAAAAGAGGAACCCCTTATGCAGCAACGCACCTTTGAAGAGGTCCGTGAGAGTCTGCGCGGCAAGGTCATACTCGTGGCCAACCGCGGCATTCCCGCACGACGCATCAGCCGCTCCATACGCGAGCGCTTCGAGGCGATCGCCGCCGTCACCGCGACCGACATCGACAAGGCGATGCCCGCGGCCGCCTCGGCACAGGAACTCATCCTGCTGGGCGCCGATCCCCGCGCCTACCTGGATCTCCCGAAGATCATCCGACTCGCGCGCGAGCGCGGCTGCGTCGCGATCCACCCGGGCTGGGGCTTCGCGAGCGAGGACAACAACTTCCCGCGTCTGTGCGAGGAGGCCGGCATCACCTTCATCGGCGCGTCGGCCGAGGCCATGCACCAGCTCGGCAACAAGGTCGAGGCACGCCGCGTCGCCCGTTCGCTCGGTATCCCCGTGGTGCCGGGCTCGGACGAGTCCGTCGACATCCCGCAGGCCCGCGCGATCGCCCGCGAGATCGGACTGCCGATCATGCTCAAGGCCGAGGGCGGCGGCGGCGGCCGCGGCATCTTCCTCGTGCAGAGCGAGGAGGAGCTCGAGGACGCCTTCGAGAAGGCCAGCGCGATGGCCGAGGCCTCCTTCGGCAACCCGCGCCTCTTCGTCGAGAAGTACCTCCCGCGCGTGCACCACATCGAGATCCAGGTGATCGCCGACCGCTGGGGCAATGTCTTCGCCTTCGACGAGCGCGACTGCACGGTGCAGCGCAACAACCAGAAGCTCCTCGAGATGACCCCGTCGCCCTGGGCCGGCATGACGCCGGTGCTTCGCGAGCGCCTCAAGAACTACGCCCGCAAGCTTGTCACCGCCGTGGGCTACAGCTCGGTCGCGACCGTGGAGTTCCTCGTCACCGACGAGGGCACGCCCTACATGATCGAGGTGAACACGCGTCTGCAGGTCGAGCACGGCATCACCGAGAGCCGCTACGGCGTCGACCTCGTCGAGGAGATGATCGCCATCGCCTTCGGCTCGACGCTGCGCTTCACCGAGGAGACCGTGCGCCCCTCCTTCCATGCGCTGCAGGTCCGCGTGAACCTCGAGGATCCGCAGGACAGCTTCACGCCGAACTCGGGCCTCATCACCCGCTACCTCTCGCCGGGCGGCCCGGGCGTGCGCCTTGACTCGAACCTCTGCGCGGGCTACGAGTTCCCGCCCAACTACGACTCGGCGGGTTCGCTGCTGATCACCTACGCCCGCGACTGGCACAAGACGCTCGGCATCATGAACCGAGCGCTCGGCGAGTACATGGTGAGCGGCCCGAAGACCACGATCCCGTTCCTGAGGCGCGTCATCAACGACCCGCTCTTCCGCGAGGGCAAGGTCACGACCACGTTCGTGAAGGAGCACCCTGAGCTCTTCAAGTACACCGACCTCGCGCCCGAGCAGGAGCGACTCGCGAACCTCGTCGCCGAGATCTCCGCGAAGGGCTACAACCCGTACGTGTCCTTGGGCGTCTACCGCTCGAAGACGACGCCGCGTCTCGGCCGCTTCTCGCCGGTTCTGCCCGAGCTCACGGAGGCCACCCGCAGCGAGCCCTCGCCCTACCCGCAGGGGGACCGCGAGGCGCTCCTCTCCTACATCCGCGACACGGGCCGCGTGCACTTCACCGACACGACGACGCGCGACATGACGCAGTCGAACACGGGCAACCGCATGCGCCTCGCCGAGGACCGCCTAGTCGGCCCCTACCTCGACAACGCCGGCCTCTTCTCGATCGAGAACGGCGGCGGCGCGCACTTCCATGTGGCGATGCTCGCCAACATGACCTATCCCTTCTCGGAGGCCGAGGAGTGGAACCGCTTCGCGCCGAAGACGCTCAAACAGCTCCTCGTCCGCTCGACGAATGTGCTCGGCTACTCGCCCCAGCCGAGGAACCTGATGCACCTCACGGGCGAGATGATCTGCGAGCACTACGACGTGGTGCGCTGCTTCGACTTCCTCAATGAAGCCGACAACATGCAGCCGATCGCCGAGGTGGTGCTCTCCCGCGCCGACCGCATCTTCGAGCCCGCGATCGCGCTCTCGCGCGCCCCGTGGTTCGACGTGAGCTACTGCGTCAAGAGCGCCGAGCAGATCGTGACCATGGTCGCCAACACCATGGGCATCCCCGAGCGCGAGGCGACGAGGAAGTTCATTCTGGGCTTGAAGGACATGGCCGGCGTCTGCTCGCCCGCCTTCATGACGGCGCTCGTCCGCTCGCTCAAGGCCCGCTGGCCCGAGCTCGTGCTGCACTATCACCGCCATGTCACGGACGGCCTCTTCCTCCCGGCCTGCGCCGCGGCCGCCCAGGCGGGCTGCGAGATCATCGACGCGGGTCTCGGCGCCTCGGTGAGGAGCTACGGCCAGGGCGACCTGCTCTCGCTCGCGGCCTACCTCGAGGACGAGCTCGGCATGAAGACCCTCATCAACCGCGAGGCGATCTCGAAGGCCAACTTCGTCGCCAAGCAGTTCATGCCGTACTTCGACCGCTACTGCTCGCCCTACTTCCAGGGCGTCGACTACGAGGTGACCCGCTACCAGATGCCGGGCGGCGCTACCTCGTCCTCGCAGGAGGGCGCGGTGAAGCATGGCTACATCCAGCTGCTGCCCTTCATGCTCGAGTACCTCGAGTGCACGCGCAGGATCGTGCGCTATCACGACGTGACGCCGGGCTCCCAGATCACCTGGAACACGGCCTTCCTCGCCGTCACTGGCGCCTTCAAGAAAGGCGGCATGCCCGCGGTCGAGCGCCTGCTCGCCGCGATCCGCATGGCGGGCACGAAGAAGACCGACCTGACCGACGCCGAGAAGGCCGAGCGCCTCACGATCTACACGGACTGCAACGAGGCCTTCCGCAACCTCCTGCTCGGCAAGTTCGGCAGGCTCCCGCTCGGCTTCCCCGAGGACTGGGTCTACGAGAGCGCCTTCGGGCCGGCGAAGTGGCGTGACGCCATTGCGAGCCGCACCGAGGTGTCGCCCCTCGTGAGCCTCGCGCCGGCGAAGCTCGAGGACGAGCGCGCCGCGCTCACGAAGCTCCTCAAGCGCGAGCCCACCGAGGAGGAGTTCGTGATCTACCTCAACCACCCGGCCGATGCGCTGAAGACGATGGAATTCCGCCGTAAGTTCGGCGACCCCAACGCGCTTCCGCTCGACGTGTGGTTCGAGGGCTTGAAGTCCGGCGCGGTCTTGAACTTCAACACCTCCGACGGCAAACCCCACCAGCTCCACCTCCTCTCGATCGACGCGGTCAACGAGGACGGCGTCTCGACCGTGCGCTACACGCTCGACAGCGAAATCCTCAAGACCGACGTCAAGCTCGAGGCCGGCACCTCGAAGCGCGAGGGCGTCGTGATGGCCGATCCGACGAACCCGATGGAAGTGGCGAGCCCGCGCAAGGCCGACCTCTGGATCGTGCACGTCGCCGCCGGCGACATCGTCAAGAAGGGCCAGGAGCTCTTCAACGTGTCGATCATGAAGCAGGAGAAGGCCGTGCTCGCGCCGTGCGACGGCATCGTCAAGCGCGTGATCAAGACCGCCGACTTCGCGCAGACCCGCCGCATGGTTCCGGTCGAGGAAGGCGAGCTCATCGTCGAGCTCGGACCCGTCCCGCGCCGCTGCCCGGCGTGCGGCTCGCCCGCGGGCAACCGCAAGGCGCTCTTCTGCGCCTTCTGCGGCGGCAAGCTCCCGGAGGTCGAGGAAGACAAGAAGGACTGATTCCTTCACTGAACTCAGTCCGGACGGCCGGGGAGCAATCCCCGGCGAGTCCTCCATCGGGAAGAAGCGCGGTGACCCGAAAAGGCTGCCGCGCTTTTTTTATAAAAAAACTATTTACAGGGACATCTGCATGAAATCATTCCGTGACTATGCAAACCTCGGCCCATGGCCCAACAAAACCCTCAGCCTCATCAGCATAATCCGCGAATCAAATGTTCACCTGGCATACCTTCGTGCACAGAATGCAAACGAATTTAGACAGCTTTCCTCGACGGCAAGATTTGATGACATCTATTTTTCCACCCTCATGGATGACTTTCACACAAGCGATAGGAGATTCAGAGCAATTATCAATTATCGTACCGAACCGAAAACAATGGATGAGTGCGGAATCGCCGGCTACCGAGACGCACTGGACCTCGTTCAGAAAGAATACAAGAAACTCAGACTGACACCGGATAACATTCGTCTTATCCATGACACACTCACAAGTCACACCAGGCGCTATCAGGAGGCTCATCCCGAATCCAGATGGAAGAGCGGCGGCGACGCCCTTGCTGAGGATGCCGAAGAGGAACACCTTTTGCCGGCCGAGTTTGAGGCCCTTCGGGTAAGCTTTCTTCATGAATTTGAATACGGAATTACGGAACCGCTCGCCCTTATTCCGCGCTTCCTCTGTGACATATCACAGATCGAGCCATTCCATGAAAACAGTCTGATGATGGATCGTCTTATTCAGCATCTGCTGATGCTTCAGAGCGGATTTGATTTCGTGCGATATGTGAGTATTGAAAAACATTGCGCTCAGACGGCCAGAGCCTCCTTCGAAGAACTGCTTCAGTCAGAAAATATAGATGAAATTCTGAAAGATTCGATGTACTTTGTTGAAAAAAGACTCTCCTGGTTTTTCAATTGCGCAATGAACTTGAAGCTCCGTTTTACGGCGTAATCGACTCCCATCACCAATCCCCCCTTCCCCACTGGCGAGCAGTGACACACGACCCCACACAAAGCTGACGCATCTTGAGGCAAACTTGCTCCTGACCATACCACACGGCCAGAGGAGCGCGACAGACTGCTCCCGGCGAAACAAATTTGAAAAGGAGAAGCCCTCAAGATGCAGCTCAAGGAGAAGCGCTGGATCCTGCTCGCCATTGCCTGCGCGATCAATCTCTGCGCGGGCTCGATCTACGTCTGGTCCGTCTTCGCGCCGGCGCTCGCCGAGCGCCTCACAGCGCTCACGGGCGAGACCATCACCGCGGGGAGCCTCGCGGTGGCCTTCAGCCTCGCCAATGCCGTCGGGCCCGTCCCGATGATCGCGGGCGGCTTCGTCAATGACCGCATCGGGCCCCGCTGGGTCGTGGCCGGCGGCGGGCTCCTCATCGGCGCGGGCTATGCGCTCACGGGCCTAGCGACGTCGCCGCTCCTCCTCGTCCTCAGCTACGGCCTCGTCTTCGGCATCGGTCTCGGCTTCGTCTACGGCTGCACGATCAACGCGACGATGAAGTTCTTCCCCGACCACCGCGGGCTCGCGGGAGGCCTCACAACCGCCGTCTACGGGCTCTCGTCGGTGATCCTCCCACCCGTGGCCGTGTGGCTCATCTCGGCCGAGGGCGTCGAGTACGCGCTCCTCACGCTCGCCCTCGTCTTCACCGTGGTGATCTCCGGCGGCGGCCTCTTCCTCATGAAGTGCCCGCCCGACTTCGTGAAGACCCTGGGTGAACAGAAGCGCGGCAGCAGGCCCGCCCCGGCTCGCGAGGAGGTCAACTGGCGCGGCATGCTCGCCTCGAGGCGCTTCTGGCCGATGATCCTGATGCTTCTCTCGGGCGGCATTCCCGGCATGATGGTGATCTCGCACGGGCTTTCGATCGCGCGCGAGCTCGCCGGGCTCTCGGTTCCGGCCGCCGCAGGCGCGGTCTCGATGATCGCGCTCGCAAACGTCGGCGGCCGCATCGTCGCGGGCGCCGCATCGGACCGCTTCGGCCGGCTGCCCGCACTCTGCGGTGCGCTTCTCCTCTCGATCGCAGGTCTGCTCCCGCTCTGGGCCGCGGACGGCGCGAGTGTGCACCTCTTCTGGGCCGGCATGATCCTCACGGGCCTCTCCTTCGGCGCCTTCATGGGCATCTACCCGGGCTTCACCGCGGAGGAGTTCGGCGGCAAAAACAACTCGGTCAACTACGGGATCATGTTCCTCGGCTTCGCCTTCGCGGGCTTCGTGGGTCCGGTCGCGATGGGGACGCTCAGAGAGGCGGGCCTCAGCTACCAGACCGTCTGCCTCATGGCCTGCGCGCTCCCGCTCGCGGGTCTCGTCTGCGCAAAGGCGGTGAGTGTCTGCACGCAGCTTGACATGCAAAAGCGCTGAATCCTCGGTGCCTGCGGCCGGCCCCGGCCCACGGAGCACCCCAGCTGCCCCTCGGGGCCGGCCGCGCACCGATCTGCTCAGCGTGACGCCGGCGGCGGCTCACGCGAAATCATTTCGAAAAAAACGCCGTCGCACTCCGGGGGGCCCGGTGTGGCGACGGCGGTCTGAAGACCCGCGAAGTGCATAACGGAGAAGAAAAAATGCACCTCGATGGGATTGAGAGCAGAGAAAAAGAAAAGAGACCTGAAGGAATTCGATCAGCTGTGGCAGGACGAGCACTTCTCGAAGGTGAACTGGTGGTGGCACGAGTAGCACTGCTCGATGTTCGCCTCGGCCTTGGCGCCCTTCTGGGGCGGCATAGCGTGCGGCGTGTGGCAGGTCGTGCACTCCCAGACGTTCTCGGCCTTCTTGTCCGTGTGCGGGACGTACTTGTGCGGGTTCACGGGGGCGGGATCAGCGTCCACCTGAACGTTCTTCTCGATGATCGAGTCGAAGGAGCCGTGGCAGGCGATGCACATGTCCTTCGAGATGGCGGCGTCGGCGGCGTTCGCCGTGAAGCTCACGGCGGCGAGGATGGCGGCAAGGATGGCGTTCTTCATGATTTGGGGTCATCCCCCTCCGGGACGAGGGGGATTTTCAGGAGATATGTCCGAGGGATGGAATGCGCCCGCAGTCGTTTTTCCCCCTGGAAGGAGACCGGGGGACCGGAGACACCGCAGGCGCATTCCCTTGAGCCTCCCCGAAGGGAAGTTCTGGCTGCGCAGAAGGCTTACGCCTTGCGCTGGGCGGCGTGCTCGCCGGCGAAGCGGCCCGGCATGATGCCGCGCGGCATGCCGTTGCCGACGTAGAGACCGCCCGCGGTCTCGCCCGCGGCGTACAGGCCCGGGATCACGTTGCCTTCGATGTCATGCACGCGGGCGTTCTCATCGATCGCGAGGCCGCCGGTGAAGTTGTGGGCGAAGATGATGATGCGCACGGCGTGGAACGGGCCCTGCTCGATCTTGCGCTTCAGGAGCTTGGCGGGACGGTCGAACTCGTCGTCCTTGCCGGCCTCGACGAACTTGTTGAAGCGCTCGACCTGGGCGGGCAGCTCGGGCTGGTTCGTGACCTTGGCGAGCTCCTCGATCGTCGCGGCGGTGAAGGCATAGCCCTCCTCGCACTGCGGCTGGGTCGTGTCCCAGCGGTTCTTCTTCGCGACGCGGTCGTCGAAGACGCACCAGAGCTTCTGCTCGGGCTGCACGAGGGCCATGTCGTAGAAGTTGTAGCCGCCCAAGTCGCTCACATCCTCCTCGCGGACGAAGCGGCGGCCGTCACGGTTCGTGAAGATCGTGTCGCCCCAGCGCGGGCCGGCGACCGCGATGCCCGGGCACCCGTACTTGCTGCCCTTCGGGAAGTTGTAGCGGGTCGTGCCGAACTTGCGGCGCAGGTGGGCGGTGTCCTCACCGCGGTCACCCTCGTACATCGCACCGGCGCGGAGACCGGCGATGATCGCCGAGCCGTCGCCGTCGTAGTGCGGGTAGCCGGTGGCGTAGATGTTTTCGCCGGCGAGGCGCGGGTCGACGAGCCAGCGCATCTTGCGGTTGTTCTTGAAGGAGCCGCCCGCGAGGATCACGCCCTTCTTGGCGCGGACGTTGATCACCTTGCCCGCGGCCTCGACGCGGCAGCCGACGCAGTTGCCGTCGGCGTCACGGTAGACGTCGGTGACCTTGTGTTCGAAGAAGAGCTTCACGCCCTTCTTCTCGCAGTAGGCGCGCAGCGGAACCATGATGCCGCGGCCGCAACGGTAGCCGCCGGTCGGCTGGGGCTTCGCGTTGGAGTCGCCGGGATTGTCCGTCCAGATGTGGAGGTAGGACTCCTTGTGCTGGCTGTCGTACTGACCGGACTTCGTGAAGGTCGACATGAACTTCACGCCGCGCTCCTCGAGCCACTCCTGGGTGCCGCCGCAGTACTCGGAATACTTCTTCGCGAGGCGCGGATCGTTCTTGCGGTACTCGGCGTTGAGCGGGTTCGTGAGGTGGGCGTAGAGGGCCTCGGGCGTGTCCTTCTCGCCGGCCTCGCGCTGGAAGCGCGTGCCGCCGCGAAGGGCGATGATGCCGCCGTTGATGATCGCGGCGCCGCCGTAGTTGACATCCTTCTCGAACACGAGAACCGAGGCGCCGTTGTCAACGGCGGCCGTGGCGGCGCTCATGCCGGCGATGCCGGAGCCGCAGACCACGACGTCCGTGGTCATGTCCCAGGAGGCGGGAAGCGGGCGGAGGGACGGGGTCGGGGCCGCGAAGGCGGACGCACCGAAGAGACCGGCGGCGGCGCCGGCGGCGGAACCCGTGATGAACTTACGGCGGCTGAACTGCATTGTGACTTCTCCTTCTGTCAGTAAGTCAGACTGGTCCGAACCCGGGGCGCCTACGACTTCCGGAAGCTTTTTCGTTCCCCGCGTTCGTTGTGAGGAGAAGGTTATTTTTCGAGTTCCCTAGGGAACCCTCACCGCCGTCAATCAGTGCTTCAATCGCCTCCCGTCAGGTTCTCTCGCCAATGCGGATGAGGAGCTCGGTGAGCTCGGCCGCGCTCTTGACGCCGAGCCTGCGGTAGGCCGCGGCGCGGTAGGCCTGCACGGTCTTCTCGGCGATGCCGAGCGCCTCGCCGATCTCGCGGTTGAGAAGCCCCCGTGCGACGAGCCTCACCACGCCGAGCTCGCGCTCGGTGAGCTCGTCGAAGAGCGCCCGCTCGACCGCGGGCTCGCGGATGCCGGCGTGCGCGCGCAGGTCGCGCTCGACGGCCGCGCCGATCGCCGTGAGGAGCCGCTCCTCGTCGGCGGGTTTCGTCAGAAAGTCGAGCGCGCCGTCCTTCATCGTCTGCACCGCGAGATCCACGTCCGCGTGCGCGGTGAGGAAGATGACGGGCAGTTTGATGCCGCGCGAGTGCATCTCGCGCACGAGATCGAGCCCGTTCATGCCGGGCATCTGGTAGTCCATCAGCACGCAGCCCGGGCGTGACGGGGCGTCGCCCGTGAGGAACGCATGCGCGTCCTCGTACTCCGCGGTCTCCCAGCCTTCGGCCGAGAGCATCAGCGCATAGGCCGAGCGCATGGCCGGGTCGTCGTCAACGATGCGGATGAGAGGTCTCTCTTCCCTGGTCATTTGTCTTTTTCCTCAGTCTTTTCAATGATCAGCATGGTGAAGCGGGCACGGACGCCGTCGCCCTTCTCGGACGCCCGCTCGAAGGTGAGCGCGCCGCCCCCGGCCTCGGCCACCTTCGCGACGATCACGGTGCCGAGGCCCATGCCGTCCGTCTTCGAGGTGCGCAGGGGCTCGCCCAACTTCGCGAACGCCTCGTCCGAGAGCCGCGACCCGTTGTCGGTGACCGTCACGACGGCCTTCCCGTCCTCGCGCACGAGCGAGAGCGAGACGCGCGGGGCCTTCACGCCCTTCACGGCGTCGCCCGCGTTCTTCAACAAATTCACGATCGCGAGCTCGAGCTCAAGGGGGTCGGCCAGCACCGGGAACTTCTCTCCGGCGATCCTGGTCTCGATCTTCACCGGACAGCGGCCGCTCTTCTCGAGGTTCCCGATCGCAAGCGCGACGGCGTCGCGGAGCTCGGTCTCGACGCGATCGGACTTTCTGCCCGCATAGGCGCGCACCCGGTCCACGATCTCCGCGGCGCGCCCGGCCTCGCGCTGCATCGCGAGCGCCGCCTGCGAGATGCGCTCCGTGTCGGGCTCCGGTTCCTCGAGGAAGCGCAGGAGCGCGCGGGCCGAGAGCCGCATCACAGCGAGCGGCTGCTTGAGTTCATGCGCGAGCATCGAGCACATCTGCCCGACCGCGCCCACGCGCTGCAGGGTCTCAAGGCGCTCCGTCGCCTCGGTCTTCTCGGCGAAGAGCACGCGCTCGCGTTTGAGCGCCTCGGAGAGTTCGTGCGTGCGCCGCCGCACGAGGACGCCCACGATCGAACTGTGGAAGGCGAGGAGCAGCACCGCCAAAGTGCCGAGCGCAATCGCGCCCGAGTAGCGCTCGAAGAACCCGCGGAGCGTCCAGCCGCGCAGGATCCGGTACGGACCGAGCCGCAGGGTTTTGAGGAGCGCGTCCGTGCGGCTGAAGTCCGTCGCCACCGACCAGCGCCATTCGCCCTTCACGGCGTTCGCCGGGAGTGTGAGAAGCGTCGTCGTGGCGATCGTGCTCACCTCGGACGAGGCCCGGGGCGTCGTCGCGAAGGTCCAGCTCGGGTAGAGCTCGGAGGTGTGCTGGCAGGAGAACCCGTCCCCGGAGCGGGGCTCGAGCACGCGCACGAGCTTCGCCCGCGGGTCGCCGGCGGCGGCGAGTTCATCCACCAGGCAGGCGACGACGACGCCGCTCTCGACTTCGCCGGCGATCACGGCGTCAATGACGCGGCCGGCCGGGTGACGGTAGATCCTCTCCGCGAAGAACTTCTCCGGGTCGTAGCCGCGCAGCGCAATCTCGCCCATCGCGTAGGCGTTGCCCGTGAAGGCGTTCGTGTAGCTCGACATGATGCTGCGCCCCTCGAGGTCGGAGAGCAGCTGCAGGTCATCGCGGTCGCTGCGCACGATCACGACCGAGCCGATGCCGCGGTTCGGCGACGCCGAGCGCGGATCGAAGAGCGTGGCAATGTCGCGCGCGCCCTTCGAGAGATAGCTGCGGTAAAGGCCGCCGCTCGCAAGGAAGAGGTCCACCTCGCCCGCCTCGATGAGTTCCCCGAGCTTGTCGGTCGGGAGGATCTTCACCTCGACCGTCATGCCGCGGCTCGTGAAGGCCTTCTCAAGCGCTTCGAAGGCGCGGTCGATCTGCCGCGCGGAGCTCGAGGGCTCGGAGATCCACACCGAGCCGATCACGACTTTGCGCGCCCCGGACTCCGCGGGCACGGCGGAATCGCCGGCCGCATGCGCCGCGCCGAGGGCGAGCGAAAGGAATCCCGCGGCCAGAAGCCGCAGGAGGATCGAGCCGGGAGGGAAGATGCGGGAGACGTGCATGGGAGAGGCCGGACCGAGGGAATGTCACATGTTGGGCACATTTTCGCCGATCATGGGGGCGGATGTCCTCGGAAGAGACACATCGAATTGCACCGCGACCCTCCCCCACGGCACACGGTCCGCCCGTCTATGATGGGTTCCGTGCCGCCGGGATTCCACATCCGCCCTCGCCCTCTTTCTGCGCCTCACCTCAAGGAGAACCTGCATGACCGAAAACAAGACGCTCCGCATCGCGCTCGGACAGTTCTCCGTGAGGGAATCGAGCGAGGAGAACCAGGCGGTCGTCCGCGACCTCATTGACCGCGCCGAGGCGGGCGGTGCAGAGCTCCTCGTGATGCCCGAGAGCGTGATCGCGCAGAAGCCGGGCGCTCCTGCGTGGAGCAGGACGCATGCGGAGCCGCTTGACGGCCCCTTCGTCACGGCGCTCCGCGAGGCGACGAAGGGCCGCCGCGTGACCGTGGTCTGCACGGTGCTCGCAAGGATCCCCGGGGAGACCCGGTGCGCGAACGATCTCCTCGTCGTGCGGGACGGCAAGGTTCTCCTCACCTACCAGAAGCTTCATCTCTACGACGCCTTCAGCGGGCGCGAGAGCGACAACTGCCTCGCGGGCGAATCCGTTCCCGAGCTCGTTGACATCGGGCCCTTCCGCTGCGGCTTCATGACCTGCTACGACATCCGCTTCCCCGAGCTCGCGCGGGCGCTGGCCTTGAAGGGTGCGACGCTTCTAGTGGTCTCCGCGGCCTGGTACCGGGGACCGCTGAAGGAATCCCACTGGGACATCACGCTCCGTTCGAGAGCGCTCGAGAACACCGCCTTCGTCGCGGCCGTGAGCGAGTGCGGCGCGGCGTGCATCGGGTCCTCGAAGATCGTCGATCCGCTCGGCGTCGTCACCGCGCAGTGCGGTGCTTCGGATCAGCTTCTATTCGCCGACATCGAGGCGGATGCGGTGACGCGCGCACGCGCGTCTCTCCCTGTGCTTGAGAACCGCCGCTTTGCGGCGCCGAGGCTACGGGAGCCGGGAGAGCTCTGAAGGGCTGCGCTCAGTCAGCCGGCGCGCGGCTTTGCCGCTGAGCAGCTGAGCGTCAGCAGTTCCTCACAGACCTCGTTCTTCTCGTCCTGGGTCATGAGGTCGAGACCGAACTTTCGCGTGAAGAAAAAACCCTCCATCGTCATCAGCACAAGAAGCGTGCGGATGCGGCGCTCAGGAGGCATCTGCGCCACGCGTTCGTGAAGCCTCGCGTACCAGTCGCGGACGGGCTGGAGCAGTTCGGGATCACGCACCTTCTGCACGAGAAGCGAGAGACCGATGTCGGCCCAGCCCATGTTGTTCTTGTCGAACTCCCGGAACCAGAGGATGTAGCCGGGAACGAGCGTCTCGTCGGGCGTTCCCTCGAAGAAAGACTCGGCGTGCTTCAGGCGTTCGTCAAGGTGCTCGGCATAGGCCTCGATGAGCGCGGCGAGGAGCGCCCGCTTCGTCTTGAAGTGGTACATCACGGCACCCTTGCTCATGCCGGCGCGCTCGGCGACGCGGTCCATGCTGAGGGCCTCGATGCCGTCCTCAAGAATGATCTCCTGGGCGCAGCGGATCATCCGCCCGCGCGTCTGCCTGGCTTTTTCGGTGAGCGGTGCACTCATGCTGTGGGACTCCGGAAACGCCTCGGGGAAAAGAAAGAAACGCCCGGCCGTCAATCGGGGATGACGAGCCGGGACTTGATTAAGTTTAAAGATTACTTCGCGGCTTCAGCGGCGGCCTTGCCGGCAATGCGACCGAACACGATTATGTCGGTGTACGCGTTGCCGCCCAGGCGGTTCGTGCCGTGCGTGACGCCAGTCACCTCACCCGCGGCCCAGAGACCCGGGATCACCTTGCCTTCGGCCGTGAGGGCCTGAGCCTTCTCGTTGATGCGGACGCCGCCCATCGTGTGGTGCACGCTCGGAACGGCCTTGATCACGTAATACTTGCCCTGCGAGAGGTCGACGAGACCGGCGCGGTGCTTGAAGTCCTTGTCGTTGCCCTTGCCCGTCATCGAGCTCACGCGCTCGGTCGTGGCCTTGAGCGAGTCGTACGGAATCTTCGTGAAGTCAGCGATGCACTTCAGGTCATCGCAGGTCGTCATAATGCCCTGCTTCGTGAAGGCTTCGTACTCGGTGGGATGCGTTGTGACCGTGTTCGAGATCGCACCGATCTTGTCGTTCCAGAGCACCCAACAGTAGGCACCGGTCTGGGCGAGGATCGCCTGCGAGATCACGT
This sequence comes from Sutterella sp., assembly GCF_030539355.1. Lineage (GTDB taxonomy): Bacteria > Pseudomonadota > Gammaproteobacteria > Burkholderiales > Burkholderiaceae_F > Sutterella. Next base: position 24,234 of record NZ_JAUNSF010000026.1, read on the forward strand.
CGCGGCGCTCGAGCTCCTCGACGAAGCGCTTGCCTTCCTGATTGATGAGGATGGCGCCGTCAAAGCGGGAGTCGGCGATCAGTTCGATAACGCCCGAGATCGGGTCGCAGATCGGATAGGTCTGGATATAGGAAAGGTTGACAAGCTCGGCACCGGCGCGCTCGGCCATGTAGAGACCCTCGCCGGTGGTGCCCGGGGCGTCGGTCGTCTTGAAGCGCTCGTCGATCGCCGGGTTGTACTTCTTCACCATCTCCGGGTTCGCGCCGAAGCCGCCCGTGGCGAGCACGATGCCGCCCTTGGCGTTGAACGTGTACTCCTCGCCGGCCATCGTGGCCTTGACGCCGACCACACGGCCATTCTGATCCTTGATGAGCTCCTCGGCCTTCATGCCGGTGATGACCGGGATGCCGAGTTCATCGGCCTTGGCCTGGAACTTGGAGATGAACTCCGTGCCCGTGTGGCCGAACGGGATGAGGGCGCGCTTGCGGCTGTGGCCGCCGAAGAAGAAGAGGTTGTCGTCCTCGAAGCGAACGCCGAGGTAGTCGCGGCACCACTTCGCGGCGTCAAGCGCGTTGTGGGTCATGACGTTGATGACCTTCGGATCGCCCTTGTTGTCGCCGCCCTTGATGGTGTCGGCGGCGTGGAGCTCAGGGGAGTCATCCGTGATGCCGAGCTTCGGCTGGACCCAGTTCTGGGCGACGTTCATCTCGGCGCCCGAGATGAGCGAGTTGCCGCCGACGGCGGGCATCTTCTCGAGCAGCACGACGTTCGCGCCGGCGTTCTTCGCCTCGATGGCGGCCGAGAAGCCCGCGCCGCCCGCGCCAATCACGACGACGTCATAGGTGGAGTTCTTCGGGATGCTCTTGCCGGCCTTGGCGAGCGCGCGGCGGTCGGCCTTGGCGAGCTTCACGCCGGCCTTCTTCGCGGCGTCGGCGACGGCGTCAAGGAGGCCCTTCGAGGTGAAGGTCGCGCCCGAGACCACGTCCACGTCAACCGAGCTCGTCTCCTGGACGAGGGCCTTGAGGTCCGTGTAGACCTTCTTCGCGAGGACCGGGTTCTCCTGCTCCTTGACGATCTTGATGTCGGTGATGCGGTTGCCGTCGAAGGTGACGGCGACCGTGACGTCACCGTGCTTGCCGATGCCGGTGCCCTCGGCGGTGACCGGGGCGGCGAAGGCAGCGCCGGCGGCAAAGATCGAGCAGACGGCGGCGGCGATGATCTGGGTTTTCATGTTTTGCTTCTCCTTTGGCGGGGCGCGGTCTTCTTTTGCCGCGCTCCCTAAGACAGGTGTTCCTGCGCCCGGCGTCATCGGTTGGATGAGGCTGCGCGTTTCAGGCGGGGCGAATTATCAAACCGACCGGTCGGTATGAAAATAGGTGGAAATACCTAACACCTGCTTCTACCTCCCGCACCGATCCCGGGCGTAAGCCTGAGATAATTCTCATTTGTCATCGGACGACATCCGCCCCGGGGAACCGGGTCTGTGCAGGACGCACCGCGACAGTGCGTGCGGGAAACGTTCGTCTGACAGTCCGTCCGGCTTCTCCTCTCTAGAAGTTTGGGGCAGATTTATCTAAACTGATTTTTTTGACACCTTCCCTCAGTACTGACATGCGATTAGAAAAATGGCTCATCGGGGAGTTCACCGTCTCTTCCGCGACGAACACCATTGAGCGTCAGGGGCACCCCGGCGTCAAGCTGCCGCCCCGTCTGATCGACACTCTCCTCTTCCTTGCACGCCATCAGGGCGAGGTCCTGACGCGCAAGGAACTCGTGGACGGTCTCTGGGAACGCACCGTCGTCACCGATCAGACGGTGACGCAGCTCATCTTCGAGCTCCGGAAATACCTGCGCGACGGACGTGCCCGCGGTGATGCGCCTGAGTATGTGGTGACGGTGCCCAAGCGCGGCTATCAGCTTGTCGCGCAGGCTTCGCTGCTTGACTGCGGCGAGGAAGTGCCCGCCGAAGGAACAGTTCCTGAGAGCCCGGCCGGGAAGCCGGCGACGCCGCCGCCCGCGGAGACCCGCGCCGAGGTTCCTGAGAACGCGCCGGTCAAGGAGAGCGCTCAGCCGGAGAAACCTGCCGAAGTCTCGCCGAGTGAAGCGACTGAACCGGAGAAGAAGCCTCGGAAAAAGAAAAACAGCCTCAAGGAACTCGTCAAGTCCCTCTGGCTCGATGAATCGACGGCCGGCTTCAAGCGAACCATCTACTGAGGTTGCCATTCGAGCGGATCGCTGAGATCCGCTCTTTTTTCATTCATGCCCGGCTTCGCGACCAGAAGGCGAAGGCGATCCAGCCGAAGAGCAGAATCAGGAATCCCTCCTTCACGGCTTCATTCGGAAGCCAGCAGAGCGTGAAGACAACGCAGAGCAGGCTGATGACGATGGCGAGGCGAAGCGTGTGCATCCTGCCCCTCGAGATCCCCTCCTCGCGTCCCATGGCATGGCTGCCGCAGACGCAGAGCGCAAAGGCGAAGACGGTGATGCCGACGGTGAGTTCAGTGAGCGCTTCATAGGCGGAGAATGTCTCGACAAAACCCGCCGGAATGAGGAACACGGACTGAAGCAGCGTCAGGATGACCAGACCGCTGACCGTCGCGTTGTTGGAGGTCACCTTCGAAAAGACCGCCGGGAAGAAGCCGACGTCCGCGGATGACTTGAAGACTCGGCCGAGCGTGAACTGCCAAGTCACGAGCGACCCCATGCAGCCGACCCAGAGAAGGCAGGAAGCCGCCGTGCCAGCGGTTCCGCCGAGGAGTTCGCCGTACACGACGCCGAACGGGGCGTTGCTCGCCTCGATGCTCGCGTTGGGAACGATTCCGGCAATGAGGGAAGTCGTTGAAATATATATGAAAGCCGTGAGGAGCGTGGCGAACAGGACCGCCTTCGGGACATTCTTCTCGGGCTCGTCCACGGCCTCGGCATTGGCGCAGGCCGATTCAAGACCGAGGAAGGCCCAGAGCATCATGGAGAAGCTCTCGGGCAGCACCTCCCACCATGACTGATCCTGCGGATTCCAGTTCCCCATGTACATTTCCCCGGAGAACCAGAAAGGCCCGATCAGGATGAGGAGCAGCAGCGGCAGGAGCAGCGCCCAGATGACCGAGGCGGTGAAATGACCCGTGAAGGCGGGACTGAGGAAGTTGAGTAAGGTCGACAGCCACAGCAGGGCAAGCGTCGCGATGAAGAGCGCCGTCGGCGAGATAGTCACGTTAAACGCGTAGAGTCCGTAGTTGACCGAGGCCATGGCGATGGCCATGTTTCCGATCACGAGCGAAACGCCGTAGGTGTAATTGACGAGGTAGGAGCCCGTCCGGCCGAAGGCGTATTCCGCGAATCCGCCCATGCCGCCCGACTTTCTCGAAAGCATGCCGCACTGGGCAAAGACGTAGGCGATCGCAGTGGCGCCCGTGGCCGTCAGAAGCCAGGAAAGAGAGGAAATCGTGCCGAGCGAGGCGAGCTTGGCCGGCAGCATGATGATGCCTGCGCCCATCATGCTCAGGGAAGTGAGCAGCGTGAGCTGGGTCACGCTCATTTTATTTTTCTTATTGTACTCAGCGATGCCACGCTCAATGATTGGACGATATTTTTCGA
>NZ_JAUNSF010000154.1 GCF_030539355.1 Sutterella sp.
TTAACGACCTGATCTATAAGAATTTTTTCGACTTTAAGCTGTCAAAGACAGGAGAGTATTAGGGTAATTCCTAATATAGTTTTTAGTCGGCATCTATCGAAACTGACTCACCAATAGTTAATGAAAACCTGACGGACCTCCCCTGTCCGTTCGCTTTTATCAGCACGGGGCACTGCTTGAATGCGCTTCAGAAGGACCTTGAATTCGCTTGAACGAAGAGGCCCGTGAACGGGTGACCGGCTCTGGAATGAGCCGCCCCGTTCACGGGCCTCTGGGATCAGGTCGTCCCGGAAGGACTCAGAGACCGTGAACCTGGGTTTCCTTCGGCTTGAGCCCGGTCTGCTGCTCCGCCGGGGCGCTCTCATCGACCTCCCGAGCCGGCTGAAGTGCCGCGCCGGGGGTGCCGTGGTAGATCTGCATCTTGGGCGGCAGCATCTCGTCGGCGAGTTCGCCGTCGGGGTGCGCGAGCCTCGGGAAGGTGATCGTGAAGCGGAGTCCCGCCTCGCCGTTGCGCTCGACGGTGATGTTTCCCGCGTGGCGCTCGGCGATCGAGGAGACGATGGAGAGCCCGAGGCCCATGCCGGCCGAGCCCTTCGTGGTCTGGAGCGGCTTGAAGAGCGCCCCGAACTGCTCGTCATCGAGATAGGGACCGTTGTCGGTCACCGAGAGCGCCCAGGTCTTGCCGTCCACGGGCACGAGCGTCACCTCGATCCTCGGCGAATCCACGCCCGAGGTCGCGTCGGCGGCGTTCTTCATCAGGTTGAGGACCGCGAGCTCGATCTCCCAGGCGTCCACCTCGGCCATCGAACCCTTGTTGACGCGCACGATCACGTCGGCCGCGGTCTGGCGGGAACGCCGGAAGGTGGTGATGGCGTTGCTCACCACGTCGTAGAGGTCGGTCACCTTGCGCGGCGGGTAGTCATGCTTCGCGTAGGCGCGCACGCGGTTGACGATCTCGTTGGCGCGCTCGGCCTGCGCGATGATCTCGCCCAGGGCAAAGGTGAAGGCCTTCTCGTCCATCTTGCCCTGCTTCGTGCGCCGGTTGAGGCTGTTGGCGAAGTTGACGATCGCGGCGAGCGGCTGCTTGAGCTCGTGGGCGATGATCGTGGACATCTGTCCGACGATGCCGGTGCGCTCGAGGTTGGCGATGTGCTGGCGCGACTGCGCGGCCTCGGCCTCGATCATCTGGCGCTCGGAAAGGGCGCGCCTGAGCTGCCGCGTCTTTCTTCTCACGAGCACCGAGAGGCTCACCGCGTACAGAATCACCAGGAACGCCACGAGGAGCGCGATCGCGAGAAACTCCGCGTTCTCGCGCAGCATCCGCTCCAGGCTCCAGGTCGCGAGGTGCTCGTAGGGGCCGATCTTGAGCTCATAGAAGAGGTCATAGACGGCGCGGTTCACCGCCGGCACCGTCCACTCGCCGCCGAAGAGCGGGCTGTTGGTCGAGTAGAGGATGCTGCTCATCGCCCTCTTCCAGCCCGGATCGGTCGTCGTCAGCGCCCCGAAGGACCAGCCCGGATAGACGGGAGTCGTGTGGAGGCACCGCAGTGTGTCGTCCGTTCTCGGCGAGATCACCGAGAGGTCGCGGTCGATCGAGATCTTGCCCTCGCGCTCGAGCATCTCGAGCACGCAGGCGGGGAGCACGCCCACGCCCTGGGCCCCGGAGAGCACACCGCGCACGACCGCCTCGGCCGAGTAGCCATAGAAGGTCGTCCGGTCAAGGGCGTCGGCGCCGTTGAGTCCCATCTGCTGCATGAGAGCGAGCGGTGCCTTCCAGCCCGTGAGCGACTCCGAGGAGAGCGCCGCGATCTCGTTCTTCTGGATGCCAACCGCGGCAATGGTCGGGATGTAGCGGCTGCGGCGCGTGAAGAAGACGCTCGACTGCGCGTCCTCGGCGCGGCTTGCCGTAAGCGGCAGGAAGCTCGCGATCGGCTCGTAGAGGCCCGTGGCCTGCGTGAGCGCAAAGGTGTCCGCGTCGGCGACGATGAAGTCGAGCTGACGGCTCCGTGCACCGAGGTCGAGCGAATGGCGGTCGAGCCAGAGCACCTCAACGTTGCCCTTGCCGAGCACGTACTCGATCTCCGAGACCGTGTAGGCAAGCCACCTCGCCTGCGCGGAGAGCGCGAGCGACGCCTCGATGCCGATTCGCATGGGACGCGGGAACTCCGCCATGACGGGCACCTGCACGAGGTCGGCCGCATCGATCTCGGTCTCGCGGATCGCCATCGGCACTTCCATCGAGCGGATCACCGGCTTGATCGCCGCGGCCACGTCGCCCGAGGGCGTTCCGCCGGTGGTGCCCATGCCGATGTAGGAGGAGGCCGCCACCGCCTGGGCCGACGCGGGCATGGCCGTCATCAGGACCGTCGCGCAGAGAAGCCCCGCCACGGCGGTGAAAATGCATTTGCCCCCTCGGGTGATGAGCCTCGGCATGGGAAAAGTTCCTGACGAAAAAAGTTCTTCGATGGTTAATGAATGGCGTCCCGGGGCGGGCTTCCATCGTACGGCCTGCCCCGGCCTCTCTAATATTAGGGCCGGGCTCGTCCCCGAACCTCATTTCTTTTCCTTATCCGCGACAACGTCACACATGTCCAGCCCGAATTCCGCCCCCGGCCTCCTCGTACCCGAGGAGCTTCCCGCCCGCAGGCTCGCCGCCGAGGACGAGCTCGCGCGGCTGCTGCCCGCAGACTGGGCGGTTCCGCTCACGAAGGCGGGGCTCGTGACGCTCGAGGACCTCTACGACTGCGCGGCCTCGCTCGGGCCCAACTGGCACCGGTCCTTTCCCGGCCTCGGCGCGGAGCGCGCCGCGGGTCTCATGGCCTGGCTCGCCGAGTTCGGACGCGGCGTGGGCGAGGTGACGCCGCGCTTCTATCCCGCGGGAAAGCGCCCCGGCGGGAAGGCGGTCAGCGCCGCCGCCGAATATGACGAGCTCATCCGGCCGCTCGAGGAGATCGTCCTTCCCGACGGGCTCTCGGGCGCGACGGGCATCAACCGCGCGCCGGCGGTCGGGTGCGCACTCTCCGCGACCGACGACCTCGAGGCGATCCGCACCTGGCTCAACGCCCGCGCGGGCAATCCCAACACGTTCGCGAGCTACCGCAAGGAGAGCGAGCGATTCCTGCTCTGGTGCCTCGCCGAGAAGCGCACGGCGCTCTCGGACATCCGCGCCGACGACGCGGCGCAGTACCTGCGCTGGCTCGAGGATCTCGGGCGGCTGGAGGAGGCGGCCTTCCGCCGCAAGTGGCGCGTTCCGCAGGCGCGGTGGATCGGGGAGAAGAACGCCGAGCGCCAGAGCGCCGCGTGGCGCCCCTTCAACGGACCGCTCTCGCCCTCAAGCCGCCGCAACGCGATCGTGGTCGTCCGGCAGCTCTTCAATTTTCTGAAGCGCACGGGCTACCTCATCTTCAACCCCTTCGACCAGGTGAGCCCCAAGGTGCCGCTTCTCAAGGGCGAGGGTGCGCCGCAGGCCTTCGCGGACCGGTCGCTCACGCCCGCGCAGTGGGAGGACATCGTCTCGCGGCTTGACATCCTTCCCGAGGGTCTACCCCGAGAGCGCATGAAGCTCATCCTCATGATGGGCAAGAGCCTCGGCATGCGCGCCTCCGAGATGCTTGACGCGCGCGCGGGCTGGATCGTCGAGCGCCGCGTCGGTCTCTCGGTGCGGCCCGCGATCGAGATCGTGGGCAAGGGCAGCAAGGTGAGGCGCCTGCCGCTCTCGCCCGAGCAGATCGGCATCATCGAGAGCGCGCTCGCCGAGCGCGGCATCCCCTCGGTGAGCGCGGCCGATCCGGAGACGCCGCTCCTGATCAACCTCGGGCGCGGCCGCAACCCGAACGGGCCCATGAGCAGGAGCGGCCTCTACCGCGTCCTCGAGGGTTTCTTCGACCGCGTCGCCGACGACATCGCGACCGAGGCGCCGATGGACGCCGCCAAGCTCCGCGCCTCCTCCACGCACTGGCTGAGGCACACCTTCGCCGTGCAGGCGCTCACCGAGATGAGCGTCAACGTGGTGCAGGCGGCGATGGGGCACGCGTCGGTGGCGACCACCGGCCGCTACCTCTCCCCCGAGGAGGAGGAGATGAGCGAGGCGATGGCGCGCATGAAAGCGCTGTGACTGCTCCCCGCCCGAACTTTGCAGTTGGACGAGGCTTCTCTATTCATCGACAGCAGCCTCGGTTTTCCCGAGGTCTTACGCCGTCTCCCAGAGCGATTTCGCAGTTGCCGGACAATTCCGCACTGCGGAGGACGGACAGCCCTGCCGCCCTCAGTTGTCTTATGCCTTCGGCTTTGATGTTCACCGCTGCGTTGATGTCACGGTCATGGAGTGCCCCGCATTTGGGGCACGACCATTTCCGTGTCTTCAGTTCAAGCTCGGGGAGCTTGAAGCCGCAGCAGGAACACGTCTTTGAGGACGGATAGAAGGTGTCGATCTTCACGAGCACCTTGCCTTCCCGCCTCAGCTTGTAGGCAAGCATGCCGATGAACTTCCCCCATGCGGCATCGGCAATCGCCTCTGCCAGACGGTGGTTCTTAAGCATGTTCTTTGGTTTCACACTCTCGACAACAAGCGCTTGGTTTTCGTTCACCAGTCGTCTTGAGACCTTGT
>NZ_JAUNSF010000027.1 GCF_030539355.1 Sutterella sp.
CCGGGAGATCCGGCGCACGGGTCGTGCAGATCCCTCAGGTTCGGCTGCCCCAGGCATCGAGACCCGGATCGAACTGCCGCGACTCTGTAACTCCCTCAACCGAAGCATTCGGAGAAATTCAATCATGTCCATGCAAAGACGTCATTTCCTCGGCGCCGCCGTCACGGGCGCGGTGTCCGCTTCCATGATCTCGGGCTGCGCCACCAAGGCCGAGGCCACCGCCGCGGCCCCGGCCTTCGAGAAGCCCACCGCCGAGCGTCCCCTTCGCGCCTGCTTCAACGAGAATCCGCTCGGCCTTTCCGCCGGCGCGCGCGAAGCGGTGAAGAAGTCCATCGATGAGGCGAATCTCTACACCGACGACGCCTGCGAGGAGTGCCGTCTCGCCTGCGCGAAGATGATCGGCGGCAAGCCCGAGGAGATCGTTCTCTCGCAGGGCTCCGCGGAGGCGATCCGCGCCTCGGTCGAGGCCTTCGCCAGGGAGCCCGGCGCCGCGCTCATCATCCCCGAGCTCACGTACTCCGATGGCGAGATGGCCGCCGAGCGCAACGGCCTTCCGATCCTGAAGGTGAAGATGGGCCCCAACTGGTCGATCAACGTTCCCGCGATGCGCGAGGCCGCGGCCAAGGTCGCGAAGAAGGGCTTCGCGATCGTCTACTTCGTGAACCCGAACAATCCCACCTCGACCATCGCCGACACTGAGGCGCTCTTCGACTGGATCCGTTCGAATCCGAAGAACACGGTCTTCCTCGTGGACGAGGCCTATGCCGAGTACGTCGCGGACAAGAGCTACCGCTCCACGACCGAGTTCGTCGCCGCCGGCCAGAAGAACATCATCGTGCTGAAGACCTTCTCGAAGATCTTCGGCATGGCGGGCCTGCGCCTCGGCTTCGCCTACGCCGCGCCCGAGACCGCCAAGCGCGTCTACGTCCGCATCGCCTACGATTCGCTGCAGAACATCGCCGCCGTTCGCGCCGCGCTCTTCGAGATGAATGATCCCGCGTACCTCAAGCAGTCCCGCGAGGAGAACGCCGAGAGCCGCAGGATCATGGCGGAGCTCTTTGAGGAACTCAAGCTCGAGTACCTTCCGAGCCAGACGAACTTCTGCTTCTTCAACCTCAAGGCCCCGCTCAAGCCCTTCGCCGACGCGATGAAGGCCGAGAACATCCTCGTCGGCCGTCCGTTCCCGCCGGCCGACGAGTGGTGCCGCATCTCCTTCGTCCGCCCTGACGCGATGCGCTACGTCGCCGACGTGATGCGCGGCCTCCGTGCGAAGGGGCAGCTCTGATCTGTCACTGTCGTCAACTGACAGCCTGAAGGAGGGAGGCGGCGCGTCGGCGCGCGTTATGCTTCTTTCCTGAAGGACCCGGGGCGGTGCTTCCTGCGCCGCCTCTTCTTTTTCGAGTTCGCCGTCTCCCCGGGGGCCTCACGCCGCGCCATGCATCCCGGCCCGAGGCTCATCCCCCAAGAAAGGACATCACATGACTGACTTTCCGGTTTCGTTCGATCCCCTTGATTACCCCCACGCCTCCCGCCGGACCGTGGTCTACGCAAAGAACGGCATGACCTGCGCGGGCAACCCGACGGCGGCCTCCGTGGGTCTGCAGACGCTTCTGATGGGCGGCAACGCCGTGGACGCGGCCGTGGCCATGGCCGCGACCCAGCCCCTTGTGGAACCGGCCTGCAACGGTCTCGGCTCCGACGCCTTCGTGATGGTCTGGAAGGACGGGAAGCTCCACGGCCTCAACGCCTCGGGTCCCGCTCCGGCGGCCGCCTCGATCGAGGCCTGCCGCGCGAAGGGGTTCGAAGCAATTCCGAAATACGGCGTCTGCGCGAGCGACGTGCCGGGCGCGGTGAGCGCCTGGAGCGCCGTGCACGAGCGCTTCGGCCGTCTTTCGTTTGCCGATGTGATGGCGCCGGCGATTTGCTACGCCGAGGACGGCTACCCCGTCTCGCCCACGATCGCCGACCTCTGGGCGCGCGCCTTCCGCCTCTACTCGGGCATGCGCGACGATCCCCAGTTCGAGCCCTGGTTCGAGCACTTCGCGCCCGAGGGCCGTGCGCCGCGCGCGGGCGAGATCTTCCGCTCGCCCGAGATGGGCGCGACCCTGCGCGCCATCGCCGAGACCCATGGCGAGGCCTTCTACCGCGGCGAGATCGCCGAGAAAATCGGCGCCTTCTACCAGAAGCACGGCGGCTTCATGACCGCGGACGACCTCGCCCGCTATCACCCCGAGTGGGTCGATCCGATCAGCATCAACTACCGCGGCTACGACGTCTGGGAGATGCCGCCGAACGGCCACGGCATCACGGTCCTCATGGCGCTCAAGATCCTCGCCGGTCTCGAGCTCCCGGGGCGCCTCACCGCCGAGACGATGCACCGCCAGATCGAGGCGATGAAGCTCGCCATGTCGGACACCGCCGAGCACGTGACGGAGCCGAGCTCGATGCGCGTCACCGTCGACGAGCTCCTCTCCGACGAGTACACGGCCCGCCGCCGCGCGCTCATCGGCGAGACGGCGATCCTCCCCGAGGCGGGCGATCCGCGCGGCAGCAACACGGTCTACTTCTGCGCCGCCGACCGCGACGGCATGATGGTCTCCTTCATCCAGAGCAACTACATGGGCTTCGGCTCGGGCATCGTCGTTCCCGGCACGGGCGTCTCAATGAACAACCGCGTCGCCAATTTCCGCATGGATCCGAAGCACGCCAACTGCCTCGAGGGCGGGAAGCGCCCCTACCACACGATCATCCCGGGGTTCCTCACGAAGGACGGCGAGGCGGTCGGCCCCTTCGGCATCATGGGCGGCTTCATGCAGCCGCAGGCCCATGTGCAGGTGGTCGAGAACCTGATCGACTGGCACCTGAACCCGCAGCAGGCGCTCGACGCGCCGCGCTGGCAGTGGACGGGCGGCCGCAAGGTCGACATCGAGTCCGATGTGCCGGCTTCTGAGATCCTCAAGCTGCAGCGCCGCGGGCACGAGATCACCGTGAAGACGGATCTCACCGCCATGGGCCGCGGCCAGATGATCCTGAGGAGCGCCGACGGCACGCTCGTGGGCGCCACCGAAAAGCGCACGGACGGCCAGATCATGTGCTACTGATGCACTGCGGTGTTGCGCGGCCGGGACTTCCGGCCGCGGACACAATCCTTGCAAAGACGGGATTCTTCTTCGGAAGGGTCCCGTTTTTTCTCGGAAATTTTCGTTATTCGGCGGTTGGCACGCGAGGTGCTTTAGAGAAGGTAACTCCCTCAGGCATTCCACTCTCACCGGAGGTGCACCATGACCATCGCGACCCAGATCCTCAACGAGATCCCCTCGGCGCCCTGCGTGGCCCAGGCCGCCCTCCGTGACGATTGCATCGGCGCGAAGCCCGCCTTCCGCCGCACGGCCGGCCTGATCGTCGCCGCCGCGGCGGTGCTCTCCATCGTGACGCTGGTGATGACGATTCCGGGGAAGGTCTACGCATACAGCCTCGCTGACGAGGCTCCCGCGGCCGACACGACCGCGACGACCGGATCCTGGCCCGAGGTCAACTGACCGACCGCGCTGCCGAAAAAAGTTTCTCTCCTTGAAAGACCCGTGCCGCCCAAAAATCCGAGCGGGCGGCACGGGTGAATTTTTCTTCAAGGTTTGGCACGGGAATTGCTTTTAACCAAAGGTTCCCATCAACTTTTTCGGAGAAGCCGTCATGACCGTCGCAAGCCAGATTTTCAATGACGTCCCCACCTCGCCCGATGTCGCATCCCGGGCGATGAGGATGGACACGATCGGCTCGAAGCCCGCCGTGCGCCGCACTGCCGCGGGAATCGTGGCCGCGGCGGCCGCCTTCGCGATCGGCACGCTCGCCGTTGCGCTTCCCCTCAAGGCCCAGACCGTGGACGCCCCTCAGGCTCCGGCGGTGACGGCTCCGGTCCGCTGATTTAAGCAGAACCAACTAGACAGAATCCTGCGCGTGTGCACGGCTTTGGTGCGCGCACGCTTTCTGTGCACGAAATTTGAACGCGTCCCACGCCGCTGATCGGTGAAGGCGCACAGACGAAAGGCGACAGGAAATGCAACCTGCCGCCTTTTGCAGTCTCTGGATCCGTGCCGGCGGAGCCGAGGAAAAAAAGGAAAAAGAACGGACGGCCCTGAAATGATCCTCGGGGACCGTCCGTTGGGCAATGCCCGGGGCGCCTCTCCCGGGGAGAACGGGAGGAGACGCCGCGTGCAGGAGAGCCGGTTCTCTTACTTCGTCGAGAGGATGTGGTTCACCGCCATGCGGCCCGAGGTGACCGCGAAGGACGAGGCCGTGCCTTCGCCGACCTTCAGGTCGTAGGAGTCGCCGTACATGCCGCCGGCGTCATGACCGATGGCGTAGAGGCCCGGGATCACGTGGCTGTCCTTGTCGACCACCTGCAGATTCGCCGTGACCTTGACGCCGTTCAGGGACGTGAGTGTGTTGAGCTTGCCGCGGACGACGTAGAAGGGCCCCTTGTCGATGGCGCGGAGGTAGTACGAGTCCTTGCCGAACTGGTCGTCCTTGCCTTGCTTGGCGAACTTCGTCATCGCATCGCACGAGGCGCGCAGGATCGCGGGATCCATGCCGGCCTTCTTGGCGACTTCCTCGATGGTGTTGCCCACGAAGACGTTGCCCTTCTTCTCGTTGTCAGCGAGAAGCTGCGGGAGCTGCGTCGCGGCCTGATGGCGCTGGATGAAGTTGCCGCACGGGTTGGGATAGCCCTTGCCCTTCGTGGAGAACTCGTCCACCGTGGCCTGATCGAACACGATGTAGGTCCACTCACCCGTGCGGGCGATGGCGTTGGAGGCGGTCGGCCAGTCGATCGTGAGTTCCTCGTTGAAGAAGCGGTTGCCGGTGCCGTCCACATAGAGGAGGCCCTGGCGGAACATGGCGCGCAGTTCCTTGTTGGCGCCGTTGCAGATCGCCTCGCCCTCGGCAGGCATGAAGGCGCCGTTGATCATCATCGGGCCCATGTTGTCGCCGACGGCGCCCACGGCGAGCGCCATGTTGATGCCGTCACCGGTACGCCCCGGGGCGCCGACCGGAATCATGTCGATGCCGGTCATTTCCTTGACCATGTCAACGTTGAAGTTGTAGCCGCCGGTGGCGAGGATGACGTTCTTCGCGCGGACGGTGACTTTCTCGCCGGCCTTGTCGCGGGCCTCAACGCCCACGACGCGGCCCTGCTCGACGATGAGCTTCTCGGCCGGGGTCGAGAGCAGCAGCTCGCCGCCCTTCTCCTTGAAGATCTCGATCATGCGCTTCGGCAGCGACCCGGCGCTCGGATAGAGATGCCACGTGAGGATCTGGTTGTCACGCCAGGCGGTCTTCACTTCTTTCCAGTGCACGCCATGGTCCCATACCCACTGGATCATGTCAGCGGTGTTATCGACGAACGCCTTCATGAGCGGGGCGTTGACACGCCAGTGATGGTAGGCGGCCATGCGGTTGAAGGCCTCGGTCTTGGTGAGGGTGATGCCCTTTTCCTTCTGCATAAAGGACTCGGCCGCGAACGAGCCTTCCATGAAGTTGCCCGCGCCGCCGGCGAAGGCATTCTTCTCGAGAAGAACCGTCTTGAGGCCGCCCTCGACGCCGCTCACGGCGGCGACCGTGCCGCCCGTGCCGGCGCCGACCACGACGAGATCGGCGGTGAGGTTGCGGTCCGCCCAGGCGGGCAGGGCCATGGTCGCGGCGACCGCGACGGCAAGCATCTTGATCTTGGCCATTTCTTTGTTTCTCCGAAGGGTTTAAACAGTCAGAATGAAGCCCGGGTAATCATTCCGGACAACCGTTACCGTCAAGGTACGACCGCGGGACTAGGTCGGTCAGTATGAATTGATACCGACAAAGGCCTAACGAAAAATCGGCCGCTCCGTCCGGATGAGCTCGGACGGAAACTGGAGAAACAAAGTCGTCCGGGTGCTGCGGGGAGAGACGGAGTTCCACGGGCACGGACGACAAAAAACGGACGGTGTGAGGAGACATTCACACCGTCCGTGAGGTTTACCGTCTCACCCCGGTCCGGAACCGGGGCGAGCGGAAGGAGAGAAGCGGATTACTTCGCCGAGAGGATGTGCTCGACAGCCATGAGACCGCCGGTGACCGCGAAGGACGAAGCCGTGCCTTCACCAACCTTCAGGTCGTACGAGTCGCCGTACATGCCGCCGGCGTCATGACCGAGGGCGTAGAGACCCGGGATGACATGCTCGTTCTTGTCGAGAACCTGGAGGTTCGCGTTGACCTTGACGCCGTTAAGCGACGTGAGGGTGTTCAGCTTGCCGCGGACGACGTAGAACGGGCCCTTGTCGATGGCGCGGAGGTAGTACGGATCCTTGCCGAACTGCTCGTCCTTGCCTTGCTTGGCGTACTTCGTCATCGCGTCGCACGAGGCGCGCAGGATCGCGGGATCCATGCCGGCCTTCTTGGCGACTTCCTCGATCGTGTTGCCGACGAAGACGTTGCCCTTCTTCTCGTTCTCGGCGAGAAGCTGCGGCAGCATCGTGGCGGCCTGATGGCGCTGGATGAAGTTGCCGCACGGGTTCGGGTAGCCCTTGCCCTTGGTCGAGAACTCGTCGATCGTGGCCTGGTCGAAGACGATGTAGGTCCACTCGCCGGTGCGGGCGATGGCGTTCGAGGCGGTCGGCCAGTCGATCGTCAGCTCTTCGTTGAAGAAGCGGTTGCCGGTCGAGTCAACATAGAGCAGGCCCATGCGGAACATGGCGCGGAGCTCCTTGTTGGCACCGTTGCAGATCGCCTCGCCTTCGGCAGGCATGAAGGCGCCGTTGATCATCATCGGGCCCATGTTGTCGCCGACGGCGCCCACGGCGAGCGCCATGTTGATGCCGTCACCGGTACGCCCCGGGGCGCCGACCGGAATCATGTCGATGCCGGTCATTTCCTTGACCATGTCAACGTTGAAGTTGTAGCCGCCGGTGGCGAGGATGACGTTCTTCGCGCGGACGGTGACTTTCTCGCCGGCCTTGTCGCGGGCCTCAACGCCCACGACGCGGCCCTGCTCGACGATGAGCTTCTCCGCGGGAGTCGAGAGGAGCAGTTCGCCGCCCTTCGACTTGAAGATCTCAACCATGCGCTTCGGGAGCGAGCCGGCGCCCGGATAGATGTGCCACGTGAGGATGTCGTTGTCGCGCCAGGCGGTCTTCACTTCCTTCCAGTGCACGCCGTGGTCGTTGACCCACTTGACCATGTAGGCGGTTTTGTCAACGAACGCCTTCATGAGCGGCGCATTGACACGCCAGTGATGGTAGGCGGCCATGCGGTTGAAGGCCTCGGTCTTCGTGAGATTGATGCCCTTTTCCTTCTGGAGGAAGGACTCAGCGGCGAACGAGCCTTCCATGAAGTTGCCCGCGCCGCCGGCGAAGGCATTCTTCTCAAGCATGATCGTCTTGAGGCCGCCCTCGACGGCTCTCGCAGCGGCGGTCGTGCCGCCCGCGCCGGCGCCGACGATGACGAGGTCAGCGGTGAGGTTGCGGTCAGCCCAGGCGGGCAGGGCCATCGTCGCGGCGACGGCAACGGCGAGCATCTTGATCTTGGCCATGTGTCTCTCTCCTGCAATTCGAGATTGCTTTTAGTGGTGGATGTTGCGCTGAAGGCTTATCAGCGCGTCCTGTCACTAACTCTGCCTGAGGAGCATGACCCCCGTCAGTTTCATTTGATACTTTCTGCCTAGGATTTTCGTCTTACGAATAACCCGGACGGACTAGTCCGCTTGCCCTATCGGGACATACAATCTAAAGATTGCCTTAAATTTCCCCGATCCTCCCCCGACCCTCCCGCTGCCATGATTTTCGGTTCACCCCACTGGCTCAGGCTCGCCGACCGCCCCCGGATCCGCGAGTGGCGCCTTCCCTTCGGAGGCCACGCGCCGCTCATGCCCTGGATCACCCCCGCGGTTCCCGCGGCGCTTGAGAAGCTGCTTCTCGAGGAAGGCCAGCGGAGGAAGCTTGAGGCGGGCGAGTACGTGTACACGCCCCGGATGTCGCTCAACCTGATGACGGTCGTCACGAGCGGCGTCGCCGGGCGCGCCTTCGGCAGCATGTACAACCAGTCGAAGCAGGGCATGGCGCTCGCCGTCGCCCACCGCATCTGCGGCGGCAACCACACTTTCTACTCGGGCCGCCCCGGCAACGGGCGCTACTTTGCAGTGACCGACTGCGAGGTGATCACGCTTCCCAACGCCCGCATCCGCGAGCGCATGGAGGAGGACGCGGACTTCCGCCACGAGGTCGAGGTGCAGCTTGAGTGCTGCATCCAGTCGGACCGCATCGGACTCGCCGCGAACGCCGTTCTTCCCGTTCAGGACCGCGTGAAGCTCTACCTTCTCACCTGGGCTTTCTGCTACTGCACCCTCGAGAAGAGGGACGGTGAGGAGTGGGTGCGCTATCCCCTGATCCTGCCGCAGACGCAGATCGCGCGCGTCACGAGCGCGAGCCTCATTCACGTGAAGCGCTGCTTCTCGGATCTGCGCGCCTCGGGCGACGTGGTCGCCGACGGCGATCAGCATCTGCTGCGCGCGACGGCGCTCGACGGCGTCTGGTCGTGGCTGCGCTCAAGCGAGGAGCCCTCGAGCGCCTGCCCGCGACCGAGGGACTGGCGCGGTTTCCTCGTCGGTCCCTTCGGCGACTGAACGAAAAAAAACGGACGCCCGCCCGGTTGAGGGGCGGAGCGTCCGGCGTTACATATCCTGCGCTTCCGGATTCAGTGCAGATGTCCCGAGGGGACGTCTGCACCGGGGAAGACCCACACTGCAGGATTCAACGAGGAGGAAGTCGTTACGGATTTCTTTCGGAGTCAGGCGCGGGAGCCGAGGCCTATGAGGCGCTCGGGATGCGTGTAGACGTTCGCTTTGCTGCGGCGGCAGAAGGCGACGAGCGTGACGCCCGCTTTCCTGGCAACCTCGATCGCAAGCGCAGTCGGGGCGGAGACGGCAAGGACGATCTCGACGCCGCACATCGCCGCCTTCTGAATCATTTCGTAGGACGCGCGCGAGCTGATGACGAGCGCGCCGTCCTTCCAGCCCGAGCGGGCGCGCAGCCCCAGGAGCTTGTCGAGCGCGACGTGACGGCCCACGTCCTCGGCGCCGCCCGCGAGCGAGCCGTCCGGATGCACCCAGGCGGCCGCGTGCGTGCAGCCCGTGAGGCTGCCGAGTTTCTCGATGTGCTGCAGGTAGTCGAGCGCGCCGCGGTAGTGCGCGAGGTCGAAGGTCTGCGTGAAGGGAACCTGAGGCGTCGGGCGCACGGCGTCGGTGAGGGACTCCACGCCGCAGATGCCGCAGCCCGTGCGGCCGGCGATCGAGCGGCGGTGATCCTTGAGCTTCCAGAAGGCCTCGGACGAGATCGTGAGCTCGACGGTCTTGCCTCCGCGGCAGCCGTCCATCACCGTGATGTCATGGATCTCGGAGAGGGACGACACGATGCCCTCGGCGAGGGTGAAGCCCACCGCGAAGTCCTCGAGCATCGTCGGCGTGGTCATCATCACGGTGTGCGAGATGCCGTTGTAGGCGATCGCGACCGGGATCTCCTCGGCCACCCAGTCCTTGTCGGGACCCGAGGTGCTCTCGGCGATGCGGACGATCTCGACCTCCTTCGCACCGAGGGCGGGGAAGGAGGACGAGTCCTCGCCGGCCGTGAGGTCGGCGAAGGTGCCGGGGAGGAACGCCGGCATGTCATCTCCGGGGATATGCGCGTTCATGGGAGGGATCTCCAGTCAGCTTGAGACGGTTTTTTGTTCTTATGCGTCCCGTCAGTAGTTGCCCTTGCCCGGAGCGGCGCCGCCCATCGTGGCGTCGCCCTGCTTCAGGACCTTCTGGGGCACGGTGCCTGCGGTGACCGCCTCATCATAAGCCTCCTCGAGGCCCGTGAGAACTATGCCCTCAACGTCGGGGTTGAAGGTGAGCTCGTCGCCCGGGGCGAAGAGGGTGGGCATCGCGGCGTGGCACGCCGCGCAGATGTGCAGACGGTGGTTGTCGTCCGACTCGTCGGAGATGTAGGAGAGGTTCGAGACGATGTCGTCGCCGCAGCGAGCGCAGCGGATGCGCTCGAAGGACCAGGAGGCGCCGCAGACGCCGCAGTAGAGCTTCTTCACGTTGCCGCGGTTCGTCGTGGACGCGACCGCCGCGACGTCGGGCTCGGAGCCGCAGCAGAAGCAGGTCGTGCGGCGGGTGAAGGAGGGAGACTTCTCCTCCTTCGTCTCGAGGCGCGCGGAGGCCTCGCGGGCGAAGCGGTCGAAGTAGGCGCGCAGCGTCATGCTGATGACGGGCAGGACCCAGGCGTCGCGGAGCACCTCGTCGGTCGACTCCGTGAGGGCGATCACCTCGTCGTAGGCGCTGACCGGATCGGCCTCGGCGCCGAAGAGGAAGTCGTCGTCGGAGAGCGGGGCCCAGTCGAAGGCCGCGGCCTTCGCGCGGAAGGCGTCGTCGGCCTTCATCGAGTCGAGGAGCACGGCGCCGAGGCGCTTCAGATCGCGGGCGAACGAGGCCGGCGTGATCTTGATCATGCCGAAGGCGAGAATGGCCGGACCGCCCTTGGCGGCGGCGAGGAGCTCGTCCTCGGTGGGCTCGCGCACGACCGTCACGTCTTGGTCGGTGAGCGAGTTGGCGAGCGTGGCCGTCTCGAGAAGAAGCGGCCCGTAGATGGCCAGGCGGCTGCGGACGTCCTCGTCCTTGTAGGCGCGGTAGCGCGCAAGGGCGCGTTCAATCGACTTCGGGGTCATGTTTTTCCTTGGATGTTTCTTTCTTTTGTCGGGAAAGGCATTGAGCAGCCCGGACGCGGACGCTTCCTCACGTCCTTTTTCTGCATCCGGCCGGTTTCAGTGCCGTCTCCTTGTTCCCTGGGGGAGGAGAGCGATGAGAACTCGGGAGAAGAGGAATTGTCATCGCTCTCCTGCCGCACCGATGAGTCTAGGGCATGCCGGCGCGGCGGAAGAACTTTTTCGAAGGGCTCTGAAAGAGGCCTCCCCGGAGGGAGGCCCCCCTCTCAATCAGAGAGTGATCAGGCCTTGTCCTTTTCCACGGTGACGTTCTTGCCCGAGGTCAGTTCCTCGTTGGCCCAGTAGCCCCAGTGGTAGAGGGCGTCGGACTCGCTCACCTTGCCGTCGCCGAACATGATGCGGGCGGTGCCCTTGTACGGCTCGAAGATGCCGGCGCCGAGGTAGATGTGCGCGATGCCGACGATCGAGGTGAGAGCGAAGAAGATGTCGTGCAGCAGACGGCTCCAGAGGAGGACGTCGGCGCTGAACTCAACCTTCATGCCGCCGTTCGGCAGGAGCCCCGTGTTGAGCCACAGGATCATGCCGGTGACGGCCATGATGATGCAGAAGAACACGAGCGCGCCGTCGGCGAGTCGCTGGGCGGACTTCACATGATGCTGCGGGGGCATATGGAAGCGGCTCGGCATGAAGAGATAGAACGGGAAGCGCATGGCCCACGTGTAGTCATCCTTGTCCCACTTGCCGAAGATGTCCTCGCAGAACATGTGCTTGCAGCCAGAGGGCGAGATGAACATGGCGATGATCGGAACGATCATGAACGGGATGGCGATGATGCGGTGCAGCATGCGCATCAGGTTCGTGAACTCGCCGCCCATGATCGAGCCGCCGAGTTCGGGCCAGAAGACGAAGAGGCCGGTCACCGCAAGCAGGATGCAGGTGATGGCGACAACGCCGTGGGTGACGCGCGTCAGCAGGGAGTGACGCTGGATATAACGGGTCATCTGTGGTCTCCTTCCTTTTTAGTGCTTGGCGGCCTTGCCGGACTTCTGGGCCTCGAGAACGGCCTTCGACTCGGCCTCGGCCTTCGCGCGCTGCTCGGGCGTCCACGAAGCCTTGGCCTCCTCGAGGGTGACCTTCTCGCGGCGGTAGCCGAGGTTCGCGAGGAACGAGACGGCGAGCGCGCCCACGACGGCGGCGGCGCCGACGGCGGTGACGGGCTTCATCAGCTCGATCGTGTTGAGAACCTTCTTGGGCTCGGGGTTGGTCGGCAGTCCGTAGGCCTCGTGACCGTAGACACAGACCTGGATGATGTGCAGACCGCCGCACTCATTTTCGCCGTAGACCTCGGCCTTGTCGAAGCCCTTCTTCTTGAGGAACTCGACGCGCTCGTGAGCCTTCTTGAGCATCTCGTCGCGCGGACCGAAGTGAAGCGCCTCGGGCTGGCAGGTGTGCACGCAGGCGGGCTTGCGGCCCTCCTCGACGCGGTCGATGCAGAGCGTGCACTTGTCGATGCGGCCGTCCGTCGGACGGAAGCGGGGCACGTCGAACGGGCACGCCGCCTGGCAGAAGGTGCAGCCGTTGCACTTCTCGGTGTCGTACGTGACGATGCCGCGCTCGTCCTTCTGGAGAGCGCCCGACGAGCAGGCCTGGACGCAGCCCGCGTCCGTGCAGTGGAAGCACGAGCGGCGGCCGATGGCCCAGTTGATCGGGTGGAACTTGTTGCCCGACGGCTGCTCATCAAAGGTCATGATGAGGCGGGTGTCGCCGTTCAGATCGAGCGGGGCCTGGAGCGACCCGGTGAACTTGTTCGCGTTCAGTCCGAGCGGGGATGGGAGCACGTTCCACTGCTTGCAAGCAACCTGGCAGCCGCGGCAGCCGGTGCAGTGCGAAGCGTCGAAGAGCATCGCGACTTCTTTGGTATTTGCCATTTGAATTAGTCTCCTGAAAGTGGATCCGCCGGGGCTTTAGGCCGCCTTCTCGATGTTGACGAGGAAGGCCTTGTATTCCGGAATGAAGCTGTTCGGATCAGCCACGTTCGGGGTGAGGTCGTTGATGTTGTCGCCCGTGGCGAAGCAGCCGGCCCACGAGAAGTGGTGCGGCAGCCCCACGACGTGCGTCTTCTTGCCGTCGATCATCAGGGGCTCGATGCGGCGGGTGATCAGAACCTCGACCGTGACGTCGCCGCGGTTGTTCCACACGCGGACCTTGTCACCCTTCTTGATGCCCTTTTCTTCGGCAAGCTCGGGCGAGATCTCGATGAAGTTGCACGAGATGAGCTCGTCGAGCCAGGGCACGGAGCGCGACTGGGCGCCGGTCTGCCAGTGCTCGGTGAGCGAGTAGGTCGTGGCGACGTACGGGTAGTCCTTCGTCGTGCCGTGCTTGGCGGACTTGTCCTGCATGAAGAGCGCGCAGGGGTTCTGCTCGGCATTGTTGAAGAGGTTCTTCGTCGGCGCCTCGAACGGCTCGAAGTGCTCGGGCAGAGGACCGTCGCCCATCGTGTAGGCGAAGAGACGGGCGTTCTGCTCCCAGGTCATGAAGAAGGCGTTGTTGTCAGGGGGATTCGCCGTGACGAAGTCGCCCACGTCATGCTGGATCCACTTGCCGTCCTTCCACTCGACGAAGGTCTTCTCCGGATTCCACGGACGGCCCTTCGGGTCGGCGGAGGCGCGGTTGTAGAGCACGCGGCGGTTGGCAGGCCACGCGAAGGACCAGCCCGGGAAGAGGCCGAGACCGGAGGGGTCTTCCTTCGAGCGGCGCATCGTCGGCTGCTGCGTGGCGTCGAGCGGCGCGTTGTTGTTGTTCCAGTAGCCCGAGTAGATCCAGATGCCGCAGGCGGTGGAGCCGTCGGCCTGAAGCTCGGAGTAGCCCTGGAGGAGCTTGCCGTCCTTGACGCGGTAGCCGTTCATGGCCCAGCAGGCGGCGCGCAGGTCGTACTTGCCGTCGATCTTGTAGTCCATGTGGGCCTTGAGGATCGGGTCGGGGTAGGCACCGCCTTCCTTCTGGTAGAGCTCGCGGATCTTCGCGAAGAGGAGCTCGATGATCTCAAAGTCAGGCTTGCACTCGCCCGGCGGGAGGATGCCCTGCTGACGCCACTGGATCCAGCGGCCGGAGTTCGAGATCGAGCCGATCTTTTCATAGATCAGGGCGGCCGGCAGGAAGTAGACCTCGGTCTTGATTTCCTCGGGCTTCATGTCCGGGGCCTTCCAGAAGGTCGCGGTCTCGGTCGGGAACCAGTCGGCGCAGACGAGCCAGTCGAGGTTCGCCATGGCGTGGCGCGCGAACTTGGCGTTCGGCGTCGAGTGCGCGGGGTTCATGCCCCAGGCGAAGTAGCCCTTCATGGTGCCGTCGCGCATCATGTGGAAGGTGCCGATCGTGGTCCAGGCGGAGGCCGGGAGACGCGGGCCGATCTTCGGGAGCATGTCGTAGCCGTAGTCGTTCTCGGCCGTGGCGTTCTCACCGAAGAATTCCTTCAGGAACGAGACCATGAACTTCGGCTTGTTCGAGTAGTAGCCCGCGGCGTAGGTCTCCGTGTGGAGATAGTCGCCGAGGGTCTTGTGCTGCGGCAGAGCAGGCCACTTGAGGTAGCCCGGGAGATCGGGCACCGTGCAGGCCTGGTCGGTCGCGCCCTGGACGTTCGGCTCGCCGCGCAGCGCGTTGATGCCGCCGCCCGGAACGCCGACGTTGCCGAGAAGGAGCTGGATGATGCACATCGAACGGCAGTTCTGCGAGCCGTAGGTGTGCTGCGTCTGGCCGAGGGCGTAGAGGATGGCACCGGCCTTGCCGGCCTTGCCGGTCGAGGCGTAGGTGTCCCAGACCTTCTTCATCACCTCGATGTCCATGCCGGTCACGCGGCTCACGAGCTCGGGCGTGTAGCGGGCGAAGTGACGCTTCATGACGTTGATGACGCAGCGCGGATTCTGCAGCGTCATGTCGCGCTTGAGGATGTGCAGGTGCGGCGTCTCGAACTTCGGCGTGCCGGGCTTGTTCACCCAGGCGTACGGGCCGTTCTCGGACGTGTCCCAGACCTCGTCGTGGTCGACGTCGTAGCCCCAGGTCTCGTTCGAGTACTTCTTCTTCTCCGGATCCCAGCCCGAGAAGAGGCCGGTGTTCGGGTCGTAGCTGTAGTCGGAGCGCAGCAGGCACGCGGCGTTCGTGTAGTTGAGGACGTACTCTTCCTGATAGAGCTTGTTCTCGAGGATGTAGCTGATGAAGCCGCCGTAGAAGGCGATGTCCGTGCCCGGACGCAGACGCGCGTAGAGGTCGGCGTTCTTCGCGGAGCGCGTGAAGCGCGGGTCAACCACGATCCAGGTCGCGCCCTTGTCCTGCGCGCGCTGAACCCAGCGCGAGGAGAGCGGGTGGTTCTCGGAGTTGTTCGAGCCGATCGACATGATGACGTCGGCGTTGGCGAAGTCGCACCAGTGCGAGGTCATCGAGCCGCGGCCGAAGGACGGGGCGAGACCGGCCACCGTGGAGGAGTGGCAGACGCGGGTCTGGTTGTCGATGGCGATCGAGCCGAGGGTGCGGCAGAACTTCTGCAGCAGCCAGCACTCCTCGTTGTTGATCTGCGAGCCGCCGAGGAACGCGATGCCCTCGGTGCGGTTCACCTGGAAGCCGTCCTCTTCCTTCTTGAAGGTCTCGTCGCGGGTCTTCTTGACGTGGCGGGCGATGCCCTCGATAGCCTCATCCCAGGAGATGCACTCCCAGTCCTTGCTGCCCGGACGACGGATCATCGGGTAGAGCACGCGGTTGGGGTTGAGCTTGACGCCGCGGTCCTCGGTGACCACGTTGCGAAGGCCCCAGAGACCCATGCCCTTCGGGCAGAGGCCGCCGAGGTTCACCGGATGGTCCGGATCGCCCTCGATGTTGATCAGTTCGCCGTTGCGCTGCGAAACGATCGTGCCGCAGCCGCCGGAGCAGTAGCAGCAGATGTTGAAGGCTTCCTGCACGTTGGCAAGCTTGAAGGGCTTGCGCATCGCGCTCGGAGTCGCCATCGCCGCGGTGCTCGCGAGGCCGGCCGCAACAGGGGAAGCGCCGAGCATGAGGCCGCGCTTCAGAAAACTTCTGCGGGAAACTTCCATGAGTCCTCCTGGATGGGGAGTTTGTTATTGCTTAGAAGTCCCGGCGGGAGAGGCGCTTGAACAGAAAGGGCGCTTCGCTTGCGGTTGTGGAACGGAAGCGAACGCTGCGCTTGTCCGTCGGGAGGGTCATTGCGTTGATCGGAGGAATCAGTGGGAAGGTCGCGCGCGAATGACTCTCGCAATGAGATTGAAAGTCATGCGCGCGCGCTGATCCATTCCGACGGTGCGAATATTCCCGCGCGTGCGCGTTCCGCGGCATCAGCCGTCCGTAGACCCGGCTCTCCCGGGGTGGGTATGGGATGATTTGAATTAATTCGTACCGGCGGCCTATTGGAAATACCTCTTCAGAGGTAATTCAGAGGAATGTCATGATTGCGCTACAGAACCGCATTCAATTCGGCGCTATTCCTAAAATGAATAGCGAAGCCCTTTTCGAGGGTTTACAAAGACATGTCGTTTTTGATACAGATCAACGGATCTGTTTTTCACTTTTTTGATTTTGCTGATGAACGCGTCGGAAGTCCGGCTGCGGCCGAGCCGGGGAGAGGCATCCCAAAAGTATGCAAGTCACGATCTCTTAGGGTTTACCCTTTGGTAAAATCCCCGTTATCGTTTCCCTCAGGGGGTCTGCTCCGGACCCTGACCACGACAGACCAATGACAGACAAGTGCTCCAGGCGAACTGTGCTTCGCACAATGGGTTTTGCAGGGCTCGCCGCTCTCATGCCCCCGGTGCGCGCGGCTGGTGCGGCCGCGGGCGCCGTGAGCGATGTCATTGTGATCGGAGCGGGCTGTGCGGGGCTCGCCGCCGCGATTGAGGCACGGGTCGCAGGCGCGAATGTGCTCGTGCTCGAGAAGATGCGCATGGTGGGCGGCAATTCGCTGCTCGCCTGCGAGGCCATTCTCTCAGCGGAATCCCCCGCGAACGCGCGGTCGGAAGCGGAGAGAAAGGAAATTCTCCGTGATCACGAATCCATGCTCAATCAGATCGTGGAGAACTGCCGCACGAGCGAGCGGGCGCTCGACGAACTGCTCGTCGTGCACTCGCAGGAGACGCTCGACTGGCTCAAGAGCCTCGGCTGCGAATTCCCCCGGCGCGAGCTCCGCTGGGGCTTCCGGCATGTCTGGGAGAACCGCCCGGCGCGCGGCGTGCCGATCGGCGTCGAGATCATGCGGCACCTTCTCCACCGCACCGAGGATCTCGGGATCCCCGTCCTCACCCGGACCCGGGCGACAAAGCTCACGCCGCAGCCTGATGCCGGAGAGATGATCGTCACGGTGATGGATGAGGAAGGCCGCACGACTGACCGTCGCGCGAAGACGGTGATTCTCGCCACGGGCGGATACGCCGGGAGTCTCGACACCATCCGCAGTCTCTGGAGTGATGCGCCGCAGCTCCTCACGACGAATTCGATCAGCGCGACCGGCGACGGTCTGCTTCTTGCAAAGGACGCGGGCGCGGCCTTCGCCGACCTCGACGCCGTCAGCATGCAGCCGACCACGGAGCCCTACACCGGCGCCATCGTCCCGACCGAGGTCCGCATGCAGGGCGCGGTGCTCGTCAATGCCGAGGGGCGGCGCTTCGTCAACGAGCTTGAATTCCCCGACGTCGTCTCGCGCGCCATCCTCGCGCAGAAGGGTGAATGCGCGTGGCTCGTCGCCGACCATTCCGTCGCCGAGGTGCGCCATCTCACCGAGGGGGATCTCCAGACGCCGGCGGGCTTCATCCCCATGGGCGGAATCCGCTCGGTCGCCGACAGCATCGGCGCGGGGTTCGGAGCGCTCGCCGAGACGCTCGACGCCTGCCGCCGCGGCGAGGCGGAGAGCGGGGAACTCGCGCGCCCGCTCCCAGCGGCGAAGTTCACCGAGGCGCCTTTCTACGCCATGAAGGTCCGGCCCGCGTTCCATGCGACGCCGGGCGGCGTGCGCGTGTCGACCGACGCCGCGGTGCTCCGCGAGTCGGGCGAGCCCGTCCCGGGGCTCTTTGCCGCGGGCGAGGTCACCGGCGGCGTCTGGGGCCGGGGGGCGCACGACAACCTCGGGCTCTCCGGCGCCATCATCTACGGCCGCATCGCGGGCGTGAACGCCGCGCGGATCGCGCTTCAGGGCGCGGGCGGCATGTCCGCCGTGAACTCCACGGAGAGCGACGGGACCTCTGAGGCCGGCTGATCGGCCGCTTCTGAACTCCCTGAAATTCAGGGAAAAAATCATTACGTCGGGAACTGACGCGCCTGGGTCTAAACTTGTGCTCAACGAAAAAACACTTTTTTCCGAGGGCACACATGCCGCAGTACAGCAGACCCATCAAAGTTCTTCACACCTCCGACTGGCATCTCGGCCGGACGCTCGCCGACGTCGACCGGAAGGAGGATTTCCGCAGCTTCCTCGCCTGGCTCCTCGGGCTCATCCATGAAAGGAAGCCCGACGTGCTCGTCATCGCGGGCGACGTCTTCGACACGACGATGCCCGCCTCCGAGGCGCAGCGCCTTTACTACGAGTTCCTCACCAAGGCGGCCTCGGCTCCCGTGGGCTGGGTCGTCGTCACCGCGGGCAACCATGACTCGCAGCGGTTCCTGCGCGCGCCGCGCGAGCTGCTCGCCACCATCCGCACCTTCGTCGCGGGGAGCTCCGCCGAGGACGAGGCCTTCGTGCTGAGGGACGAGGCCGGCGCGCCGCTCCTCGGCATCGCCGCCGTCCCGTATCTGAGAGAGGGCGACGTGCGCATCGCGAGCGAGGGCGAGAGCGACGGCGAGCGCGCCGCCGCCTGGGGCCGCGGCGTGGCCGAGCACTACCGGGCCGCGCGCACGAAGCTCGCCGAACTGCTCGGCGACGCCGAGGTGCCGGTTATCGCGACTGGGCACCTCTTCGTGACGGGGTCCGCCACGGGAGCCGCGCCGGGGAACGCCGACGGCTCCGTGCACGTGGGCACGATCCGCAACGTGGCCTCGTCGGTCTTCGGCGACTCCTGGGACTACGTCGCGCTCGGCCACATCCACCGCGCGCAGAAGGTGAAGGCCGCGATCCCGGTCCGCTACTCGGGGTCGCCTCTCGCGCTCGACATCGGCGGCGCCGAGGATCCGCACCAGGTCGTGATGGTGACGATCGGGACCGACGGCGCCGTCGACGAGGAATTGATCGAGGTGCCGCAGCCGAGAAGGCTCGCGCGTGTGAGCGGAGACATCCTCACGCTGAAGATGAAAATCGAGGAGATCGCCTCGGGCAGCCCCGGCGCGATCGTCGAGGCGGTATACGAGGGCGAGCCGGTTGACGCCTCGGCGCTCGTGCAGGAGCTCAATCAGTGCTGCGGCCATGCGGGCGTCTATCTTGCCGCGGTCCGCTCCCGCGTGAGCTCCCGCAGAGAGGGTGACGAGCCGCCCGTGAGGAGCTTGGACGAGATCACCCCCGACGGGGTCTTCAAGTCGGTGCTCGACCGCGAGAACGTTGAGGAGGAGGAGAGGGCGCGCCTCGCGCCCCTCTTCGCCGAGATCCTCGAGACAGCGCTCGCCCAGGAGCGCGAGAGGGCGGCAGCGGGAGAGGAAAACCGTGTGAAGGACGGGGAGGACTAAACAATGCGACTGATCAGAATCCAGATTGAAAACATCAACTCGCTCGCCGGCGTCCACGTGATCGACTTCACGGACGCGGCCTACCGCGAGAGCGGCATCTTCTCGATCGTGGGCCCGACGGGCAGCGGCAAGACCTCGATTCTCGACGCCGTCACGCTCGCGCTCTACGGGATGACGCCCCGCATGCTCGAGGTGACGAGCACGGCGAAGAAAGAGGACAGCTGCATGGTGATGACGAAGAACGCGAGAAACTGCTCGGCCTCGGCGGTCTTCGAGGCGCAGGGCCGCTGCTGGCGCTCGACCTGGTCGAGGCGCGTGAAGCGCACGGGGCGTCTTGACAACGAGGCCGTCGAGCTCGCGAGCCTCAACGGCCCCGATGACAGGGAGGGCACCGTCGTCGCGAGCCAGAAGCGTCTCTGGGAGGCGGAGATGCGCCGGCTCCTCGGTCTGGACTTCAAGGCCTTCATGAGGAGCGCCATGCTCGCGCAGGGTGCGTTTGCGGAACTCTTGCGCGCGGATGTCGCGGACCGCGCCCGCATCCTCGAGAACATCACCGGAACGGCGATCTACGGCGACATCAGCCTGCTTGTCCATGAAAGAAAGGGCGAGGAGGAGCGCGAGACCGAGCGTCTGCGCACGGAACTGAAGAGCGCCGTGCCGATGGATGACGAGGCGAGAAAGGCGCTCGAGACCGAGCTCGCCCGGGCCGTGTCGGCGAGCAAGGCCGCGAAGGTGAGGAGCGACGATCTGCACCAGGATCTCAAGTGGGCGACGGATCTCGGCAAGGCCCGGGAGCAGGACACCCGGGCGAGGAACGAGCTCACCCAGGTCGCCGAGGCCGCGAAGGGCATCGAGCCCGAGCGCGAGCGCGCGAAGGCCGCGCGGCGCGCCGAGAAACCCGCGGCGAAGCTCGCCGAGCGCGACGGCGCGGCCGCGGAGGCCGTCCGTCACGAGGGGCTCGCGAAGTCTCTCGGAGAGGAGCGTGTGAAGGCCGAGGGCGCGGTGAAGACTGCCGCGGCCGAGGTCGAGGCCGCCGAGAAGGCGGACGAGGCCGCGAAACGCGCGCGCTCTGAGAAGGAGCCCGAGCTTGAGGCCATCGAGGCCGCCGATGCGGCGATCGCCACGCAGACGGCCCTGAAGCGCCAGGCGGACGCGAACGCCGCGCTCGCGAAGGGCCGGGCCGGCAGGACCGCGCTCGCCCGCACCCGCGCCGAAACGGCCGAGAAGACCGCGCGCGAGGCCGCCCAGCGTGCGCAGGAAACGCTTGAGCGCCTCAAGGGCGACGAGGCGCTTCCCGCGCGGATCGGTGCGCTTGAGACCGAGGCGCGTCAGTGCGCCGTGCTCGTCGCCGCGGAGAAGGCGGCGAGGACGAAGCTCGCCGCTGACGAGCGTGCGACGAAGGTCGCTCGGAAGAAGGTGGAGCAGGCGAAGGAGGCCGCTGCGAAGGCGCTCGAGGTTCTCGGCACCGCCGCGGGGCGGCGCCGCGAGGCCGAGGCCGCGCATGCGATTGCGTTCGCCGGCAGCACGCTCGAGCAGAAGATCGGCGAGGCGAGGCGCCTCACCTCGGAGATATGCACGGCTGAGTGGCTCGCCGACACGCTCGGGCTCCTCGGCGTCGCCGCCGGGATCGGGAGCGACGCCGTCAGGCCGCTTGTTCTTCGGCTCGAGGCCCGCGTGACGGACCTGAGGAACCGCTTTGAGGCGCTCGCCGCCATGAAGGCGGGCGAATCGCAGGCTGTGATCGCGCGTCTCAGTGCGGCGCTCGACGAGGTCGTCGACTGGTCGGCGAAGGCCGGCGAGGCGCAGATGAAGCTCGACCGGGCCGTGGCCGACGAGCGCGCCGCGCAGGCCGCGAGCTCGTCCGCGCAGACGGCGGTCGACCGCGCCGCGGCGGAACTGACGCTGAAGGACGGTCTCGAGGCCGCGCAGCGCGAGGCCGTCGAAAAGGCGGCGGCCGATGCCCGCGGGGCGCACGAGGCGCTCATCGCCGCGCTCGCGCCCTACTTCGCGAAGGCTCCCCGGCCGGGTGATGACACGGCGCCGTTGATCGCCGAGCTCGCCCGCCGTGCCGAGGCCTGGGAGCAGACCTCGAAGGCGGCTGTCGCAGCGGCCGGCGAGGCCGAGAAGGCGCTCACGACGCTCGAGGCCGCCCGCACCGCCGCGGACGAGGCCGCGAAGGAGTCGATCGCCCGCGACGCGGATGCCGGCTCCGCGGCTGAGAAGCTCAGCGGGCTCGTCGCCGAGAGGACCGGAAAGTACGGCACCCGCTCGGCGAAGGCCGAGCGCGAGGCGCTCGTCTCCGCTCAGGAGCAGTCGGCGAAGACGCTGCGCACGGCGGAGACGAGGCACGCGGCCGCCGGCCGCGAGGTGACGCGTCTTGCCACTGCGGAGGCGGCCGAGACCCGCGCCGCCGCCGAGTCCCGCGCGAAGGAGGCCGCTGCCCGCGAGGCGCTCGCGACGCTCATGGCCGAGGCCGGGTTCGCCGACGAGGAGAAGCTTCTCGCCGCCGTTCTTCCCAAGGGCGAGGCGGAGCGCATCGAGGCCGCGATCATTTCGTTCGAGCGCCGGGACGCCGCCGCGAGGCAGGCGGCGAAGGCGGCCGCGGAGGTTCTCGAGGGGCTCCTCGCGAAGCCCCGCCGCGATGTCAAGCCCGATGTGATTGACGCGGAACTGAAGGCGGCCGACGCGGAGCTCGCGGCCGCGGACGAGCAGAAGGGCGTGCTCTCGCAGCGCATCAGGACCGACGATGAGCTGAGGACGAGGAGCGCCGACGCGAAGACGCGCCTCGAGGCGCAGGAGAAGACCTGCGCTCTCTGGCAGCGCCTCTCGTCCCTGATCGGCTCCCACGACGGCAGCCGCTTCCGCCGTGCCGCGCAGCGGCTCACCTTCGCGCTGCTCCTCGAGCAGGCCAACGGCATCCTCGCCGGGATGCAGAGCCGCTACGAGCTCATCACCGCGGGCGAGTACGGGCTTGACCTCGCCGTGCGCGACCTCGAGCTCGCCGGCCAGGAGCGCACGTCCTTCAACCTCTCGGGCGGCGAGACCTTCATGGTTTCGCTCGCGCTCGCCCTCGCGCTCTCGAGGATCAGCACGCGGCGCATGCGCGTCGACACGCTCTTCCTTGACGAGGGCTTCGGCTCGCTCGACCCGGTGACGCTCGAGAAGGCGCTCACGGCGCTCGAGATGCTCCAGCAGACCTCGGGGAAGCTGATCGGCGTGATCAGCCATCTGAGCAGCGTGCGCGAGCGCATCCCGGTGCAGATCACCGTGCGTCCGAAGGGCGCGTCGGGCGTGAGCGAGATCTCCGGTCCCGGCGTCAGGCGCGTCGAGGCGGCCGCCTGAGCCGCCCGGCCCTGAGTCCGCGCTGAAATGAAGAAGCCCCGCCGGTTTCCCGACGGGGCTTCTTCCTGAAGACGGTTCGGATCTCAGTGGCGCTTTTCCTCGCCGATGAGATGCGTGCTGTCGAACTCCTTCTGATTGCGCTGGTGCTTGATGATCACGAGCGCCATCGAGACGCAGACGAAGGTGCCGAAGACGAACATCGTCGTGACGACCGAGAGGTCGAGCTTGATCAGGAGCGAATAGATGCCGAGCATCGTGAGAATCGAGAGGTTCTCGTTGAAGTTCTGCACGGCGATCGAGCGGCCCGCGCTCATCAGCACGTGGCCGCGGTGCTGCAGAAGGGCGTTCATCGGCACGACGAAGAAGCCCGCGCAGACGCCGACGGCGATCATGCCGACGGCGGCGATGAAAGCCGCCCAGGAGACCGTGGCGCCGAAGATGTGGAGGCCGCCCGCGGGAGCCATGTCCTTCGTGAAGAAGGCCATGAACATCACGAGCGCGCCCATCACGATGCCCATCGGGAGGACCGAGAGCGACTTCACGAGCGGCACGCGCGCGGCGGCGAGCACGGCGCCGACGGCGATGCCGAGGCTCACGACGGCCTGCATGATCGCGCCCTGGGAGAGGTCCATGCCGAGCGCATGGTCGCACCACTTGAGAACGAGGAACTGCAGCACGGCACCGGCGCCCCAGAAGAGGGTCGTGACCGAGAGCGAGATCTGGCCGAGGCGGTCGTGCCAGAGGAGCGAGCAGCTCTTGAGGAACCCGCGGATCGAGTCGTACGGGTCGAACTTCTGCTTCGGGTAGCGCGCGCCCGTGTCGGGAATCGCGAGGTTGACGAGCGAGGCGGCGATGTAGACGAAGGTGATCGCGAAGATCGCGGCCTCGGCGAAGCTCTTGAGGCCGATCGCGTCAAGGTGGAAGACGGAGAGAACGGGACCGGCGACCTCGGGCTTGATGAGGACGCCGCCCAGCACGACGCCGAGGATGATCGAACCCACCGTGAGGCCCTCGATCCAGCCGTTGGCGATGACGAGCTTCTCGGGCGGGAGGAGCTCGGTGAGAATGCCGTACTTGGCGGGCGAGTAGGCGGCCGCGCCGATGCCGACGATGGCGTAGGCGAGGAGCGGATGGCCGCCGAAGAGCATCAGCAGGCAGCCGATCGCCTTGAGCGCATTCGTGAGGAACATCACGCGGCCCTTGGGCATCGAGTCGGCGAAGATGCCGACCCAGGCGGCGAGGAGCACGTAGCTCACGACGAAGAAGAGCTTGAGGAGCGGGGTCTGCCAGTCAGGCGCCCCGAGGGAGGCGAGAAGCGCGATGGCCGCGATGAGGAGCGCATTGTCCGCGAGGGACGAAAGAAACTGCGCCGCCATGATGGTGTAAAAACCGCGCTTCATCGATTACCAACTCCAAAAAAACAGATGCCCGCATTCTAGGATGCGCCGAGAGTCTAGCAAATGACACCGCTCTTCTATCTACGCCGGATTGATGAGGCCGGGCCCCTGAATTGAGGTCCTGTCATCCGCTGACCGCCGGAAGGTGCGAAAATCACCTTTTTCGTGCCTGCATTTATGCAGGCCCGGCCCGGGCGGCGTCCGCCCCGTGGCTGACGGTCCCTCCGGGGATGGATTTGGCTTAAAGAACATTGAGTTGAGTGGAGCTTCGAGAAGCCGTGCCTCGTCCAATCTATGCAGAAATTGATCTCCTCGCGCTGCGCCGCAATCTCGCCGTCATGCGGGAGAAGGCCGCGGGGCGTGCCGTCTGGGCGGTCGTTAAGGCCAACGCCTACGGTCACGGCCTGGAGAACGCCGTCACGGCATTCGCCGAAGCCGACGGCCTCGCGACGATTGATCTCTCGGACGCGATGCTCGCCCGCCGCTGCGGCTGGCAGAAGCGCCTGCTCCTTCTCGAGGGCTTCTTCGACGCCTCGGACATCGAGCCGCTCACCTCGCTCAAGGTCGAGACGATCATTCACTCGCCCTGGCAGATCGAACTGCTCCGTCAGGCCCAGCCCGAGGATGTGCGCTGCCACATCAAGGTCAACTCGGGCATGAACCGCCTCGGGTTCCTTCCCGTCGAGGTGAACACGGTCTACGACCAGCTCACGAGCATCCCGGGCGTGCGCGTGATGGACGTCGTCACACACTTCGCCAACGCCGAGCCCACGTACCAGGCCGACAAGCCCGCCTCGGTCGAGCGCCAGCTCTCCCGCATGGGGCGGCTCGCGCACGGCGCCACCGCCGCCTGCATGGCCAACTCGGCCGCGACGCTCTTCCATCCCGAGGTGGGCGGCGACGCGGTCCGCGCGGGCGTGGCGCTCTACGGCGTCTCGCCCGACTCCCACATTTCCTCCGAGGAGCTCGGCATCGTTCCCGCGATGACGCTCACCGCGGAGATCATCGCCATTCAGGAGATCGCCGCGGGCGAGGCCGTGGGCTACGGCTCGCGCTGGATCGCGAAGCGCCCCTCCCGCATCGGCGTCGTCGCCTGCGGCTACGCCGACGGCTATCCCCGCTCGATGCCCGACGGCGCGCCCGTCTGGGTCGAGGGGCAGATCGCCCCGCTCGCGGGCGCCGTCTCCATGGACATGCTTGAGATCGACATCACGGACATCCCGGCGGCGAAGCTCGGCAGCCGCGTCGAGCTCTGGGGGCGTCACCTTCCCGTGAACCGCGTGGCGGCCGCCTGCGGCACGATCGGCTACGAACTCATCTGTGCGCTCGCGCGACGTGTGCCGATCCGGCTGCGCGAGCAGGGTTAAAGGAAAACTATGGCTCCCAAGCGCGACAAGGTCGAGTTCGTCTGCTCCGAATGCGGCGGCAGCACACTGAAGTGGCAGGGGCAGTGCCCGCACTGCCGCGCCTGGAACACACTGCAGGAATTCCGCGTCGCAACCGGCGCGGCCGCGCGCTACGGCACCGACTCCCGGGCCGGGCGCGGGTTCGTTGACACGACTGGCGCGCTCAAGGATCTCTCGGACGTGAACATCGAGGAGGTCCCGCGCATCGGCACGGGGCTCTCCGAATTTGACCGCGTGATGGGCGGCGGCCTCGTTCGGGGCGGCGTCTCGCTCATCGGCGGCGACCCGGGCATCGGCAAGTCGACGCTGCTCCTGCAGGTAATGGCCCGGCTCGTGAGCCGCGGCATCCGCTGCGTCTACGTCTCGGGCGAGGAAAGCGCCTCGCAGATCGCGCTGCGCGCGCAGCGACTGCAGCTCCCGCTCGCGGGTCTGCAGCTCATGAGCGAGATCGAGCTCGAGCACATCGAGACCGTGATCCGGGAGAAGAAGCCCGAGTTCGTCGTCATCGACTCGATCCAGACGCTCTTCTCCGGGGCGCTCGACAGCGCGCCGGGCTCGGTCTCCCAGGTGAGGGAGTGCGCGGCGCGCCTCACCCGCACGGCCAAGATGACGGGCGCCATGCTCTTCTTCGTCGGCCACGTCACGAAGGACGGCGCGCTCGCCGGCCCCCGCATCCTCGAGCACATCGTCGACACGGTGCTTTACTTCGAGGGCGACACGCACTCGAACTTCCGTCTGATCCGCGCCTTCAAGAACCGCTTCGGCGCGGTGAACGAGCTCGGCGTCTTCGCCATGACCGACCACGGGCTGCGCGGCGTGACGAACCCGTCGGCGATCTTCCTCTCCGAATACAAGGCGAACATCCCGGGCTCGACCGTGCTCGTCACCCAGGAGGGCACCCGCCCGCTCCTGGTTGAGATCCAGGCGCTCGTCGACGAGACGCACTCGCCCGCGCCGCGGCGCCTCGCCGTGGGCGTCGACAACCAGCGCCTCGCGATGCTCCTCGCGGTGCTTCACCGCCACGCCGGCGTCGCGCTCTTCGACCAGGACGTCTTCGTCAACGCCGTGGGCGGCGTCAAGATCAGCGAGACCGCGGTTGACCTCGCGGTGCTCGTCGCCATCTGCTCGAGCTGGCGCGACCGGCCGCTCGAGCGCGGGCTCGTCGTCTTCGGCGAGGTGGGGCTCGCGGGCGAGATCCGCCCTGCGCCCCGCGGTCAGGAGCGTCTGCGCGAGGCCGCGAAGCTCGGCTTCTCGAAGGCGCTCATACCGCGCGCCAATGCGCCGAAGACCCCCGTCGAGGGCCTCGAGATCATCGCCGTCGACCGTCTCTCGGACGCGCTCGAGGCGGTCTTCCCCTGAGAGCGCCGATACGTCAGGCATGCGCGGGCGGGCGCGGCAACGCCGCGCAACAAAATCCGTGTGGGCGCGCGGAGCCGTCACCCATTAAAATGGACAGGTTTTCACGCTCGAGGTTCCGGCAAGTCTCACATCAGTGCCGGGATGCTCTGATTTTTCAGGATTATCAAAGAATGACCACGCTCACCAAGCTCCTGCCTGCTGAAGCCGCTCCCGCCCAGACGGTGATCGAGAAGGCCCACTCGCTTCCGCTCAACTCGACCGAGCGCGCCGAGCTTCCGCAGACCATTCACACCCCGGAGGGTGACGTCACCGTCGCCGTTCCCGCCGAGCAGCTCCGCCCGGTCGAGGTGAACGACGTCTTCATCGATGACAAGGGCGCCTTCTGGGCCGTCCGTCCGTCCGTCGAGAAGGTTCTTCACGTCACGGGCGACCTCAACGTCCTGCGCGAGGCCGCCGGCGCCCTCATCAACCGCGGCGTCCGCATCGCTCCGATCGACGCCGGCTTCTCCGTGCTCCCGCTTCCGAACCTCGCCCAGATGCTCAAGATGGTCGGTCTTGAGGTCGCCGAGGCCGAGGAGCCCTTCGACCCGATCCAGTTCCGCGAGGAGCCCGAGGGCTGCGGCTGCGGATGCTGCGGCGGCGGTCATCATCACCATCATCACCATGACGGCGAGTGCGGCTGCGGCCATCACCATCATCATGAGGAGGAGGAGTGCGGCTGCGGATGCGGCGGGCATCATCACCACCACCATGATGAAGAGGAATGCGGCTGTGGCTGCGGCGGCCACCATCACCATGAGCACGAGCACGGTGAATGCGGCTGCGGCCACGATCACCACCATGAGGAAGGCGAGTGCTGCTGCGGCGGTCACGACCACCACCATG
>NZ_JAUNSF010000028.1 GCF_030539355.1 Sutterella sp.
TTTTTTGTACTTCCCGCGCCTGTGACCGATTCATGGCGGGCCTGCGGCCGCGGGCTTTAAGCGAGGTGAAAGACGCCCGCGCGAGAATTCCGGGCGTCCGGTCCGGAGCCCCGCTTCTCAAGATGGATCCGACCGGTTTACCTGCCACCCCAAGGAGCCCCCAAGTGAAAAAGACCGTCCTTGCGCTTGCAGCGCTTGCCGTCGCCGCCGGCGCCGCCCATGCCGCGGATTCCAAGCTTCTCAACACGCTGCTTGCCTGCAACGCGGATTACTTCAAGGCGATCGCCGCCGACAAGAACATCCCCGAGACGCTCAAGATCCGTGACGGTGACCGCGCCTACCTCAAGGTCGAGAAGCAGCCGCTCGACATCGTCAACTTCCCGAAGTCCTTCAAGGACAGCGGCCTCACGGTGACGGGCTATGTCTTCAACGACGAGATCATCCGCTACCCCGGCGTGCCCGACATGCACACCCACTTCTGGGGCCTCATCGTCAAGGAGGACTGGAAGACCGCGATCGATGCCTTCCGCGTCGACTGGGAGCAGGTTGACACGCGCCACATGTCCGCCCATGCGAACCGCATGAGCCGCGCCAACGACGAGAAGGTCTGGAAGGCCTACAAGCGCCCGGACAAGTACGAATACCCCGAGCTCGGCGTCTCCGAGCGCGCCTTCCACGTCCAGCCGTGGAACGGCCAGACCATGATCTTCTGCTCGATGCAGACCGCCGGCGCCCCCGAGGGCGCGATCCTGCAGGAAGTCCGTCCGGACCTGCTCTTCGGCGAGCAGCAGGTGCCGATCCGCGAGGAGGAGATCGTCAAGGACCAGCCCAAGCCCGCCGCGGCTGACGGCAAGAAGCTCCCCGAGGGCCATCCCGCCATTCCCGCCGACGGCAAGCTCCCCGAGGGGCACCCCGACATCAGCGGCGCGAAGAAGTAATCCTCAGCCCCTCTGAACAAGAAGAAGGCCCGTGCGTTTCAGAAGCGTACGGGCCTTCGTTCATCTGCGCGCTCGCCGGAGGGTTTCCTCCGGACGGCAGGTCAGTTGAGCAGCATGCTCGGCATCGAGGGGCGCGGCGAGTTGTCGTGCTTCCTGAGCGGCTTCTGCACGTTGTTGACCGAGTTGTAGAGGCGGTCCACGGTGTCGGGCTCGGCCGTGAGCCACTGGCACTCGGGGCGGATCGGGTGGCGGAGGTTGATGCCCTCGAGCGTGAAGAGGTCGCAGATCATCGCTGCGATCTCCTCGACGGCGCCCTGGATGTTGCTGCCCGACGGGAGCGGGATCGGCACGCCGGCGAGGAGCTCATCGGGGGCCGACGGGAGCGCGAAGGCGACGCGCAGCTCCGAGTAGCCCTTCTGCGGGTCGGAGAAGGCGGCCATCGAGACGAGGATCGACTCGGGAGCGACGTTCTCGTCGAGCGCGAGGCGCGTGAACGTGACCATCACGCGCTTCAGGCCCACGATGTAGTCGAGCTGGCGGACGGTGTCGTTGACGAGCGTGGGCTCGGTGACGGCGTAGCGGAGCCCGCGGCCGCAGACGCGCGAGATGAGCGCTGTGAACTCGGCGCCCCAGCGCGTGCGGACGATCGCGTCGGTCGAGAGCACGGGCGGCTCGCCCTCGGCGGCGCCCGGCACGCAGAAGCCCATGAAGCGGAAGGGCTCCTTCATCGTGCGGCAGCCCGGCTTCGAGCGCACCGTGAAGAGGATCAGACGGAAGCGGGCGGCGGTGGCCGTGGCCTCCTCCTCGTCAAGGATGAAGTCGATGCCCGGCATGTCCACCGACGAGATCTCCGGGACGAAGTCGGCCTTCGACTTCATCATGAGGCGCAGGAACCTGAGCGACTCCGCGGAGTCAGCGAGGATCTTGTGATTGATGGCGATGAGGTTCTCGTAGACCTGGATCTGCACGGAGCTGTCGAAGTACTCGGCAAGCAGAAGCTCGCGGAACTTCGCGGCCTGCTCCTCGGTGAGCTTCTCCGAGGCGAGCGGCTGGTTCTCAAGGCCGAAGGCAAGGAAGCCCGCCGCGTAGAGCGTCGTCACGGACCCGTCCTCGCGCTCGACGGCGATCATCTGGTCGTCGAGCTCGGAGAGCGCCGCCTGGTCGATGAGGTCATAGACCTCGCGGGGCAGCGTCCGGGCGAACTCCGCCATCACGCGGTCGTAGGCGTCGTAGAACGCGTACGGTTCCTCGCTGTAGAGCGTGCGGAAGGCCTTCACGGCGATGTCGCGGTCAACGTAGCCGGTGTTGCGGCCGATGAAGGGCAGGATCTTTCGCAGACGGGCTTCGAGGAGAGAGGGCTTCATAGGGGAAACAGCAGGCGCGCCCCGGCACCGCCCGGGAATCGGGGGAACCA
Source organism: Sutterella sp. (assembly GCF_030539355.1). Taxonomy (GTDB): domain Bacteria; phylum Pseudomonadota; class Gammaproteobacteria; order Burkholderiales; family Burkholderiaceae_F; genus Sutterella. The sequence continues at coordinate 2,353 of NZ_JAUNSF010000028.1, forward strand.
TTAAAAGCGCGCGGAAAATTTCAAGGAATTTCGAGAGTCCGCCATTCTAGCGCATGAGGCTGTGGCGGACTCCCGGGGAAGGCTCGTCAGTCCTCGACCCACTCGGCTTCGTAGAAGCCGAAGCTGCCGTCGGGCATCGGGAAGAAGTTCCTCAGTTCCTTCGCGGTGCCGGCGGTCACGTGCTCGAAAACGAGCGGCGCCCAGGGCGAGTCGGCGTTGACGATCCGCTGGATCTCCTCGTAGAGCGCGACGCGCTTTGCCTTGTCGGTCTCGGCGATCGCGCGGTCAAGGAGTTCGTCCACCTTGGGGTTCCTGTAGTAGGACTCGTTGATGAAGGCGGGCGGGACGCTGCGGCTGTCGAGCTGCGGGCGAAGCGCCCAGTCGGGCTCGCCGGCCGAGTTCGTCCATCCTATCAAGAAGAGGGCGTGCTTCGACTGCGCGGGGTCCTTGAGCGAATAGATCTGCGAGCGCTCGCCGGACTCGAGCGCCTTCGTCGTGACGCGGATGCCCACGGCGGCAAGCTGCTGCTGCAGGAACTGCAGAGTCTTCAAGGTCTTGCCGTCCGTGTAGCCCGACCAGAGGGTCGTCGTGAGGCCGTTGGGGTAGCCCGCCTCCTTCAGGAGCTCGCGGGCCTTCTTCGGATCGTACGGGTGGACGCCGAAACTGACCGCGCCCTCGAGCTGCGGCGGCATGTAGCCGGTGGAGGGCTCGGCGAAGCCGTTGTAGGCGACCTTGACCAAGGCCTCGCGATTGATTGCATAGTTGATTGCCTGTCGCACACGAACGTCGTCAAAGGGCTTCTTCATCTCGTTCATCGAGAGGAAGCGCGTGACGACCGAGGGGGCGGAGATGAGCGTCAGGCGCTTGTCGCGCTCGAGCTGCCGGAACTGCTCCGAAGGCACGGGCGAGATGAACTGCGCCTCGCCCGTCTGCAGCATCGCCGCGCGGGTCGAGTTCTCCGCGACAGCCACCCAGCGGATGGCGTCGAACTTGGGCAGCCCCTTCACGCGGTAGTCCTTGAACTTCTCCGCGTAGAGCTCGTCCGAGGGCGTGAAGCGCTTCAAAACATAGGGACCCGTGCCGCAGGCCTCGTGGGCGGTGACCTGCTTCGAAGTGGCGCGCTTGATGAGGCTCGGGCAGATCATCGAGGCCGTGCCGTTCGAAAGCCTCTGGATGAAGCCCGCGGTTGCGGTCTTCAAGGTGAAGCGCACGGAGTAGCGGCCGGTCGCCTCGACCTTGTCGACGAACTTGAAGAAATTGCGGCGCGAGAGCTTGGACTCAGGGTTCATGCCGCGCTCGAAGTTCATCACCACTGCGGCGGCGTCGAACTCGGTGCCGTCGTGGAACTTCACGCCTTCCTTGAGCTTGAAGTCATAGACGAGGCCGTCCTTGCTCACCGTGTAGGAGTCGGCGAGCTGCGGCACGGGCTGCAGGTTGCGGTCGAACGTGTAGAGACCCTCGTAGATCGAGCGGCTGATCGCGCGCGAGAGGTTGTCCATCGCGTCAAAGGTGTCGAGGGTCGAGAAGTTCGAGGGGACGGCCGCGGTGAGCACGCGCGGCTGGGCGGCCAGGGCGCTCTGCGCTGGGGCGGCGAGAAGCAATGCCGCGGGGAGAAGCGCGGCGACGGTGCGGAGAGTGATCATGTCGGTCTCGGAGAAAAGATCTGAAAAGCGTGAGAAGGCCGCTCCTTCGGGGGAGGCGGCCTTCGCGGTCGTCGGGAGCGCTTGATCAATAGACCAAGCAAATCTCACTCCTCGACCCACTCCGCTTCGTAGAACTTGTAGCTGCCGTCAGGCATCGGGAAGAAGTTCCTCAGCTGCTTGGCCGTGCCGGCGGTCACCTGCTCGAAGACGAGCGGGGCCCACGGTGTGTCGGCGTGCACGATGCGCTGGAGCTCCTGGTAGAGCTTCACGCGCTTCTCGACGTCGGTCTCGGCGATCGCCTGGTCGAAGAGCGCGTCCACCTTCGGGTTGCCGTAGTAGGCGTCGTTCACGAGCGCGGGCGGGGCGCTGCGGCTGTCGAGGAAGGGACGCATCGCCCAGTCAGGCTCGGCGGCCGAATTTGTCCAGCCTATGAGATAGAGCTGGTGCTTCGACTCGGCCGGGGTCTTGCAGGAGTAGATCTCCGAGCGCTGGCCCGCCTCGAGCGCCTTCGTCTCCGCGCGGATGCCGACCGCGCGGAGCTGCTGCTGCAGGAACTGGATTGTCTTCTGGGTCTTGCCGTCGTTGTAGCCCGCCCAGAGAGTGGTGTCGAACCCGTTCGGGTAGCCGGCTTCCGCAAGAAGCTCGCGGGCCTTCTTCGGGTCGTAGGGCCAGACGCCGAAGTCCACGGCACCCTCGAGCTGCATCGGCATGTAGCCGGTCGACGGATCGGCGAAGCCGTTGTAGGCCACCTTGATGAGCGCCTGACGGTTGATCGCGTAGTTGATCGCCTGACGCACGCGCACGTCGTCAAAAGGCTTCTTCGTCTCGTTCATCGAGAGGAAGCGCGTGACGATCGAGGGCGCGGCGATGAGCGTGAGCTTCTCGTTCTTCTCGAGCTGACGGAACTGCTCAGAGGGAACCGGCGCGATGAAGTGCGCCTCGCCCGTCTGCAGCATCGCGGCACGCGTGGAGTTCTCGCCAACGGCCACCCAGCGGATAGCGTCGAACTTCGGGAGGCCCTTCACACGGTAGTCAGGGAACTTCTCCGCGTAGAGCTCGCCCTGCGGGGTGAAGCTCTTCAACACATAGGGACCGGTGCCGCACGCCTCGAAGGCGGTGACCTGCTTGCTTGTCGCGCGCTTGAGCAAACTCGGGCAGATCATCGTCGCCGTGCCGTTGCTCAAGCGCTGGATGAAGCCCGCGGTCGCGGTCTTCAGCGTGAAGCGCACGGTGTAGCGGCCGGTCGCCTCGACCTTGTCGACGAACTTGAAGAACGTGCGGCGGGAGAGCTTGGACTCAGGGTTCATTCCTCGCTCAAAGTTCATCTGCACCGCGGCGGCGTCGAACTCCGTGCCGTCATGGAACTTCACACCCTCGCGGAGCTTCACTTCGTAGACGAGGCCGTCCTTGCTGACGGTGTAGGACTCGGCGAGCTCGGGCACGGGCTTCAAGTTCCTGTCGAAGGTGAAGAGGCCCTCGTACATCGGGCGCGCCACGGAGCGCGAGAGATTGTCCATGGCGTCCCAGCTGTCAAGCGTGGAGAAGTTCGTCGTGACGGCGGCGGTGAGAACTTTCGGGGCCTCGGCCGAGACGGTGGAGGCGGCTGCGGTGAGGAGGAGGGCGGCGGCAAGCGCCGTGAGTCGTGTGGTGGTCATGGGTGTTCGAAGTGAGTTTTTGTTGTCTGCCCGCCGGCGGCGGGAGAAGAATGTTGGAGAAGAATATCGGTCCGGTGTGACAAAAACAGAACACCCGCGTACAGGCCTCGGGGCCCGGGCGCGGGTGTCGGATTTTCAGGCTGGTCGGGTGGGATTCAGGTGTGCGCCTTTAATCAACCCACTCGGCCGTGTAAAAGTCAAAGCCGCTGTCGGGGATGACGTGGAAGTTCTTGAGGTGCTTGGAGCTGCCGGCGGTCACCATCTCGAAGACGAGCGGGGCCCAGGGCACGTCGGCGTGCACGAGCTTCTGGAGTTCCGCGTAGGTCGCGACGCGCTTCTCGGGATCCGTCTCGGCGACGGCCTTGTCAAAGAGCGCGTCAACGTTCTTATTCGAGTAGTACGAGTCGTTGTTCAGCACCGGCGGCGTGTTGGTCGAGTAGAGGAGCGGACGCAGACCCCAGTCGGGCTCGCCGGCGGAGTTCGTCCAACCGATCAAGTACATGTTGTGCTTGCTGTCCGCGGGGGTCTTGGCGCCGTAGATCTCGGTGCGCTGACCGGGCTCGAGCGCGCGGGTCTGGACCTTGATGCCGACGGCGTTCAGCTGCTGCTGCAGGAACTGCAGGGTCTTCAGAGTCTTGCCGTCGTTGTAGCCCGCCCAGATCGTGGTCGAGAAGCCGTTGGGGTAGCCCGCTTCCTTGAGGAGCTCGCGTGCTTTCTTCGGGTCATAGGGCCAGACGCCGAGGTCAAGACCGCCCTCGATCTGCGTGGGGAGGTAGCCCGTCGACGGCACGGCGAAGCCGTTGTAGGCGACCTTCACGAGCGCGTTGCGGTTGATCGCGTAGTTGACGGCCTGACGGACGCGGATGTCATCGAAGGGCTTTTTCGTCTCGTTCATCGAGATGTAGCGGGTCACGACGGACGGGATCTTCTGGAGCGTGATCGAGTCGTTCTTCTCGAGCTGTTTGTACTGCTCGAAGGGCACCGGGGAGACGAACTGCGCCTCGCCCGTCTGCAGCATCGCGGCGCGGGTGGAGTTCTCGGTCACCGGGACCCAGCGGATCCAGTCGAACTTTGGCAGGCCCTTCACGCGGTAGTCGGCGAACTTCTCGGCGTAGAACTCCTCGGACGGGTTGAAGCGCTTGGCGACGTAGGGGCCGGTGCCGCAGGCCTCGAAGGCCGTGTCCTGCTTCGTCTTCGCGCGCTTGATGAGGCTCGGGCAGATCATCGAGGCCGTGCCGTTGCTGAGGCGCTGGATGAAGCCCGCGGTGGCGCTCTTCAGCGTGAACTTCACCGTGTAGCGGTCCACCACCTCGACCTTGTCGACGAACTTGAAGAACGAGCGGCGCGTCAGGCGCGACTCGGGATTCATGCCGCGCTCGAAGTTGAGGCGCACGGCCTCGGCGTCGAACTCCGTGCCGTCATGGAACTTCACGCCCTGGCGGAGCTTGAAGACATAGACGAGGCCGTCGGGGGTGACGGTGAAGGACTCGGCGAGCTGCGGGATGGGCTTGAGGTTGCGGTCGAACGTGTAGAGACCCTCGTAGACGGACTTGCCGGCGGCGCGGGAGAGGTTGTCGTTGGCGTCCCACGAGTCGAGCGTGGAGAAGTTGTTCGAGACGGCGACCGTGAGGCCGCGGGCCTGGGCCGAGCCGAAGGCGAGGACGGCCGAGAGGAGCGTGACCGCAAGGGCGGCGCTGCGGGCGAGGGTGGGCATGGTGTGAGGCTTCCTTTAGAACTGGGGGGAGGACGGGGGAAGGGTGTTCTTGTTGCGGTCCTGCGTCACCGGAAAAGATGCGCGGGTGATTTCTTGAAAAAACAAAGAATATCGAAGATTAAATTAACTGTTTTGCATCGACAGCGCCTTTCCCTAGGTGAGACACCCAAGTCGGAGGCCGCAGCAGTCAATCGCTAAGCGGAAAAAAGAAGAAGCCGGCGCATCCTGACAGATGCGCCGGCTTCCGGTGAAGACTTCTCAGAAGGTCCGGTTATCAGCCGGCCTTGACGACGGTCTCGACCGCCTCGAAGGTCTTCTCGACCGACTCGGCCGGGGCCTTGTCGAGGATGCTCACCACGTAGATGGCGATCGAGGAGAGGATCCAGCCCGGGACGATCTCATAGAGACCGAACCAGCCGAAGTGGTTCCAGACGAGGACGGTGACGGCGCCGACGACCATGCCGACGAGCGCGCCGTTGCGGGTCATGCGCTTCCACCAGAGGGAGATCAGGATCGCCGGGCCGAAGGCGGCGCCGAAGCCCGCCCAGGCGTAGGAGACGAGCGAGAGCACGAGGCTCGTCGGGTCGCTCGCGATCCACACGGCGACCACCGAGATGGCGAGCACCATGAAGCGGCCGACCCAGACGAGCTCACGCTGCGTGGCGTTCTTGCGCAGATACGTGCGGTAGAAGTCCTGCGTGAGGGTCGAGGAGCAGACGAGGAGCTGGCAGGAGAGGGTCGACATGACGGCGGCGAGAATGGCCGACATCAGCAGGCCCGCGATCCAGGGATTGAAGAGCAGCGAGGAGAGCACGATGAAGACGCGCTCATGGTTCTCGGTGACGAGGGTGGCGTCACCCGGGTGGATCGAGAAGTACGCGGCGCCGAAGAAGCCCACGCCGACGGCGCCCGAGAGGCAGAAGAGCATCCAGAGGGTGCCGACGCGGCGGGCGTTCGGGATCACCTTGATCGACTTGGCGGCCATGAAGCGCACGAGGATGTGCGGCTGGCCGAAGTAGCCGAGGCCCCAGGCGAGGAGGCTGATCACGCCGATCACGGTGTGGCCTTCCATCATGTTGAGCATCGTCGGGTTGATCGAGGCGACGCGCTCGGTGGTGGCGACGAAGCCGCCCGCGTCGATCATCACGGCGATCGGCGTGACGATGAGCGCGATGCACATGATCGAGGCCTGGATCGTGTCGGTCCAGCTCACGGCGAGGAAGCCGCCGATGAAGACGTAGAGGATCGTCGCGGCCGCGCCGATGATGAGCGCGGTCTCGTAGTCCATGTCGAAGGTGTTCTCGAAGAGGCGGGCGCCGGCGACCACGCCCGAGGCGCAGTAGATCGTGAAGAAGATGAGAATCACGATCGCGGCGATGATGCGCAGCGCGTTGCCCTTGTCCTCGAAGCGGTGCGAGAGGTAGTCAGGGAGCGTGAGCGAGTTGTGCGCCTTCTCGGTGTAGACGCGCAGGCGCGCGGCGGTGTACTTCCAGTTGAACCACGAGCCGATGATGAGGCCGATGGCGATCCAGCTCTGCGAGATGCCGTAGAGATAGACGGCGCCCGGCAGACCCATCAGCAGCCACCCGCTCATGTCGGAGGCGCCCACGGAGAGCGCCGTGACGAAGCCGCCGAGACTGCGGCCGCCGAGGATGAAGTCCGCGTAGCTGCGGGTGTAGAAGTAGGCGAAGAAGCCGATGCCCACCATCAGCACGAGGTAGCCGATGAAGGTTACGGCAGTGGGATTGGAAAACATAGCGTGGCGCGCTCCGAAAGATCTTCTTGTGATTATTGAAATGTCCCCGCTGCCGCTGCACGCTTCAATTCCCTTTTCCGGTGCCTCCTTGAGGGAGGAGGCGTCGGAAAAGCGTGCAGCATGCACTTCACCGGGGCGGCGCCGGAGTCCGGCACGACCTGCCGTGCCCTGTTTCCGGGCATGAATGGAGACTCCGCGGAGAGGAAGTATAGGTGAGCGAGCAAAAAGCGCGCCTGCGCCATATTCCCGAGTCGCCGTGAGCGAACCGGGATGAGCGGCGCATTTCCCAGGAATTCCTCTCCCGCGATGCGGAAAAACCGCGGGAAAGCGTCACCCGCCGATGTAATTCATCTCGACCTTGTCGCGCTCGGGAGCCGCGCCGAGCGCACGGAGCTCGGAGTAGCGGTCCTCGCGGTTGGTCCAGATGCGGCCGAACGCGTCCTCAAGCTCCTTCTCGGTGCAGCCGCCGCGGAGCATGGTGCGGATGTCGTAGCCGATCGAGGCGAAGAGGCAGAGGTAGAGGCGCCCCTCCATCGAGAGGCGAACGCGCGAGCAGGTGCGGCAGAAGTTCTGCGTGACCGAGCTGATGACGCCGAACTCGCCCGAGCCGTCCGTGTAGCGCCAGCGCGAGGCGGTCTCGCCCGGCGTCGTGTGGGCCATGGGCTCGACGGGCCAGCGCTCGGCGATGCGGGAGACCACTTCGCGCGAGGGCACGACCTCGTCCATCCGCCAGCCGTTGGCGTTGCCGACGTCCATGTACTCGATGAAGCGCGGGATCACGCCCGTGCCGCGGAAGCGCTCCGCGATGCGCACGATCTCGCCCTCGTTGACGCCCTTCTTCACGACGGTGTTGACCTTCACCTTGAGACCGGTCTTCTGCGCGAAGTCGATCGCCTCGAGCACCTTGGCGGCGGGGTACCCCACGTCGTTGAAGCCCTGGAAGATCTCCTCGTCGATGGCGTCGAGCGACACGGTGACGCGTTTGAGCCCTGCGGCCTTCAGAGCCTCGGCTTTTCGCACGAGGAGCGACCCGTTCGTCGTCATCGCGAGGTCGATGGGCTTGCCCGCAGGAGTCTTCAGCTGCGCGAGGTCGGCCACGAGCCCCTCGATGCCCTTCCTCAGAAGCGGCTCGCCCCCGGTGAGACGGATCTTCTCGATGCCGTTTCTCACGGCGATGCGGGAGACGCGGAGGATCTCCTCGAAGGTGAGGAGCTCCGTCATCGCGAGGAACTGGTGGTTCTTCGCGAACTTCTCCTTCGGCATGCAGTAGCGGCAGCGGAAGTTGCAGTGATCGGTGACGGAGATGCGCAGGTCCGTGAGCGGGCGCCCGAGGCGGTCACGCCAGGCGCCGCCCTCGCGGCGGATCTCGCCGGCCTGCGGAATCGGGAGCGCCGGGCGCGTGATCACACGCACTGGTCTCACCGGTACGACTCGTCCTTCATTCATATCTCTTTGGGTCTCCGGGGGTGGCGGAATTTTTTTTGTTTTTTTGGTGTCGGAACAGGCGATTCTAGAGGCGGAAAACACCAAAAATCCATACCCCGGGAGAATTAGCCAAATCGAGTATGGAACCGTTGCAGGGTCGCAGGTGTCACCGCGGAATCGGATCGGCGTCCTTCGCGACCGCCTCGTAGAAGGCGTAGCGCGCGGGGTCGATGTCGCCCCGCTCGAGCGCGGCCTTAACGTTGCAGCCGGGCTCATGGAGGTGACGGCAGTTGAAGAACCGGCACCCCTCGACGTGCTTCGCGATGTCGGGCATCGCGCGCAGGATGTCCGAGAGCGAGAGATGCGCGAGACCGAACTCCTGGAAGCCCGGCGTGTCGATGACGGCGCCCTGCCACAAGGGGGCGGCGTGCCACTGCGCGGCGGTGGTGGTCTGCTTGCCGAGGTCAAGCGCCTCGGAGTATTCGCGCGTCTCGGCCTGCGCCTCGGGGACGAGGAGGTTGAGGATTGTCGACTTCCCCATGCCGGACTGGCCGACCAAGAGCGCCGTGCGGCCGGTGAGCTTTTCAAGCAGCAGCTTCCTCGCGCCCTCGGGGTCGGTCGTGGCGGAGAGCTCGATCACGTCCTCGCCGATTGATCTCAGCAGCGCTGCCTGCGCGGCCGCGGCCTCCGCTCCGTCCGCGAGGTCGGTCTTGTTGCGGATCACGAGCGCGGGGATCCCGGCCTGATGCGCCGCAAGGAGCGCCTTCCAGATGAACCACGGGTTGAAGGTGGGGCGGGCCGCGTAGACGATGACCGCGAGGTCGGCGTTGGCTGCGAGCGTCTTCACGCGCCACTCGTCCGAGCGGTAGAGGAGCGTCCTGCGCTCCTCGATCGACTCGATCGCGGCGACGCCGGAGACGGGGGCGGAGCAGCCGACCACGTCACCCACGGTGACGTCGCCCTTCTTGCCGCGTCGGTGCGCGAGGATGCGCTCGCCCGAAGGGAGCGTCACGACGAAGTGACGCCCGTGGCCGGCCGTGACGCGGCCGGTGAAGGCCGGGGCTTCCTGGGTCTCCGCCGGGGCGCGTTTCCTTCTCGGTGCCTTGCTCATTTCGTGCTGCTCGTCTGGGTCTCTTGTTTCTCAGCGGCGGAGTCCGTCCCGGCCGCGGGCGCATCATCGCCGAGTCCGTCGTCAATGACAAGGGGGTGCTCGACCTGGAGCTCCGCCTCAAGCGCCGCGGCCGCGCGCGCCCGGTCGAAGGCGGCGCGGCTGGCGCGCTCCCGCTGGCGGATCGCCTGCTCGTCGGCGAGCACGGTGCGCTCCGGGTGCTCCCGGTCAAGGTAGGGCGAGACGCGGAAGCGGATGAGGTCACTGGGCTCCTCGAGCTTCCACTGGAGCTGTCGCGCGGTGTGCATGAGCCTGCCGACGCGGCGCCCGGCGTGGGGACGCGCGTAGTGGAAGAGCGAGTAGCCGTGCGAGGGCGTGAGCGTGTTGCGGTAGTCGCGGTGGAGCTTGGCGATCGCGCGCACGAGCGGCCCCGTGCCCACGGTCATCGCGGCGAAGCGGTCGGCGGAGTGGGTGAGAATGCGCGAGAAGAAATGGATGAGGGGCTTCAGCGGGAAGAAGAGGAAGGGGAAGGTGACGATCGCGAGCGCGATGGCGAACCCCGCGTGGCTGCCGGGCTGCATCACGGTGAGGGCGGGCGAGAAGCCGAGCCCCGCGAAGAACGCGGCCTCGGAGGATCCCCAGCCGACGGCGGCGCAGACGATGAGGCCCGCGACCGCATGAAAGAGGATGCGCCAGAAGGCGTGGAAGTGCTTCACCCGGGCGACTGCGAGCGCGATGAGGGCGAGGAGCTCCTGACGGGTGAGCTTCGCCGCGGCGTGCGCGAAGATGAGGACGCTCCGGCGCGAGCCGGTGCCGACCAAGAGCACGTCCGTGTGCTTCCAGCCGCCGGGGCGCGTCATGATGACGAGGTCGGTCATCTGCAGTTTGTGCGCGGCGAGGAAGTCCTTCACGAGGGCGCGGAAGTCCTCGTTCTCGACCGGGCGCGAGATGCGGCTCCAGGCGGTGCCGCGCCAGAGCGAGAGCTTCCAGCGCCAGAAGAGGTGCGCGAGCCAGAGGAACCAGAGGAGCAGCCACCACCATCGGCCGCAGATCTCGAAGAGCGTGAGCGCGACGGCGCTCGCGGGAAGCGCCACGGCGAAGCCCGCGGCGGTGCGGGTGAAGGTTTTCCTCAGCCACTCAAGCCGCGAGCTCTTCTGGTAGCCGAAGCGCTCCTTGACGCGGTAGCGCGCGACCCAGCCGAAGGGAAACTCGACGAGAAGCGCCGCGACGGCGACGGTGACGACGAGAAGCCACTCCACGAGGAGCGTGTTCCCGGTGAGCGTCTCGAAGAAGGCCGCGATCACGGTGAGGCCGTGGCCGGCCGTCATGAGCGCCGCGAAGGCCGCGCCGGCGAAGGCGAGGACGAGGTTCGCGAGCGCCGTCTCCGTCGTGAAGGCCGCCGCCTTCCTGTGCGCCGCGAGCGAGAGATGGTTGTCGAAGCCCTCGGGCACTGTTCCCACCGAGCGCTCGGCCGAGAGGATCTGGCGGGCGGTGAGGACGCACTCGATCAGCAGAAAGAGTACGACGGCGATGAGGAATACGTGCTCAATGAGACTGGCGGTTTCTTGCATCAAAGGGCGGCGGCTGGGTAATGACGGCGGAATGACTCTGCATTATCTATGAACATCCCGAGCCTTGCCTGAGATCGTCGGCGAGATGTGCTCACTCGGCCGCACCGTCCGGGTTTCGTCGGCGCATGAAATCAGCGAAGAGGGGGACGGTGAAGTCGAGTTCCCCGTACCTGGGGGCGTAGATCATGCCTTTTTCCATGATGGAGGCTCTCGTCGGGCCGAGTGATCTGGGCTGCTTCTTCAGTACTTCCGCGATCTTGCCGATGGCATAGGGACCGTCTCCGAGAGAGGCCATGGCCTCGACAAACCGGATTTCCGTTTTTGACAGACGATCAAAGCGAACCCTGAAGAATCCGGAGTCGAGATCCCCGATGGTTTTTCTGCAGGAAGCCGCGATGTCCGCTTCGGTGATTGCCGGCCCTTCGGCAATGTTCCACGCATGGAACGCCCAGGCCTGAAGGAAGAAGGGATAGCCCTGAGTCCCGCTGAAGAGCTCGGCCATGGCTTTCTGCGTGATGGATGCCTTTTCCTCCTCCAGAGGCTTTCTGACGGCTTTTTCTGCATCTTCGGCGGAGAGATTTCCGATTTCATTGAAATGGAACTGTCTCTCGGCGCACGACCTTGCTTCGCCGGCAAGTCTTGCAATCTGCGGCAGCCCCGCCCCGACGAACACAATCGGGAGGCTGAGCTGCGCAACCTGATGCATGACGACAATCAGCGCGGACAGGTCATTGTTCTGCAGGTACTGAACCTCATCAATCAGAAGCACCCAGACCTTGCCCGCTGACTGAGCGGCATTCCCTAACAGCTTGAAAAGGTCGGCCAGGTCTCTCTGCAGATCCCCTGAAGCAGCGGGTCCGCTGACATCGGACGGGTCGATGCCTGCTTCCCATTCCCTGGTCCTGATCCTGCAGACCGAGGCGAAGCTCTTGAGGGCGTGAAAGCCTTTTTTCGCAAGCTCCCCGGACTGTTCTGAATTCGACAGAGCAATCAATGTCTCGCGCATCTCCGGATATAGAAGATGCGCGAGAGGCTTCCCTTCGGAGGCCTCCGCGAAAGTGACGAGACAGTCCTTCTGACGGGAGCGCTTTGCTATTTCCTGAAGCAGAACCGTCTTGCCCGTGCCGCGCAGGCCGAGAAGCATCATGGGCCGAGCATTGCGGCCGCGGGCAGCCCGGCCGCAGGCGACGGCGGCCTCGTCGAAGATGTCGTCACGGCCGGCGAGTTCGGGAGGCGTGCAGCCCGCGCCGGGTGCGAACGGATTGCTGTAGGGATCCACGGTGTGATTGAGTCAGGAGGGGAGAAACCGGAAAAGTATAGGAAATTAATGCTAGTTCTTGTTAGTTCTTTTCCGGTTCCTTCCGTCCGGTCTCAGTTTCGCTGAGGCTTCCCGGCTCAGGGGCCGCGGCATCCGGTCTCACCGTCGCGCGGGCAACGGGTCTCAGTGCCGTCCGCAGTCAAATTGACGGATCAGCATCGCGGTCCGCTGCGCTAGACTTCCCCCCGAAGCCGGAACCGGGGCGGACGCGCCGCCCTTCGGGAACCGCAGCCTCAGACATCAGCCATCAGGAAAGAAGACCGAACATGACCGCCGCTCCTCAGATCGAACGTGACCCCTCCTACGCCGACGACAACCTCATCTGGATCGACATGGAGATGACGGGCCTGCAGCCCGAGGTGAACCGCGTGATCGAGGTCGCCGCGATCATCACCGACCGCAACCTCAACATCCTCCACGAGGGCCCGGTCGTGGCCGTGCACCAGAGCGAGGAGGTGATCGCCTCCATGGACGCCTGGAACACCGAGACGCACACGAAGTCGGGTCTCGTCGCCCGCGTGCGCGAGAGCACCGTGAGCGAGGAGGAGTGCGCGAGGATCTTCACGGAGACCTTCCGCCGGTTCGTGCCCGAAGGCAAGAGCCCGATGTGCGGCAACACGATCGGCCAGGACCGCCGCTTCATGGCGCGCTGGCTCCCCGGCATGGAGCGCTACTTCCACTACCGCTCGATCGACGTCTCGACCATCAAGGAGCTCTGCCGCCGCTGGGCTCCGGAGAAGGCCTGGGTGGGCACGTCGGTCAACAAGCACCAGGCGCTCTCGGACATCGCCGACAGCATCGAGGAACTGCGCTTCTACCGCCGCGAGGTCTTCAAGATCTGACGCCGCATCCGGTTCGCGCCATGCGGAAAGCGCCCGTCTGACAGGTTCAGGCGAGCGCTTTTTTCTTGCAGTTTTTCGCCGAGGCTAGGAGAATACCCTAGACGGAGCAGGGGGTTCTCCTACCTCCTCTGAGCTACGCCTGAAGGCATAATTGCCGCGGTCTGACAACTACAACAAAACCGAAATCTTCAACTCTTTGCCATCCAAGGGAGATCTCTTCAAATGGGCATCACTGAATGGGTTGCCGTACTGGCAATCTTCGCCGTCATCTACGGCCTCATCAAGCGCTACGAGACGCGCCTCGTTCTCATCGCGTCAGGTCTTTTCCTCTGCCTGATCTCGTGGAACCTCATCGGCGGTCTTGACGCCTTCGCCAAGTCGATGACGAACAACTCGCTCGTTATGGCGATCTGCTCGTCGATGGGCTTCGCGTTCGTCGCCAAGTACACCAATGCCGACCGCTCGCTCGTGCATTACCTCGCCTCGCCGATCCGCGGCCTCGGCATCTTCCTCATCCCGGTCTGCACGGTGATCACGTTCTTCGTGAACATCGCCATCCCGTCGGCCGCCGGCTGCGCCGCCGCCGTCGGCTCCACGCTGATCCCGGTGATGCTCCGCGCGGGCATCAAGCCCGCCGGCGCCGCCGCCGCGGTGCTTGCCGGCACGATCGGCTCGTACCTCTCGCCCGGCACGTCCCACAACCCGTACGTCGCCAACATGGCCGGCATTGACGTGATGGACTTCATCGCGTTCCATGCCCCGTACTCGGTGATGGTCGGCGTCTTCGGCGTCGTCGGCACGCTGATCATGTGCTTCCTCCTCGGCGACCACAAGGGCGACAAGAACGCCACGGTCGACGAGAGCAAGCTGCAGAAGAACGATGACTTCGTCCCGAGCCCGATCCGCGCGCTCGTCCCGCTCGTTCCGATCACGATCCTCGTCGTCGGCAACGTCTGGTGCCCGTTCATCAAGATGGGCGTGGCGCAGGCCATGGTGCTCGGCGCCGTGATCGCGCTCTGCGTCGCCCGCTGCAACCCGCAGACCTTCACGAAGGAGTTCTTCGCCGGCACGGGCAAGGGCTACGCTGACGTGATGGGCATCATCATCGCCGCGGGCGTCTTCGCCGCCGGCCTCAAGACCGCCGGCCTCATCGACGTGTTCGTCTCCGCCCTGAAGGAATCCAACGAGATCGCCCGCTGGGGCGGCTCGATCGGCCCGTTCCTCATGGGCGTGATCACCGGCTCCGGTGACGCCGCCACGCTGGCCTTCAACGAGACGGTCACCCCGCACGCCAAGGACTTCGGCATGACGATCGAGGGCCTGGGCGGTCTCGCCTTCCTCGCCGGCGCCGCTGGCCGCACGATGTCGCCGCTCGCGGGCGTCACGATTCTCGTCTCGGGCATCGCGATGGTCTCGCCGGTCGAAATCGTCAAGCGCACCGCGCTCCCGATGTTCCTCGCGGTCATCGCCTGCGCGATCCTGATGGTCTAAAGCCGTTTCTCCCCTTCCTTGAGGGCCTGAAGCCCTCCCGGAAGGGGATGCAAGCCAAGAAGCCCGCTCGCGGAAATGCTTTTCCGGGCGGGCTCTTTTTGGTCCGAAGCTTGCTTCATTTTTCTGTGCGGACGCACACTCTGCCGCCTGCCGAACCGCTCTCCGCCGGGAGAGGGACGGTCCGATCAATTTGTTTGCCCCGAAAACGACATGATCAGTGCATTGGACATCTTCAAGATTGGCATCGGGCCGTCGAGCTCGCACACCGTGGGTCCGATGCGCGCGGGCGAGGCGTTCTGCGCCGAGCTGCGCGCGGCCGGCCTCTTCGACAGAGTCGCCCGCGTCGGCGCCGACGTCTACGGCTCGCTCTCGCTCACGGGCCACGGCCACCGCACCGACGAGGCGATCATCCTCGGTCTCGAGGGGTTCCTCCCCGACACGGTGCCGCTCGAGGAGATCCCGAAGCGCATCGCCGACACGCGCGAGCGTAAGGTGATCGATTTGGGCGGCGAGCGCGAGGTGGATTTCCCCGGCATCGCCTTTCACTCGGACTTCCTGCCGCTCCACGAGAACGGCATGATCCTGCACGCGTGGGACGGCGAGGGGAAGCTCCTTCTCGAGAAGACCTATTACTCGATCGGCGGCGGCTTCATCGTCGACGAGGAGCACTTCCATGACGAGCCGCCCGAGAAGGTGGCGATCCCGCACCCCTTCAGCTCGGCCGAGCAGCTGCTTGAGGCCTGCAACGACACGGGACTCTCTGTCTCGTGCCTCGCGCTCGAGAACGAGAAGGCCCTCAGGCCCCTCGAGGAGATCGAGGCGCACTTCCGGCGCGTCAACGAGGTGATGCAGGAGGCGATCCATCGCGGCACGATGACCGAGGGGCTGCTCCCCGGGCCGCTGCGCGTGCAACGCCGCGCGCCGGCGCTCCGCCGACAGCTCCTGAGCTCCGGCCGCACGAGCGTCGATCCGCTCGCCGTCATCGACTGGATCAACATGTTCGCGCTCGCCGTGAGCGAGGAGAACGCCGCGGGCGGGCGCGTCGTCACCGCGCCCACGAACGGCGCGTGCGGCGTGATTCCCGCCGTGCTCGCGTACTGGGGCAAGTTCTTGGGCGACCCCACCGACGAGGAGTGCCTGCGCTTCTTCCTCGCCGCCGCGGTGATCGGCGTGCTCTTCAAACTGAATGCCTCCATCTCGGGCGCCGAGGTCGGCTGCCAGGGCGAGGTGGGCGTGGCCTGCTCGATGGCGGCCGCGGGTCTCACCGAGGTGATGGGCGGCAACCCGATTCAGGTCTGCACCGCGGCCGAGATCGCCATGGAGCACTCGCTCGGCCTCACCTGCGACCCGGTGAACGGCCAGGTGCAGGTGCCCTGCATCGAGCGCAACGCCATCTACGCCGTCAAGGCGGTCAACGCCGCCCGCATGGCGCTCCGCCGCACGAGCGCCCCGCGCGTGCCGCTCGACAAGGTGATCGCCACCATGTACGAGACCGGCAAGGACATGAACGCGAAGTACCGCGAGACGAGCCGCGGCGGGCTTGCCATCAAGGTGATGGCGCACTGCGACTGACGTCCGCTTTTCCTCTTCAGACGCGAAGGCCGCCCTGGATGCGAACCGGGCGGCCTTTTCAATGGGACGGGGTCTGCCGGAGTCGGTCAGGCTTTCCTCTCCCCGGGATTCTCCCCGGAGGCTTCGGGCGCCGCGGCCTCATCGGCTTCGTGCGCCTTCTGCTCGGCGAGCTCCGCCGCGCGGTTCGCGAGCTTGATCACGGGGCGCTTGAGCCACGCCGTGAAGAGCGCGAGGCCGACGGCGAGGAGCACCGGGCCTAGGATGAGGCCGAGGAACCCGAAGGCGAGCACGCCGCCGAAGACGCCGAGGAAGATGAGCGCGATCGGCATGGAGCTGCCGCGGGAGATGAGGACGGGCTTGAGGAAATTGTCAACGCTCGAGATGCCGAAGGTGCCCCAGCAGGCGAGGAAGACCGCCATGCCGAGGTTGCCCTGCGTGTAGAGCCAGACCGCGGCCGGGATCCAGATGAGCGGGGGGCCGACGGGAATGACCGAGAGCAGGCACACGGCAAAAGAGAGCATCAGCACGCCCGGGACGCCCGCGATCCAGAAGCCGATGCCCGCGACGAGTCCCTGGCCGATCGCGGTGCCGATGATGCCGAAGACGACCGAGCGGGTGGTGTTGACGAGGATCCCCGTGATCTCGCTCGCGATGCCGCCGGAGACGCGGGCGACGAGCTCCGAGATGCGGTCCGCGAACCACGCGCCGTCGCGGTAGAAGAAGAACACGATGAAGGTGACGAGCGCGAGCTGCACGAGGCCGTTGCCGGCGTGGACCGCGGCGTTGACGAACCACGAGGTGAGCGGGTCGATGATGCGCTGCACGGTGCTGCCGAAGGCCGCGGGGTCGATCGCCTGCGCGAGCTGCTCGTGAAGCCACGCGCCCGCGTAGGGAATGTCCGCGATCGCGTCGAGCACCGGGGAGGGGTCCTTGAGCCACGCCGCGACGACGGCGATCCACTTCGGGATCTGCTGCGCGAGCGCGACCGAGAGGAAGGAGACCGGAATGAGGAAGGTGACGACGATGAGCACCACCATCACCGTGGTCGCGGCTCCCGAGGACTGCCGCATCGCGGCGCGAAGTTTCTTGAAGAGCGGCCAGGTCACCACGGCGAGCACGGCGGCGATCAGGATCGCCGTGAGGAAGGGCTGCAGCACGAGGTAGCAGCCGACCGCCACGACGACCATCAGCGCGATGCGCACGATCACGTCGATGCGGTCGCTGAAGCCCGTCGCCAGGTCGGCCATCCTCAGGTGCGGGCGCTCGTGCGCCTCTGCGGGATGCGTTTCGACGGGGCCGGATTCGGTCGGGTCAGCCATGGCGGGTCTCCTCTGAGGAGAAGGGTGGAAGGGGCGGGGTCAGCGCATCCGGGGCTCTTCGTGCACGGGGGCGCAGCCGTTCAGGTGAATGCTCTGCATCGCCTCGCGCAGCGCCGTGATCGCCGCCTCGCGCGGGAAGCTCTTGCGCCAGACGAGGAGCACGCGGCGCGAGGGCACCGGGTCCTTGAAGGGCAGGATCTTGATCGAGTGCGAGAGCCCGGTGAGGTAGGGGACGGCCGAGGCCGGGAGCACCGTGATGCCGAGACCCTGGGCGACCATGTGGAAGATCGTCTGCAGGCTCGAGCCCTCGACCGTGCGCTGCACGTCGGAGGCGTTGAGGCTGAAGCGGGCGAGGTCCGGGCAGACGCCGAGGATCTGGTCGCGGAAGCAGTGGCCGGCGCCGAGAAGCAGCATCGTCTGGTCGCGGAGTTCGTCGGTGCCCACCGACGTGCGGTTCACCCACGCGTGGTGCGAGGGGACGGCCACGACGAAGGTCTCCTCGTAGATCTCCTCGGTCATGAAGCCCGTGTCGACGAGCGTGTTAGCGCAGATGGCGACGTCGATCTCGCCCGTGCGGAGCTTGGCGAGCAGGTCCGTCGTGAAGCCCTCCTCGAGGATGAGGGGCATGCCCGGCGTCGAGGCCGTCATGCCGGCGATGAGCTCGGGGAGCAAGTACGGCCCGATCGTGAAGATCGAGCCCACGCGCAGCGGCCCGTTGAGCGGATCCTGGCCCTGGTGGGCGATCTCGGCGATGCGGCGGGCCTCCTCGACCACCTTCTGGGCCTGCTCGACGATGCGAGCGCCGATCTCGGTGACGGCGATGTCGTTCGAGCGGCGCTCGAAGATCGTGACGCCGAGCTCCTCCTCAAGCTTGCGCACGGCGACGGAGAGTGAGGGCTGACTCACGAAGCAGCTCTCGGCGGCACGGCCGAAGTGGCGCTCGCGGGCGACAGCGATGACGTACTTGAGTTCAGTGAGTGTCATGGGAGGTTGTCAACGGGGGGAGTGTTGGAGGAAGGGGACTGCATGATTGTTTCGGGAATCAGGCGGTGAGGAGGTCGGCGCGGGCCCGGAACCAGCGGCGCGCGAGCCTGAGCGCCGCGTCGGGGCATTCGGCGAGCATCCGGGAGGCCGCGTCACGGGCGGCCTCGACGAGAAGGCCGTCGGTCTCGAGGTTGGCGAACCGCAGCATCGGCATGCCGGACTGGGCTTCGCCGAGGAACTCGCCGGGGCCGCGCAGCTCAAGGTCACGGCGGGCGATCTCGAAGCCGTCGGTGCTCTCGCGGATGATGCGCAGGCGCTCGCGGCCCACGGCCGAGAGCCGCTCGTCGTAGAGAAGCACGCAGGCGCTCCGCCCGGCGCCGCGGCCGACGCGGCCGCGGAGCTGGTGGAGCTGCGCGAGGCCGAAGCGCTCGGCGTGCTCGATCACCATGAGCGTGGCGTTGGGGACGTCGACGCCCACCTCGATCACGGTGGTGGAGACGAGCACGTTGATCTCGCCATTTGTGAAGGCGCTCATCACGCTCTCCTTCTCGGCGGAGGTCATCGCGCCGTGCAGGAGCCCGACCTTCAGGTCCGGGAGCCGCGCCGCAAGATCGGCGGCGCAGTCCACGGCCGGGGTGAGGTCGAGCGCCTCGCTCTCCTCGATCAGGGGGCAGACCCAGTAGACCTGGCGGCACGTCGCGCAGGTGCTCTTCACGACGCCGACGACGGCGTCGCGGCGGTCGAGGCGCACGAGCTTGGTCTCGATCGGCGACCGCCCGGGCGGGAGCTCGTCGATCACGGAGACGTCAATGTCGGCGAGGTAGCTCATCGCGAGCGTGCGCGGGATCGGCGTGGCGGAGAGCATCAGCAGGTGGGGCTTTCGCGCGGGGGCGTCATCGGCCTCGCCCGCGGGCCGGGCGGCGCGCGAGAGCGCGAGGCGCTGCGCGACGCCGAAGCGGTGCTGCTCGTCGACGATCGCGAGCCCGAGGTTCGCGAACGCGACGCCCTCCTGGATGAGCGCGTGGGTGCCGACGGCGAGCTGCGCCTCGCCCGAGGCGATGCGTTCGATCGCCTCGCGGCGCTCGGCGGTCTTCTGCCGGCCGGTGAGCCAGACGGTGCGGATGCCGAGCGGCTCGAGCCAGGAGACGATGCGGCGGAAGTGCTGCTCGGCGAGGATCTCGGTCGGCGCCATGAGCGCGGCCTGGAAACCGGCCTCAATGGCACGGAGCGCGGCCATCGCGGCGACGACGGTCTTGCCGCTGCCGACGTCGCCCTGCACGAGGCGGTGCATCGGGGCGCTCTGCGCGAGGTCGCGCTCGATCTCGCCCCAGACGCGCTCCTGCGCGCCGGTGAGGCGGAAGGGAAGCACGGCACGGAACTTCGGCATCAGCTCGGCCGGGCTCCCGGGCGCGGGCTCAATGAGCTCGGGCGCGCGGTCACGGGCGGCGAGCGTGCGCATTTCCCGCAGGGTGATCTGCTGCGCGACGAGCTCGTCGAACTTGAGCCGCTGCCAGTGCGGGTCGGTGCGCTCGGATAGCGCCGCGGCGTTCGCGTCGGGCGGGGGCGAATGGAGGTACTCGAGCGAGGCGCGCAGCCCGGGGAGACCGAGGGGCTCGGTGAGCGCCTTCGGAATCGGATCCTCCATGCCCTGCAGGTCCATGAGCGCGCGGGCGATGCGCTTTCTCAGCCAGTTCTGCTGGATGTTCTCGCCGAGCGGATAGACCGGGGTGAGGGCCGAGGGGAGCGTTTCCTCGCTCGCGACGGGCTTCCTCACCTTCGGGTGGATCATCTCGAGGCCGCCGCCCCAGGCGGGACGGGCCTCGCCGAAGACGCGCACGACCGTGCCGGGCTTGAGATTGCTCTGCGTGCCCGGGTAGTAGTGGATGAAGCGAAGCGCAAGGACGCCCGTGTCGTCGCGGATCTCGGCCACGAGCTGCTGCCCGCGGCCCGTCTCGACCATGCGGCAGGTGAGCACCTCGCCCTGGACCTGAGCAGGCTCGTTCGGGGTGAGCATCCCGATCGGGTCGATGCGGGTCTCGTCCTCGTAGCGCAGCGGCAGGTGCAGGATGAAGTCCCAGTCCGTGACGAGGCCGAGCTTCGCGAGCCGCTCATTGAGCGGCGCGAGTTTGCCCGTGCGCAGCACGCCGGCTGCGCGTGGTCCCGTTGCGGCGCGGGGAGCCGCCTTCGCCTGCCCGTTCAATGGGGTGTCCTCAGCGCTTGAGCGAGACGATCGCCTCGATCTCCACGAGGCCGCCCTTCGGGAGGGCGGCGACCGCGAAGCAGGAGCGGGCCGGGTAGGGGGCGGAGCAGAAGGCCTGCATCGCCTCGTTGACGGCACCGAAGTTGTCCATGCTCGTGAGGAAGATCGTCACCTTCATGATGTCCTCCATCGAGGCGCCGGCCGCTTCGATCACGTTCTTGAGGTTCGTGAAGGCCTGACGCGCCTGGGCCGCGGCGCCCTCTGCGAGCGCGCCCGTGGCCGGGTCGAGGCCGAGCTGGCCCGAGCAGTAGAGCGTCGTTTCGTCGGCGACGGCCTGGCTGTAGGGGCCGATGGCGGCCGGGGCATTGTCGGAATGAATGATGCGACGGGACATGTGTTTCTCCTCTCTGCCTCCTGAAGAACGGGAAGGCACGGAATCTCGCCCCGCGCAGGATGCCGGGGCCGCGGCGTTTCCTTGGAACGGCGCCCTTCGCCGTCCAATAGGGTGAATTCTATCGGCGTCGCGGCTTCAATAGTGAGGGAGGCTATCGCCCTGATGCTTTTTTTCACAAACGGAAACGACTTCGACCGCACCGGCGAAGCGCGGAGACGGTCCCGATATGTACGCACAAATGCGTAAGAAGCGGCCGGAAGTGCCGAACGGGGTGTTCGGTTTCAGCGGAAATTCAGGTACTAGGGTTTGTCCGTACTCTGTAAGGAGTAATAGAGTATGGGCGGCCGTTTTTGCGGCGGGGAAGGAAATTTTGCCCGTAAGTGTTTGTATTCAAGGGAAAAGATGCGACGAAACCCTCGAGTGTCAAGACCCCGTCTAGGCAGGTGGTTGTATCAAATGAGAGGGTGTATCTCCGGGTTAGTGCTGATATAGTTCGAGGTGTGGTGAAAGTTAAACTCCCTTCGTTTTCCAAGGTCTCTACACCAAGTGAGGGGTATGGGGTCCGGGAAGCGGACGAGGCCGTTCCCCCGCCGGGGTAAGCATTCAGTGCTATGGGGGCGGCCGAGATCTACTTCTCATGGGGTCTCCCGCGCGTGTGTATCGATCAGGGTCGGCGTGCGGAGGAACTCTTCGGAACCCATCGCTTCACAGGCGGGAAGGGGCCCGGGGAAACCGAGAGAGGTGACGCTATCGCCTCCGTCCTTAGTTCGACTGCTTCGCTCAAAGGAGAACAGCGACGCAGATGAATTTGGGCGGAAGACCGGCCCGCACGGAGCGCGCCCCCGGATCAGTCCGGAGGAGGTGCCCGAAGGAAGGTCTTCCAGGATGAGAAGAAAGGATTCCCTCGGGACAGGGAGACCTATGCTTCCCAAGCGGTCCGCCTTGGGTGAAAGACCCAGAAAGAGGACCCGCCGGCTTACCGCGCACAAGACCCCCTGCCGTGCTTTTCCCCAGTCACGGCTTCGGAAGCCGGAGGCGCAGCGACAGCATCCTGTGAGTTCTCAGGAGACTCACGGGAAGGCGGTTTCTGTGCCTCTTGCAATTGCGGCTGTCTCCGGCGAAAAGTCACACAAAGGGAATCGGCCGAAAGGTCACAACAGCGGCGGCTGCCTCGCAGCGGGGCGGCATTCGCTATTGGCAAGACTGGACGGACGCGTGGACAGGAGCCACGCGCCGATCCTCCCGCTGCTTAAGTTACAACCCCAGCGGGATATCCGAGGAAAAACTCATGAAAATCATCTACACCGACGTGCTGGTCATCGGCGGCGGCCTTGCCGGCCTCCGCATGGCTGTGGCGGCCAAGCGCCGCGGCCACGACTCGATCGTCCTCTCTCTCGTTCCGCCGAAGCGCAGCCACTCGAAGGCTGCCCAGGGCGGCATGCAGGCCTCTCTCGGCAACGTGATCAAGGGCGTCGGCGACAACGAGGACGTCCACTTCGGCGACACGGTCCGCGGCTCCGACTGGGGCGCCGACCAGGAAGTCGTCCGCATGTTCGTCAACACCTCCCCGAAGGCCGTGCGCGAGCTCGCCGCCTGGGGCTGCCCCTGGTCCCGCATCACCGCTGGCGACCGTCAGGTGATCATCAACGGTGAGAAGGTCACCCTGACCGAGCGCAAGGAAGCGCAGGGCATGATGAACCAGCGCGACTTCGGCGGCACGAAGAAGTGGCGTACCTGCTACGTCTCGGACTGCACGGGCCACGCGATGCTCAACACGGTCTCCGACCGCATCATCGCCGAGCAGGTTCCGGTGATCGAGCGCGTTGAGGCGCTCTCCCTGATCCATGACGGCAAGCGCTGCTACGGCGCCATCGTCCGTGACCTGATCACGGGCGAGCTCATGGCCTACGTTTCGAAGGCCACGGCCATCGCCACGGGCGGTGCCGGCCGTATCTACCGCGTCACGACGAACGCCGTGATCTGCGACGGCACGGGCTATGACCTCGCTCTCAAGACGGGCGTCGCCACCCTCTCGAACATGGAAGCCATCCAGTTCCACCCGACCGGCATCTTCCCGGCCGGCATTCTCGTGACCGAGGGCTGCCGCGGTGACGGCGGTCTGCTCCGCGACGTCGACGGCTACCGCTTCATGCCGGACGTCGAGCCCGAGAAGAAGGAACTCGCCTCCCGCGACGTGGTCTCCCGCCGCATGGAAGAGCGCATCGCCATGGGCAAGGGCGTGAAGACGAAGTACGGCGAGCACCTCTGGCTCGACATCACGCTGCTCGGCGAACACCACATCAAGCACAAGTTGCGCGAAGTCTACGAAATCTGCCACTACTTCCTCGGCGTTGACCCGACCAAGGAGTGGGTGCCTGTCCGTCCGGCCCAGCACTACACCATGGGCGGCGTCCGCACGAAGCCCACCGGTGAGTCCGAGACCCTCAAGGGCCTCTTCGCCGCCGGCGAAGCCGCCTGCTGGGATATGCACGGCTTCAACCGCCTCGGCGGCAACTCCGTTGCCGAGACCGTCGTCGCCGGCATGATCGTCGGTGAGTTCATCGCCGACTTCTGCGACAAGCCCGAGAACGGCATCGACATCCCGACCTCGCTCATCTACGACGCCCTCGCCAAGGAGCAGGCCGAGCTGAACGGCTACCTCAAGAACACCGGCAACGAAGACGCCGTTGCGCTCCGCACCCGCATGCAGGAGATCATGACGACCAAGATCGGCATCTTCCGCAAGGGCAAGGACATGGAGGAGGCCGTCGACGAGCTCGAGCAGCTCTACAAGCGCTCCTTCAACATCGCCGTCAAGGACATCGCCGGCAACAACCCCGAGCTCGTGTACGCCTACCGCACCCGCTCGATGCTCCGCGTCGCCCTCACGGTCGCCATGGGCGCCCGTGACCGCAAGGAGTCCCGCGGCGCTCACTTCCGCGAGGACTACTCGGTCCGCGACGACGTCAACTGGCTCAAGCGCACCATCGCCACGTGGAACGAGGGCGACACGCTCCCGACCCTCTCCTACAAGGATCTCGACATCTCGAAGATGGAGCTCCCGCCGGGCTTCCGCGGCTACGGTGTGAAGAACTACATCGAGAACCCCGAGTCCGCCAAGCGCCAGGCCGAGGTCGACGCCATCCGTCAGAAGATGGAGGCCGAGGGCAAGGATCGCTGGGCCATCCAGGACGCGATCATGCCGTTCATGAACATGCTGCCCAAGCGCCTGCAGGGCCGCAATGAGCGCATCGACGAGCCGCTCAATGACTAATCACGGGGAGCTTTGAAAAATGACCCAGGAAAAGACCCAGACCAAGGTTGATGCTCCCGCCAAGAAGCATCGTCTTCTCAAGATCAGCATCCTCCGCTACAACCCGCAGGATCCTGACAGCGTTCCGCACATGCAGACGTACGAGCTCCAGGAAACGGACTCGATGACGCTCTTCATTGCGCTCAACGACCTGCGCAACGAGCAGGACCCGACGCTGCAGTTTGACTTCGTGTGCCGTGCCGGTATCTGCGGCTCGTGCGCGATGCTCATCAACGGCAAGCCGGGCCTCGCCTGCCGTACGCTGACCAAGGACCTCCCCGACGAGTTCACGCTGGCTCCGCTGCCGGCCTTCGAGCTCATCGGCGACCTCTCGGTCAACACCGGCAAGTGGATGCGCAACATGTCCGAGCGCATGGAGACGTGGGTGCACGCCAAGATCGACGAGATCGACCTTCGCAAGCAGGAGACCCCGATGGATCCCCAGCTCGCCGAGGACATCTACGTTCTCGACCGCTGCGTCGAGTGCGGCTGCTGCATCGCCGGCTGCGGTACCGTCCGCATCCGTCCGGACTTCATCGGCGCCGTGGGCATCAACAAGATCGCCCGCTTCCGCCTCGACCCGCGCGACGAGCGCAACGACGCTGACTACTACGAAGTGGTCGGTGACGAGTCGGGCGTGTTCGGCTGCATGTCGCTGCTCGCCTGCCACGACTTCTGCCCGAAGGATCTGCCGCTCAAGACCCAGATCGCCTTCATCCGTCGCAAGATGGCCGAGGCCGGCATGGGCAACTACGACAAGATCCAGCCGACGCAGCGCAAGTCGATCCCGATCAAGCCGCTCGCGAAGTAATCCTTTGCGACAGTGCTGAAAACCCCGGGCCCCCGGGGGAGGGCAACTGACCTGTCTCCCTCCTCCCGACGGGCCCGCCAAGGGGAACTTATGAAACCCGCCGCTCCTGCAAAC
>NZ_JAUNSF010000029.1:0-3142 GCF_030539355.1 Sutterella sp.
CACCAGCCAACCATCATGTCGATGATGATTCAATCCGTGAAAAATTGCAGCGCTTTCAATGGAAAAGGCATCTGCGGAAGCGGAACTATTTTCCTTCTGTAGAAGGCTGCATTTAAATATAACCGGTAAAAGTTAAATGCGATTCAGCTCTGGGGCGGAACGCCGATTTTCGGAACTAGTTCTTTACATAATCGTAAGTCTTTGAAAAATAAGGAAGTGATGGAACTAGTTCCATTTAATGCTTCATTTGCTCATCTCTTGACTTTCTCGGAGGAAATCTATATTATTCATTCCCGTCGCAAAAAACAAAGACATCTGCGACGGAACATTTTGACGAAGGGAGGCGAAGTATGCTGAACGCATACCATGACATCGGGAGCACATCGCTCAACCGATGGTTCAGGGACAGGGTGCTCCGGGAGCATCGGAATGTCTCCGCGCTCGGCCGCAGGCTTGATGTGAGCCGCGGTTCGCTCACCAACTGGCTCTCCGGCGCGAGCCGCATCCCGCAGAGATACATCGGCCCGCTCGCCCGTGAGTTCGGCGAGGACCCGCGCCGGATTGCCGCGCTCTATCTCGAGAGCTACGAGCCCGAGCTCAGGAACGCCCTGCTGCCTGTCATCAGGACGGTGCTCGCGGCGCCCGGGAATCGCTGCGACGGCTGAGTGATTCCCGTCCGCTCTTCCTGATAACAATTTCAATCCTCTTTTTTCCGTTCTTCCTTTTTTCAGGAGGCATGATGACCTTTTGCGCTTTTTACCTGCCCGACACCGACTGGTACCGCAGTCGCTTCGAGGCCGAGCTCGCCCGTCCCTGCCCCTCTCCCTATCGCATGGCCGACGATCTCGACGACATCCGGGACGGGGCGATCACTGACGTCACGGACATCCCGGCCGAACTCGACGCGGACGCCGTTGCCGAGTTTCTCGATCTGAATCTCCTCAGCGCGGATCTGGACATCTGGAACTCAACCTTCGTTGGGGTCGTCAGGGCCCTCCGGGAGCTTCTTGACCTCGGCCGCAACAGCGATGTCCGCGCCTGCGCCACGCATTCGCGTCTGCTCGCCGAGGCCTGGCTCGGGCTCGGCGAGTGTGCAAGGGCCCGTGAGGAGGCCGAGCGCGCCGTGAGGATTCTCTCCGAGGGCGGCCCCCTCGGTCTCGAGTGGTACAGCCGCTCCGAGCGCTCCGAGGCCCGCGCGTGGCTCGTCGCGGCCAAGCTGCGCGCCTCGGCGGGCGAGCGTGAGGCGGCGCTCGAGGCCGCCCGCAGGGCGCTTGAGCTCGGAGGCGGGCGGCCCGAGTACGTCCGCGTCCTCGGGCAGATCGAGGCCGGCGCCTCGCTCGCCGAGATGGAGTTCGGGTTCGGTGACCTCACGCCCGTCGAAATGATCGACGAGCTCAAGGTCTATTACGACGTGACGGATGAGCGCGGGTGTGACAGGTACTACGTGAACCGCTGCGCCCGGGTGCTGGATCTCACGCCGGACCGCGCCGGCATCGAGGAGCGTCTCGCGATTCTCGGGCGGCACGGCCTCACCGACTGGATCGGGCCGGATCTCCCGGACCGCGACTGGTGCGGCGGGACGATCGTCGTCGCGGGGCGGCCGCACAGGATCCGCTTTTACATGACCGAGGCCGGGTTCGCCCGGCTTCCGAAGCGCCTGCTCCGCTCGCTGCTCGCGAGCCTTGCCGACGATCCGGAGCTCGGCAAGGATGCCGTGATCTGCTTCAATGAGATGGGCGGGATGCGCTTTGAGCCCGAGAACAGATGGAATGGGCTGGAGGACAGGTGGGAGCGGTGGAACAGGCAGGACGAGAGCCCCGCGGCCTCGCAGCTCGTCGCCATTGCCGGGACGCCTGCGGGCCGGACGTTCCTCACGGCCGATGACGTGAAGCTTCTCACGGCGATCGCGGAGATGGACGAGGCCTGCGACTGGTCGCGGCTCCCGGCCTTCATGAAGGAGACCGCGGGCACGCCGGTGTCGCCCGTCGTCGCCGGGGAGCTTGCGGCGGCCTTCAACAACCTCGCCCGTCCGGCGGACACCCGGTTTCCGTCGTACATCGATCAGCATACGTACCTTGATGCGCAGATCCCGGCCCGTCAGGCCGAGGAAGCCCTTGAGCTGCTCGAGTCCTGCGGGACCGCGCTCGAGAACACCTGGGCCTGGAACTTCCGCATGGGGTATGCCTTCACGATCCTCAACCGCCCCGGTGAGGCGGGACACTTCCTTGAGCGCGCGCTCCGCATGCGGCCGCTTGACGCCGGGACGGCGGGGCTCCTTGCGAGGGCCGTGGGAGCCGTGTCGGGTGACGAGCCCGTCTCGCCTCTCGTTGAAAGGCTCTTTCTCTTCGGAAAGCGCCTGGCGGCGGAGGCCGCCGGGCTCTCCGAATGCCTCAGGGCGAATCCCGCCGAGGGTGTTGCGCGTCTGCGCGAGCTCTTCTTCGAGCTCGGCACGGGCTGGTTCGTCGATGCGGCGGTCTCGCCCGATGACGGCCGCATCGAGGTCGTGATCTCGCCCAGGGGGTGCCGCGTGGAGATCCCGATGGTGCTCGAGGTCGTGCGTCACCTCGGGGAGGTCGTTCCCGAGTGGCGCTTCCTCGCGGGCCGCAGGGCCGGCGGGCGGGGCGAGACGGTCGGAGAGCCGGACCTCCTGAAGCTCGATGCGGACCGGATCT
Organism: Sutterella sp.; assembly: GCF_030539355.1. Classification (GTDB taxonomy): domain Bacteria; phylum Pseudomonadota; class Gammaproteobacteria; order Burkholderiales; family Burkholderiaceae_F; genus Sutterella. The sequence goes on from NZ_JAUNSF010000029.1 coordinate 2,673, forward strand.
TCGTCCGCATGGTGCCGAGGAACGGCCGCTGGGAGGCGGAGTTCCGCCTGGAGAACTGCGAACCGGTGAGCCGTCACGAGGGTCGGGGGCTCTTCTCCGACGCGATCATGAACGAGATCGTCGGCCGGATCGGCGAGGCGGCGATGATGAGGTTCATCGCGGGGCTCGCCGTGCATGTGCATCCCGGGAGAGAGCCCGGGAGGGAGCCCGGCATGATGCCGCTCGCGGAGCTCGCCGGCTGGTTCGCCCGCTACGTGCCGGAGTCGGTCGGGTTCGGCCTCGAGGATGTGCTGAGGAGCGAGAAGACGGAATACTTCGTCAAGCCCGTCGGCGAGGGGTTCCTCGAGGACGTGACCGACGGCTGGACCCGGTTTCCGGAGCTGCGCGCGGGGTTCCTCGGAAAGAGACCCGAGGTCTGCGACCGCATCGTCGCGCTCGGCGTGACCGTCGGGTGCATCGTGCTCGACTTC
>NZ_JAUNSF010000029.1:3242-27469 GCF_030539355.1 Sutterella sp.
ATGCACGGCCTTCACGACGCTCGTCGAGTATCCCTGAGCGCTGACCGCGGGGCGGATCCGGAGGAGAACCGGCACTTGAAATCCTCCGGACCGTCCCCATATAGGACTTCAGAACAGTCGTCCGGCGCGAAGGGTGCCCGTCCCCTGGAGAGACGCCCCGCCCCGGACGTCCGATTTTTTTCATGGAGACAGAAAAGAAAAATGGCTGAAGTTCATCAGTTCCAGACCAAGGTGAGCAAGCTGCTCAAGCTCCTTGCCAACTCTCTCTATTCGAACAAGGAAGTGTTCCTGCGCGAGATCGTCTCGAACGCCTCCGACGCCATCGACAAGCTCCGCTTCGCCGCCATCTCGAAGCCCGAGCTCACCGCGGACGATCCGTCCTTCTCCATCCGCATCCGCGCCGACAAGGACGCCGGCACGCTCACGATCTCCGACAACGGCATCGGCATGACCCTCGAGCAGGCCAACGAGCACCTCGGCACCATCGCCCAGTCGGGCACCGAGGACTTCCTCGAGAACCTCTCGGCGGATGACGCCAAGAACGCCCAGCAGATCGGCCAGTTCGGCGTGGGCTTCTACTCCTCCTTCATCGTCGCCGACCGCGTGACGGTGATCAGCCGCGCCGCCGGCACCGCCGAGAACGAGGCCGTGAAGTGGGAGTCCGACGGCTCGGGCACCTACACGTCCGAGCTCACGACCCGCGCGGGCCGCGGCACCGACGTGATCCTGCACCTCAAGGCCGACGAGACCTCGTTCCTCGAGCCCTGGACGCTGCGCTCGACGATCACCAAGTACTCCGACCACATCTCGACGCCCGTCTACCTCTGGGAGACGCGTCAGAAGGGCGACGAGGAGAAGGACACCGTGAGCGAGTGGGTTCAGGTGAACGATGCGAAGGCCCTCTGGACGATCGCCCCGAAGGAAGTCACCGAGGAGCAGTACAAGGAGTTCTACAAGCACCTCACGCACGACTGGGAGGACCCGCTCGCCTGGGCCCACAACCGCGTCGAGGGCGACCTGGACTACATCTCGCTCCTCTACTGCCCGTCGCGCGCGCCGATGGACCTCTACAACCGCGACCTGCAGAAGGGCTTGAAGCTCTTCGTGCAGCGCGTCTTCATCATGGACCGCGCCGAGGAGTTCCTGCCGAACTACCTGCGCTTCGTGAAGGGCCTCGTCGACACCAACGACCTGCCGCTCAACGTCTCCCGCGAGCTCCTGCAGGAAAGCCGCGTCGCCGCGAAGCTCAAGCGCGCCCTCACCCGCCGCTCGCTCGACATGTTCGCGAAGCTCTCCGAGGACAAGGAGAAGTACGCCGCCTTCTGGACGCAGTTCGGCCGCGTGCTCAAGGAAGGCGTCGTGGAGGATCCCGACAGCCGTGACGCGATTCTGAAGCTCCTCAGGTTCGCCACCACGAAGGAAGGCGCCGCCTCCGAGACGGTCTCGCTTGCCGACTACGTCGCCCGCATGCCCGAGGGTCAGAAGAACATCTACTACATCATCGCGAGCAGCCGCGAGGCCGCCGAAGGCTCGCCCTATCTCGAGGTCCTGCGCCGCAAGGGCGTCGAGGTGATCCTCCTCTGGGAGCGCATCGACGAGTGGATGATGGGCTCGCTCGAGGAGTTCGAGGGCAAGAAGTTCATCTCCGCCACCGCCGCCGACCTCGATCTCGAGGGCGTGAAGAGCGAGTCGAAGGACGAGGCCGAGAAGCCCGCCGAGGGCTCCCGCGAGGACGACGACAAGGCCGTCGCCCGCTTCAAGGCCGCGCTCGGCGACAAGGTCGAGGACGTCCGCGTCTCCACCCGACTCGTTGACTCCGCCTCCTGCGTCGTCGGCGCCCATGACCAGATGCTCACGCAGCAGATGCGCATGATGCTCCAGGCCGCCGGCCAGCAGATCCCCGAGGAGAAGTACACCCTCGAGGTGAACCTCGAGAGCCCGCTCGTGAAGAAGGCGCTCGCCGAGAGCGATCCGGACAGGTTCGCCGAATGGGCGGGCGTGATCCTCGATCAGGCCCTCCTCTCCGAGCAGGGGTCGCTCAAGGACCCCGCGGGGTTCCTGAAGCGCCTCAACGCCCTGCTCCTCGGCTGATGAGCTGAAGTCCCCTCTCCGCTCTGCTCCCCGGAAACTCCCGGGGGCGGCGGGGCCGGGTGAAAGCCTTCCGGCGAAGACGCCGCGGTTCGCACTTTCCAGTGTGGCTGCGGCGTCTTTCTTTATGGGTAGAAATGCACCTCTCAGGTGGGATGTTGCTCAACGGCCGTGCGGAGGCCCCGGGGGCGTGCCGGCAGGCACTCAGACAGGGCGAAATGTAAGGATTTCCCTGTTCTTTCGGCCGTATTGTGATCTATGTCAGAAATATTCCTCCCGCGGGAGGTGATGAGCTTATGCCACTAGAGGGATAATCGCGGCTTCAATTTTTAAAACCCTCACCTGCTCTGCCGCCCGGTTTCAACCTCCCCTCAAGCCCCGAGTCCCGGACTGCTCTGCTGCGTTTCTCTCACGTGCCATGGAAGAAAGCTTCGCAAAAGTCCTCTCATTTGTTGTCTTCATCGCGCTCGGCTGGGGCCTGAGGCGCTTCGGCATCCTCAAGCCCGAGGCCTTCCACGCCATCAGCGGCCTCGTGATGTGCGTCACCCTCCCCTGCGTGACGATGACGGGCCTCAACGGCCTCGACATGGGCGCGGACATGGTGATGATGGCCCTGATCGGCTTCGCCGCCAACGTCGTCTTCCTCGTCTTCTGGATCGTCGCGACGCTGCGCACCCAGGATCCGGAGCTGCGTGACTTCCGGCGCCTGAACGGCTCGGGCTTCTCGATCGGGCCCTTTGCGATTCCCTATGTCTCGACCTTCCTCGGCTCGGGCGGTCTGCTCACGGCCCTCATCTTCGACGTGGGCAACGCCGTGATGAGCGCGGGCGGCACCTACGCCTGCATCGCCGGCCTCAGGGAGCGCACCTCGCCCGCGCGCATGGTGAAGGTGGTGATCTCGAAGCTCTTCCACTCGGGCCCGATCCTCGCCTTCGTCTTCATGGTCGTGCTCTGCGTGCTCGGCCTGAAGCTCCCCGACACGATCATCACCTGCACCAAGGTGGGCGCGGCCGCGAACACCTTCCTCTGCATGATCATGATCGGCGAGTCGATCAACCTCTCGCTCACGATGCGCGAGTTCGTCGAGATCATGAAGATCCTGCTCACGCGCCTCGTGCTGCAGATCGGGCTTGCGCTCCTCATGTTCTATTTCCTGCCCTTCGACATGGAGGTCCGCCGCGCCCTCGTGCTCTGCGCCTTCGCGCCGGTGCCCGCCATGAACCTCATCTACACCAACGAGCTCAAGGGCAACCTCTCGCGTGCCGCGAACCTCTCCTCGCTCTCCGTGGCGATGGCGATCATCTCGATGTCGGTGGCGGTGAACCTGATGTAAGGACGGCGCGGATCTGAAGCGTTTCAGACGCCTTCTCAAGAGGGCGGTCACGGGAATATCCTCCCGGGCCGCCCTTTTCCTTGTTCACGACGCCGCCGCTTCGGGCAGAATGAGGGGACTGCGGGTGCCTCAACGGGAGCGCGCCGCCTTTTCCTTCCCCGGAATTCCAGGAGCGGACAGTGACGGAACACAATGCGCAGATCACGGGCGGCGGCCCGGCGGATCTCATGGACTTTGTCGAGCGTGCCTCGGGCGTGCGGGGTCTCCTCGGTGAGATCTTCGGCGAAACGGACGCGTCGCTGCTCCTGCGGCTTGCCCGGGCGGTGATCGGTCAGAAATGGGCGGTGCTTACGCCGCCGGGCGCGGCCGACGAGGATGAAATCTTTCCTGCGGCCGACGTGGACGAGTCCGCCCGGCGCGCCCTCTTCGAGCGCGTCGGCGCCCGGGCGGATCTGCGGCGCGCCTTCATGGACCGGCGCAGGGCGGTGTACAACCCGGATGACCGTCAGCTCCTCGCCTTCGAGTCCTACGCGCTCTCGCTCTGGGACGAGGAGAATGACGTGCCGATCGGGGACTTTTCGCTCTGGGTCAATTTTTTCACGCGTGACACCTATGAGCCCGTGGGGTATGCATTCCTTCCGGAGTGCTACGTCGGCAGCGGCGCCGATCAGGAGGCGATCGACGGGTTTGAGAAGTTCCGCGTGCGGCCCTGCCTCGTCACGGACAAGAACAACATTGAGGACGAGCTTTTCAACTACTTTGTAAACGACGATCTGCAGTATCTGTTGCTCGACTGGCCGATTGAGGCGCCGTGGGCGCTTGAGGTGATTGAAGATCAGAGCTGGGGGATCGGTGACGAGCACTGCCGGGAGCCCGACCATCCGTCCCGGTACACGATGCGCACCGAACGGGACGTGGAATCGGCCTGGGAAATGTGGTGCGAGGATGACGATGACACCATGGTGAGGCACGTCTGGCTGCACTGCACGTTCGATCAGGACCGGTACGATGCTGAGGCGGCGGATCTGCGTCAGAAACTCGAGGACATTCGCCAGAAGCTTGCGAAGGAGCGGCGCGGACTCTCCGAGGAGGAGAAGGAGTTCGCCGGGAACTGCCTCCTCCGGCGCAAGGGCAAGTGGATCCTCAATGAGGCGGCCGTCAGAAACCGTCTGAAGACGGCGGGCTGGAGCCTGCGCATCTCGCGCGTGGCGCTTATGCCGAAGGAGGTCGTGGAGATCGAGGAGACGTACAAGGCGGTTGACCATCGGATGGACATTATGTCGGCTTATGACGAGAGGTACCTCGAGGACGGAAAGTCGCTCGAGGAATCGCCCGCGATGCAGGGGCGGCTCTTCGTGCAGTTCGTCGCGCAGTGCCTTGCCTCGCACGCAAGGCGCAGGATCCGCGCCGTGCGCGCAGCACTGAAGGACAGCAGCGATCCGCAGGCGGAACTGATCAGAAAGGTGCTTCTTGACGCCGAGCTTCTCGACGTCCTCAGACACCTCGGAGAGACTGCAGAGCCCGGGACGGAGAAGATCCTCGGCGAGCGGTTCCTGCAGGAATTCTCGCGGCCGCTCTGACGCTCAGAGAACTTCTGCGGACGAATGAGAAGGAACGCCTTCCGCCAGAGGGGCTTCCCGAGCGGGCTGTGACCCGGAAATTTGTCAGCCGTATTTTTTGATCAGGAACCACTTATGACCGAGCCCTCCTCCCTTCCCTTCTCCGAACACCTTCTGCGGCTCGCAGAGCAGACCTCGGGTGCCGACGGGGCTCTGCGCAGCGCCTTCGGTGACGCGTTCGCCCGCGATATCCTCGCCATCGCGCGCAACCTGATCAGCACGGACGGCAGGAGCTTTGAGGAACCGGAGGAACTGAGCTACCCGACTCCCGAGGACGAGGACGCCCTCGCGGATGCGATCGGCGAGGACCCGGCGCGGGACTTCTTCGATCGCCTGAGGGAGCGGCAGTCCCTGCGCTCGCAGCGCCTCGCGGAGGCCGGGGAGAACGCGCCGGCCCGGGAGGTGTTCCTCGCCGAGCTTCGGCGCGGAGCCGCTACCATTGATGACGGCGTCGTCGCGATGGAGGTGATCACCGCGGAGTCCATGCACGGCGAGGAGGATTTCGATGGCGAGGCGGACGGCGTGAATTCACTGATGCTTCTTGCCGGCCGCCGCACGGGCCGCATCTTCGGCGCCCTCCCGCTCCCGCCCGGGGCGGACACGCCCGAACTGGTGATCGAGGAGACGCTCAAGAGCCCGGCCGTGCGCGGACTCGATCCCATTCTTCACCTCTCCGAGGACCATGGACTCGAGGAGGTGCTCCGTGAGATGCACTGCCGACGGACGCCCGTTCTCCAGCGCGCTGGGGATCCCGGGAGCGCCATGGCACCGGTGCTCGCTGCGGCGAAGGAGAAACTGCGCACCGCGCCCGAGCTCTTCCCGGACGATCCGGAATCCCGGGGCGTGACCGATGTGAGTCTCTCGCAGCCCTCCCCGGAGCTCACTCCCGTTCATCTGAGCGTTGTGGAGGACGAGTCGGGCGAGCGGGCGCGTCAAGAAAGCCGTGAGGAGCTCGAGGGCATCATGAGGAAGCTCAATGCCTCGGGGAATCTCAGCGATCTCTCGGAGTACGAGCAGGAACTCGCCCGGGGCTTCCTCGTGCCTGAGAAGGCTGCCGGGGACGCCTTCCGCTGCCGCGTCGACGAGGAGCGCTTCGCCGAGGTCACCGCGCACTTCGGCATCCTCTGGTTCCTCTCGAATTTCTCCCTCTCCGTCGCCGAGGAGCGGCGTCTCGAAATGATCCGCCTCTCGGCCGAGGAGTTCCTCAACGCGGAGTCCGAGGAGTTTGACGAGAATTCGTTCTCCCGGGATATGTCCGCGTCTCTGGAGGAGCTTGAGGGACGCCGGTTCGTGAAGTTCTGCGCGCTCCTCATTGCGCAGGAGCTCGGCCGGATCTTCCTCCGGGCTCGCGAGCGGCTCGCCGAGCTCGATTCGGAGACGGCGGAAGACGAGGTCGTGAAGCATCTACGCGAGACGCTTGCCTCGAACTCGCAGGCCGACATCCTCGCGGCGCTTGATCGGGCCGTCCGTGAGGCCGGGGACGAAGGGCGGGAGATCATCGAGCGCGTGTTCGCGCCCGTGAGCGACTGAAACTGCCTGGCTGTCTGCATCTGATCTGGGCCGCGGAAGGAAGACGTCCGCGGCCCTCTTCGTCCGTGCGCCTCGTCGGAGCGCCCGGGCGGAATGTGTGCGGCGACGCGTCCGGGAGTGCTACGCTTTCCCAACTTTCGCAATCCCGGAACCCCGACGCACGAGACCAGCACCATGATCGACCCCAGAAATCCCGTCCAATTCTCCGACCGGCTCATCATGCAAGCGGCGGAGGCCTCGGGCCTCACGCGGGCGCTGAGGCGCGCCTTCAGAGCCCGGACGGCCGATGAGATTCTCCTCCTCGTGTGCAATCTCGTGACCTCGGGCGGCGTGCACTTCATGGACCCGGACGACCTGGAATTCAAAGTCAGCTATGACTTTGAGGATGAGATTGCCGAGCTGCGCGAGGCCGAGGACCGTGAGCGCATTGAGCTTTTCGAGCGGATTGAAGCCGATCAGCAGGGGCGCGAGGCGTTCTTCGGGTTCCTGCAAGAAGCGGCGGGCGCTCCCGCCGAGGACACGGTCGTGATGGAGGTGGAGCGCCGGGGGCTCGCGTTCAAGCTCGACAAGGGTGAAGAGGACAGCAGCCATTCGGATCTCCTTTTTGTGAGCCGTGTCACGGGCCGCATCTTCGGCCTCTCAAGGCTCACGCCTGGCGAGAGCACGCCCGACTGCGCCGTTCTGGCCGCCGCGAAGACCGGTGCCATTGCATTCCTTGCCGAAGAGTCGCATTCCGGCGAACTCTTTGAGGTTGTCTCCCGCAGCGGGTCGCGTGTCATCTGTCATCCGCTGCGGGGCGGTCCTCTTCAGGGCGCTGGCCTTGAGGCCGCGGCCGGGAGGTGGCCTCAGGAAACGGAGACCTTCCCCGACAAACCCTCCGTGCGCGGCATGACGGACGTCTTTGTGGCCGAGCCCGTCGAAGGTTTCCCGCCCGTGCGCGTCAGCGTTTTCGAGGATGAGGGCAGCGCAGATTACCGCAGGCTTTTCCGCGAAAAAATTGACGAGATCTGCAGGGAGGTCAACAAACGGCACGGCATGCAGCATCTGGATGCTGTCAGCAGGATGCTTGTCGATGCGTACCTCCTGCGCGAGAAGAACCCGGACGGCCCCGGCTTCCGGTACCTCATCAATGAGCGAAAGGTTCTTCTTGGCGAGGCGAGCGAAGGTTTCCGCTGGTACCTCTCGAACTTCCATATCGACATCAACGAGGCCTGGCGGCTCGGCTGGGAGCGCCGCGACAGCGAGGAGTTCCTTGACGCGGAGTTCTGCAGCGATGACGAGCGCGGGATTGATGTAGACGAGCATCTCGAGCGCTGCAGCCCCGAGGCGATCCGGGGCCGCGAGTTCGTGAAGTTCTGCGCGCTCGTCTGCGCGAGCGAACTTGAACGCACCTTCACCGCGGCCAAGATGCGGCTCAGGGCGATCTCGGGCAAGGTGGGTGACAAAAACCACCGCAATACGGTGAAGGCCGTGCGCAGGGCGCTCGACAACGACTTCCAGGTGAAGCTTCTCAGGAACTGCAATTCGCTGTCCTGGGATCGTAAGCGCGCCGAGGCGTATGAGATGCTGCGGCGAATCACCGGAGATTGCTGAAAGCTCTGCCCCTGAAGCTGTGGTGGTGGCTGCATTGCTTCCAGTGTCTCCACGTCGCGGGCGTGGACACCGCCACGGTATGAACAGTTCTGGCTGAAATGCCGTCAGGGGACATGCTCTCCTGCGGTCGGGCGGCCGGTCGCTTCCCCTCGGCACGGGGCCATGCGCCCCGGCGAGAGCTCCGCGTCCTTGGTTCTTGCGTCGGTTTATGTCGGCTTTTTCTTTTTGAATCCATGAACATCATGTAATTAGCTCAGTTGGATGATGTGAAAATCGCTGCGTCACTGAATGGTTGATGCCCTCTTATATTGGACTCATCGGTCGAACACCTTCCCAAAGAAGGCGCGCGACGAACAAGTTTCATCAACGGCCGCCGCGGATCTGCAACCCGCGGCAGAAAGGCCACCATTCAGAGGACTCCAGGCATGGACAAAAACAACCGACTCTCAGAGCGACTGATTCAGCGCGCACTGAACGAAACCGGCTTGGCCGCCGAGATCCGCGAGCTTTTCGGGGATGCGGACGGCACGCAGATCAACGACCTCGTGCTCAATCTCGTCGCCTCAGGCGGCGCGAGCTTCGAGCGCTGCGAAAGCTTCGGGTTCGATCCGGAGGACGACTTCGATGATGATTTCGAGGACGACCTGGATGACGATTTCGAGGACAACGACGATTTTGAGGATCTGCCCCTTGTTCTCGCGGACGAGGACTTTGACGAGGATCCGGAACGCACGGCCCTCTTCCGCCGCATCGCCCGGAACGAACGTGCGCTGAGGGCGTTCTTCGACCGTCGCAGGAATGCCGCCGGCGCGCTTGACGCGGGCTTCTTCGCCATGGAGATCGACACACACGACTGCACCTTCTTGAATGAGCACGAAGATGATGTGTACACAATGCTCGAGAGCTGCACGGACATGCTCTATGTCTCGCGCAAGACGCGGCTGCCGGTCGGCTACCTTGAACTCAGCCGGCTCGTCAGGAGCGGTAATGCCTTGAAGGGTGCGGATGCCCTGCGCAAGCTCACGGGCGCGGAACCGACGGTGATGCTCAACAGCGAGCACGACCTCAGCGAGATCCTGGGGATGATGCGTGAGGGCGATCACCGGATTCTCTGCCGCGTGGAGGCATCGGATGCCCTGGCCGAGAAGTACGCCTCCGTCGTGAGGCAGAAGCTTCACGATTCTCCCGAGGTGATCCGGGAGTTCCCGCAGGTCGTCGGCGTGACGGACGTGGCGTTCATGGAGTCCGGGAACGGTGGTCAGCCGATCCGCGTGAGCTTTGTGAACAATGTCGGGTTCGGGGATTACGAAGGGATGCTCCGGGAGCGTCTCGACGGCATCAGGGCGAAGCTCGGACGGCGCGGCAACTCCAAGAAGATGAGCGAGGAGGAGAAGGAACTCGCCGCGAAGTTCCTCGTCCGGGAGCCGATGAAAAAGGGCGGCGGCTTCTCCTGGCGCCTCAACGAACCCGCCATCGCCGAGGCCTGCGAGCAGCGGGGCTGGCAGTGGTACCTCTCGAATTTCCCCGTCACCGCAGCGGAGCTCTGGAGCCTCGAGGCGCAGCGCCGCTCGAGCGGGGAGTTCATGAGCGCGGAGTTCTACGACATCTGCGCCGACGACTACCTCCCGCCGGTGTTCTACACCGTCGGTGCCGCTGAGAAGAACGGCTGCAACTTCGTGAAGTTCTGCGCGCTCATCTGTTCTGAGGGGCTCAGGCGAATCTTTGAGGACGCCCGCGCCCGTGTGGCCGAGATCGCGCGGCAGAGCCCCGTGGAGCCGGGCATTGAACGCGTTAAGAGCAACCTTGAGTTCGACTCTCACATGTCGATGCTTGACACCTGCGACCTCTACGAGGACGAGCCGAAGGAGTTCGGCGCGGAGTTCAAGCTCATGCAGCGCATTTTCCTTGAGACCGAGGCTGCCTGAAAAGACTGAGTACTGTCGGTCAAATGGGGCCGCGGATGGAGATGTCTGCGGCCCCGAATTTCTTCTGGATACCCCAAAGATGGTATGACCGACCTGGAACTGCATCGCTGCGTCAGCAGATGGTGCATGCGCCCGTACATTGAAGTTATCAGCCGAACACCTTTCTCTGAAGGCGCGCGGCGAACAGGTTTCATCAACGGCCGCAGCCGGCGCTCCCCGGCTGCCTTGAAGGCCACTTTCATTGGAGTGCAACCTTATGACCCAGGAAGTCATCACGCGTTCCGCGGCGAACGCCCCCGCCCTTCACTCGCCCCGCACCCTTCGCGAATTCCTCGCCATCATCGGCGAGCGCTCGGGAATCGACGCCGCCGTCCGCGCCTCGTTTGGCACCGATGCGGATAAGTTCATTGATTTCTCCCGCTCGCTCATCGTCAGCTCCGGGCATTCACTTTTCATCACCCCTGCCTGGTCCACGCAGCATCAGCCCGGCGATTATGCGGAGATGCTGCGCCGCATCACCTCCGACCCCGAGGCCCGCACGGCCTTCTTCAAGGCCCGCCGCAGCGCCGTCGGCGCCGACACGGGCAGGACCTATGCGTTCGTGATTGAGAACGTGGGCTGCGATGAGGAAGGCGAGCCGAAGGCAGGGATTCACATGACGCTCGTCGGGGGGCCTTCCCTGCAGCCCTATGCCCTCATCGACATGCCCGAGGGCTCTGTCGATGATGCCTTTGACGGCCTTGAGGGGCTGGCGGATCCCTCGACGCAGCTTGTCTGTGTGACTGATCCGAACGAATGGGCGGAGACGGCGGAGAATGTTGCGACCTCCGAGCGGCCGATTGTCTGCTGTCTCGGCGGTCCGTGCCCGGAATCTCTCCGCGACCACCTTGACGCGGCGGGAGCGGCGGTCTGCATGGGCGAGGAACAGCCCGCTGACGAAGGCGGCAGTCCGCTGAAAGCCGTCACGGTTCCGGGCGTGCCCGGCATGACGGCGCTTTCGACCGATTCCGTGATGACGACGTTTGTTTTCAATCCGCCGGCCATGAAGACTGAGGCGACCCGCCTCGAGCACCGTGCCCTTGACATCAAGTCGAAGCTCGGCGCCCGTCAGGCTGTGCATTCTTCCGAAGACCACGAAATCATCCGCGAGGCTTTCGTGCGCGAGCCTGCCGGAACCTGCAAGGGCCGCAGGCGCGGCGCCGCGGTGAAGTGGCGCATTGACCGCACGAAGCTTGAGTCTCTTGCCCGCCGCAATACCTCGGTCGTCTGGATTTCCAACTGCGAGATTGATCCGGACCAGGTGAGCCGTATCTTTGACAAGCATCCGGAGGAATCAGACTTCTTCCTGCCTGACGCCGAGCACTACGATGAAAATGAACTGGCAGGATTCCTCGTCGGCTTCAATGATCCGGAGATGCGCCCGGGCAGGCTCTTCCTGCAGTTCGTCGCTTACTGCCTGTGCAGCTGGTACGCCGCGATCGTTTCCGAGATGACGAAGCGCCAGACGCTGCCGGAGGATCCCTGCCGTGACCTCGTGCAAACGCTGCTCGCCGTCACGCTCGACAACGACGGGGATCCGGGCCGGAGCCTGATCTTTTCCCGCCTCGGTCTGAGGGCGATGGACGGCGGCACCGGTCGCGCGGCCGGCGTCAATTTCCCCCCGGAATTCACCGACGAGGTCTTCGCTGAGATGGAAGATCGTTTCTTCAAGCTCTTCGACGAGGTGAGCGCGCACCGGGCCGCCTGACCCCCGCCTGAGAAAGCCTGACCGAGGGCCGCGGACTTGCCCGATTGTCCGCGGCCCTCTTTTCGCCTGCCCTCGTGAGGCGGGCGTCCTCCGGTCAGGTATAGTGCAGGCTCTGCACGCACTGCCCGGGGAGGACGGCAGCCTCGCTTGCTGCCCGAGGTGCGCGCACATGCGAATTTCAACCGGACTGCCGCGGCGGATGCTTCCGCGGCGGTTTCCATCCAATCAGTGACCCCCATGACCGAGAATCAGGAAAAATCAACCCAGCCCCAATCTTTCCTCAGGGACATCTTCACCAAGGCGGGTGAGTGCTCCGGCATCGACGCGGCGCTGCGCGCCTCGTTCGGCGCCGATGCGGAGCTCATGATCGAGTTCGCCCGTGCGATCTCCGCCCGGGCCGGACACTCCATCTTCTGCGATCAGCTCTGGTCCGAGGATCACGATCCCGATGCCTGGAAGGAGCTTCTGAAGAGCATCTCGAACCGTCCGAAGGAATACGCGGCCTTCTACAGCTCGAGGGCCAGGGCGCTCAAGGCTGATCCCGCCACGACCGCGGTGATCGAGCCGATGATCCCGGTTCTTACAAAGGAGGGGAACCTCACCGCAGGCAGACAGATCATGCTCATCGCCGGGAAGTCCCGCGAGCCCGTGGCCGCGGCGCTTGTGCCCGCGGGGCGCAACATCGTCGAGAACCGTGAGAAGGCTTTTGCGGAGCTCGGGGATCTCGCGAATCTCGTGGAAGCAAGCACGCCCCTCGTGAGCGAGGGTTACCTTCTCTCGACGAAGGACATCCTGGACCACATGGTCGCCCCGAGGCCGCTTGCCTACAACCTCGAGGACCGCGAGGCACAGCCCTTCCAGACTTTTGTCGAGAACACCCCTGACCTCGAGACCGGCGGCGAGCCCGTGCAGCCGCCCTTCGTCGGGCGCGTGCACACCGTGGAGGGCATGCCCGGCGTGCCCGCCGCGGCCGGAACGGCGGCGAGGACGAGGATCCTCTTCAACCCCGAGATCTTCAGGCGCGAGCTCGAGGAGCAGCGCGTGCAGATCCTTGACGTCAAGGCGAAGCTCGGCGGCGGTAACCGGGCGCTCACGCCCCCGGAGCAACGCATCATGAAGGAGATGCTCGTGCGCGAGGAGAAGAAGGCGGCCGGCGGAAAGAAGACGGTGAAGTGGCGCATCGACGAGGAGAAGCTCCGCAGGAGCGCCGTCAGGCAGGCGAGCCGCTTCTTCGTGATGAACACCGACGTGCCGACCGAGGACGTGATGGAGCTCTCGCTCGAGGCGAGCCGCGCCCTTGAGTTCTACTTCCCCGACATGGCGAACTCCGAGGAGTATGTCGTCAACAGTCTGCTCGAAGGCTACGACAGGGAGGAAACCTACTCCGGCCGCGCCTTCCTTCAGTTCGCGGCGCTGGCGTACTACCGCTGGATCCTCGCGCGCTTCGAGGACATCGTCAGCCGTATGGAAGCCCGCGGGACGTCGGAACAGAGCCCGGCCGAGACGTATCTCGTCGCCTGGCTGCAGAACGAGTGCCTCTTCCATGACGGACAGCTTTTCCACTGGCTCGAGCAGCGCGCGGCGCACCCTGAGAGCGAAGTCCGGGAATTCCTCACCCGCATGAGCAGGGAGAATCCGCTCGCCGCGCCTGAGACGACCTTTGAGCGCGACGCCCTCTTCCTCAGGCTCTTCAACGAGGCGTGCGAGGCCGCTGCGGGCTGATCGCTCATGTGCACATTCCTCTCGCCCTCCGGCAACGAGAGAGAATCGTGCAAACCGTCGGGCGTTTGTGCAAAACGCCCGGCGGGGTCCCGGACCTACGATGACGTCATTGGATTTCCTTTTTCCCCGCAGAGGATTTTTTCAGAAATGTCATCACCGGTTCTTACCCTCGCCAACGGTGTCGAGCTTCCTGCCTTCTCGTTCGGCGTCTACCAGATCCCCGAGGGCCCCGTCTGCGAAAAAGCCGTGGCCGACGCCCTCGAGGCCGGCTACCGCTCGATCGACACCGCCGTCTCCTACGGCAACGAAGCCTCGGTCGGCCGTGCCGTCGCCGCGAGCGGCATCGCGAGAAACGAGCTCTTCATCACCTCGAAGCTCTGGGTCGAGGATGCAAGTGAATCGGGCGCCGAGGCGTCCGTGAAGCGTTCGCTCGACCGCATGGGTCTCGACTACATCGATCTCTACCTCATCCACCAGCCCGTGGGCGACGTCCACGGCGCCTGGAGGGGCCTCACCAAAATGCTCCGTGCGGGACTCGTCCGCGCGATCGGCGTCTCGAACTTCGCCCCGGACCGCCTCATGGACATCGCCTTGGCGAACGAGGTGCGCCCGATGGTGAACCAGGTCGAGATCAGTCCCTTCTGCCAGCAGCGCGCCGCCTTCCCCACCATGGCCGACCTCGGCGTCGTGCCCGAGGCCTGGGCGCCCTTCGCCGAGGGCCGGAACGGAATCTTCTTCAATCCGGTGCTCCGTCAGGTCGCCGCGAAGCACGGGGTGACCGTGGCGCAGGTCGTGCTTGCCTTCGTCGCCAGGCTCGGCGCCGCCGTTGTCTCAAAGAGCGTTTCTCCTGCGAGAATGAAGGAGAACCTCGCCGCGAGCGAGCTCGTGCTCGATGACGACGACATGCGCGCGATCGCCGCGCTCGACAAGGGCGAGAGCCAGTTCTTCTCGCACCGGGACCCCAGCATCGTCCGCTGGTTCCTTGAGCGTCGGATCAGGCTCTGAAGGCCGTCAGGCTCAGGCATTCCCAGAAGTTTCGTCTCCCCGGAGGAACATCATGCAGACACCCGCCGAATGGATTGATCGCAAGGCAAAGGACGACGCCGACGCGGCGGCGCCCGCAGTGAAGGTCTATGACAACGAGTCCTGCGAGAAGCCGCGCCAGCGCGAGCTGCGCCTCGCCCTCGCCGACCGCGTGCGCGAGCTCGTGAAGCGTCAGGTCCCCTGGGGCGCGGTCTCGAATCTTCCGATCGAGGGACTCAACCTCTCCTATATCGAGGAGAGCGTCGAGACCCGCAACTGCTTCTACCAGCTCTCGATCGCGCTCATCCTGCGCGGCCGCAAGCGCCTGATGATCGGCGCCGAGGAGTACGAATACGGTCCCGGCTCGGCGCTCGTCACCTCGATCGACATGCCGACCTCGTACGAGCTCCTCAATGTCTCGCCCGACGAGCCCTTCGTGTCGCTCTCGCTCAGGCTCAACACCGCCACGCTCGCCGAGCTCCTCAGTGACGACCTCTCCGCGCACGAGGCCGAGGGCGTCTTCACCGTGGAGAGCGCCTCCGAGGAGCTCCTCGAGGACTTCAGCCGCATTCTCGCGCTCGTCGACCGCCCCGAGCAGATCCCGCTCCGTGCGCCGATGATCCTGCGCGACATCCATTTCCTCGCGCTCACCGGCGCGGGCGGCGAGAACCTGCGCGCGCTCTACGCGCCCGACGCCTCTGGGAAGCGCATCCGCCGCTCGATCCGCTGGCTCAAGGACAACTTCCGCGAGGAGGTGACGATCGAAAAGCTCGCCTCGATCGCGAGCATGGCGCCCTCGACCTTCCACCGCCACTTCCGCGAGATCACCTCGATGACGCCCCTGCAGTACCAGAAGCGCCTGAGGCTCTACGAGGCCCAGCAGCTGATGCTGCGCGGCGAGGCGGACGCGAGCTCGGCCGCCTACAGCGTGGGCTACCAGAGCGCGGCGCAGTTCTCGCGCGAATACAAGCGCCTCTTCGGCGAGCCGCCGGGACGCCACACCCGCGCGAAGCTTGAGGCCCTCGAAGGAAAGAACGGGGACTGACGCACCGCCCTCGCCTGCGGACTCCCCGGACCTGAACAGTCCGGGGGCGGGATGGCATTGCCTCTTAATTCGAGTTACTGCAAAACTTTTTCGAAGAAATTCAAGATGTTTGTCAAAAACCATTTGTCAGCCGTCGCCTGTGCCGTCGTACTCGCGGCCGGGGCGCTCGCCGTCTCCGCCGCGCCTCTCACGCTCGAAGGCCAGGGGAGCTTCGCCGCGGGCGGCACGGTCGTGCCGGCTCAGGAGAAATATGACCCGTACCATCCGAAGGCCGAGGCCCAGGATCTGCACGGCGACCATGCCTTCGTGCGCTGGCAGAAGCCCGTTGACGCCCGGAGGTTCCCGCTCGTCTTCCTCCACGGCGCCGGACAGTTCTCGAAGACCTGGGAGACCACGCCGGACGGCCGCGACGGCTTCAACAACATCTTCCTCTCGCGCGGGTTCTCCGTCTGGCTCGTGGACCAGCCCCGCCGCGGCGGCGCCGGCAAGGCGACCGTCCCGGGCTCGATCGCAGGCAAGTCCGACGAGGCGTTCTTCTTCGGACAGTTCCGCATGGGGATGTGGCCGAAGTTCAACGAGGGGAGCCAGTTCCCGCAGGACGCGGAGTCGATCAATCAGTTCTTCCGCCAGATGACGCCCAACACCGCGCCCTATGACGAGATGGTCAACGCCCGCGCGATGACGGAGGTTCTGAAGAGAAGCGGCCGGGCGGTGCTCGTCACGCATTCCCAGGGCGGCGGCATCGGCTGGCAGACCGGCATGATGAGCGACAACCTCGCCGGCATCGTCTCCTACGAGCCGGGGAGCGGTTTCCCCTTCCCCGAGGGCGAGGCGCCCGCGCCCTTGAAGACCTCGAGCTTCTTCGGCGACTTCCCTGTGAAGATCGTCCCGGTGGCGGAGTTCGACAAGCTCACGCGCTATCCGATCGTCATCTACTACGGCGACTACATCCCGAAGAGTCCCACGACGCACCCGCACGAGGACTACTGGCGCGCCGCCCTCGAGCTCGCCCGTCTCTGGGCCGACTGCGTCAACCGCCACGGCGGCGACGCGAAGGTGATCGAGCTTCCCGACGCGGGGCTCAGAGGCAACTCCCACTTCCCCTTCGCCGAGCGCAACAATGTCGAGGTGGCCGACCTTCTCTCGAAGTGGCTGCACGGGAAGAAACTCGACGTCCGCTGATTTTTGAATTTGTTTTGATTGATTTCGAGGAGCAGGAAAGATGGAAAAGCGTCGACTCGGCAAGTCCGGTCTCATGGTTAACCCGGTCGGTCTCGGCTGCATGGGCTTCACGCACGCCTACGGCGCACCGGTGGAGCACACCGCGGCGGCCCGCACGATCCGCGAGGCCATTGACTCGGGGTACGACTTCATCGACACGGCGGAGTGCTACATCGGCACCAATCCCGACGGCTCGACCGCCTGGAACGAGACCATCGTGGGCGAGGCCGTGAAGGGAATCCGCGACCGGGTGATCATCGCCACGAAGTGCGGCGTGCATCACAACCCGGACACGACGCTGCGGCTCGACAGCCGCCCTGAGACGATCCGCACGAGCGTCGAGGGGAGCCTGAAACGCCTCGGCATCGACTGCATCGATCTCTACTACCAGCACCGCGTCGACCCGAATGTGGATCCCGAGACCGTCGCCGGCACGATGGCGGACCTCATCGCCGAGGGCAAGATCCGCTTCTGGGGCATCTCCGAGGTGGGCGAGGAGTACCTCCGGCGCGCGAACGCCGTCTGCCCCGTGACCGCGATCCAGCAGCGCTACTCGATGATGGCGCGCTGGCACGAGGCGATTCTCCCCGTCTGCGACGAACTCGACATCGCCTTCGTCGCGCACTCCCCGATGGCGAACGGCTTCCTCACCGGCACCTACAAACCCGGCATGACCTACAGGGAGGCGGGCGACTACCGCGCCGCGATGCCCCAGTACTCGCCCGAGGGCTACGAAAAGGCGAAGGCCCTGCTCGACCTCCTCTCGGCGATGGTGATCGACAAGGGCGCAACGATGAGCCAGCTCTCGCTCGCGTGGCTCCTCGCCCAGAGCCCGAGGGTGATCCCGATCCCGGGCTCGCGCAGGATCGAGCGCCTGCGCGAGAACTTCGCCGCGGCCGAGATATCCTTCACCGCGGACGAACTCGCGCGCATCCGGACGCTCCTTGAGGGCGCGGACTTCGCAGTCTTCGGCGGGCACGCCCAGGCGAAGTGAGGACGGTCGCCCATGCGACTCAGAATTTCTTTATCTCCTTTCTGAAACATCGGCCGGTTCCTGCGGGGGCCGGCCGTTTTTTTCCCGCACGGCCCGGCAGCCCGGTTCCTGAACGAAAAGCGCGACTTCCCCGGCGGTTTGCGCGAAAATGACAGCTTCAGGCGCAGGATTCCAGTACCACGGACCGGATCCCCGCGCCCGCAGTTCAGAGATTCGCGCGGACCCGCCGTCCGCGACTGGAGCAAGGATTGAGCGGAGGCCGGGTCGTCTTCATTGACATCGAGGTCGGCGTCGAGGACAGGCGCATACACGACTACGGCGCCGTCCGGGAGGACGGCGCGTGCCTGCATACGCCCGTCCTCAGGGACTTCCGGGCGTTCCTCGAGGGCGCGGACTTCGTCTGCGGGCACAACATCATCCGGCATGACCTCAAACGGATCGAGGACTCCAGCGGCAGCCCGCTCGGCATCCCGGCGATCGACACGCTCTTCCTCTCGCCGCTGCTCTTTCCGAGGCGCCCCTACCACGCGCTCGTGAAGGACGACAAGCTCCTCGTCGACCAGCTCAACAATCCGGTGAACGACTCCGAGAAGGCCAGAGAGCTCTTTCACGACGAGGTGAACGCCTTTCATGAGCTCCCCGGGGCGATGCAGCGCATCTTCATGGGACTCCTCGCCGGCAGGGAGGAGTTCAGAGGATTCTTTGACTTCATCGGATTTCACGGCCCGGAGCCCGGGCTCGCCCGGCTCATCCGCGAGACCTTCGCCGGAAAAATCTGCGAAAACGCCGCGCTCGAAGTGATGATCGAGACGCTTCCGACCGAGCTCGCCTACGTGCTCGCGCTCATCGGCTCGGGCGACGAGGACGCCGTCACGCCCGCCTGGGTCACGAAGACCTTCCCCTTCGTCGGACATGTCATGAGGCGTCTGCGCGGCACGCCCTGCGCCCAGCGCTGCGAATACTGCCGCGGGATGCTTGACATCCATGCGGCCCTGAAGCGCTTCTTCGGCTACGACGGGTTCCGCACCTGGAACGGCGAGCCGCTGCAGGAACGCGCGACGCAGGCGGCGGTGGACGGCAGCTCGCTCCTCGCGATCTTCCCGACGGGCGGCGGCAAGTCGCTCACCTTCCAGGTGCCCGCCCTCCTCTTCGGACGCGCGGTGCACGGGCTCACGGTGGTGATCTCTCCCCTGCAGTCCCTGATGAACGATCAGGTCGACAACCTCCGGGCCAAGGGGATCGCCGACGCCGTGACCGTGAACGGCATGCTCTCGCCCGTGGACCACGCCGAGGCGCTCGAGCGCATCGAGAATGGATCCGCGAACCTGCTCTACATCTCGCCCGAGTCGCTCCGCTCCCGCACGATGGAGCGGCTGCTGCTCGGACGCACCATCTCGCGCTTCGTGATCGACGAGGCGCACTGCTTCTCGGCCTGGGGCCAGGACTTCCGCGTCGACTATCTCTACATCGCGGACTTCATCGCGGAGCTGCAGAGGAAGAAGGGGGACGGACACGCGATCCCCGTCTCCTGCTTCACCGCCACCGCCAAGCAGAAGGTCGTGAACGACATCCGCGACTACTTCTGGGAGAAGCTGAAGCTCGATCTCAGGCTCTTCGCCACGGACGCCGCCCGTGAGAATCTCCGCTACCGCGTGCTCTTCAAGGAGACCGACGAGGAGAAGTACGGCGAACTGAGGAACCTCATCGAGAGCCACCGGTGTCCCACGATCGTCTACGTTTCCAGAACGCGCGCGGCCGTGGAGCTCGCCGGGCGGCTCACGGCGGACGGATTCCCGGCGCTCCCCTTCCACGGGAAGATGGAGCCCGCGGACAAGCGTGACAACCAGGCGGCCTTCATCGAGGACCGCGTCAGGGTGATCGTTGCGACCTCGGCCTTCGGCATGGGCGTCGACAAGAGCAACGTCGGCCTGGTCGTGCACTACGACATCTCGGGGTCGCTCGAGGACTATGTGCAGGAGGCGGGCCGCGCCGGACGCGATCCGGGCATGGAGGCCGAGTGCTGTGTGCTCTTCAACAACGCGGACCTCGACAGGCACTTCCAGCTGCTCAACGGCACCAAGCTCTCGATCGGCGAGATCCAGCAGGTCTGGAAGGCCGTGAAGGACATGACGCGCCACCGTCCCTCGGTCTGCTGCTCCGCGCTTGATCTCGCGCGGCAGGCCGGCTGGACGAACGACCAGGACGCCGAGACACGGGTGAAGACCGCCGTCGCAGCCCTGGAGAAGGCGCAGTACCTGAAGCGCGGCAGGAACATGCCGCGCGTCTATGCGACGAGCCTCGTGCCCCGCAGCTTCGAGGAGGCCCGCGCGCTCATCGACGCCTCGGATCTTTTCTCCGGGGAGGAGAAGGAGCACGCGAGGCGTATCGTGCAGAAGCTCATCGCCGAGCGCTACCGCTCCATCGCCGGCTCGGCCGACGCCGAGTCGAGGATTGACTATCTCGCGGACATGCTCGGGCTCGAGACGGCGCAGGTGATCCGCGCCGTGGATCTCATGCGTCAGGCCGGCATTCTCAGGAACGAATCCGACATGACCGCGAGGATCGTGACGGCCGAGGACACGAGGCGCCGGTCCGGCATGGTGATGAAGCGCTTCACCGAGCTCGAGAAGTTCCTCATTGAGGAACTCGGGCGGGAGAAGCCCGGCCGGAGGCCCTCCGCCGACGGCCCGGTCGAGGTGAATCTCAAGGAACTCAATCAGCTCGCCGAGGAGAGCGGCGTGCCCCGTCCGAGCGTGAAGAACCTGCTCACGATCTTCCTTTTCCTCTTCACCCGCAGCCAGATCCGGGATCTTGAGCGGCGGGGTTCGGGGTCGGTCATTCGCTTCCGAATGGAGAAGACCATTGAGGAACTCCGCAGGCTGAGTGAAAGGCGAATGGAGCTCTGCGGCTTCATTCTCGACCGCCTTTACATGCTTGCGGAAGGAAGGGAGCCCTCGGCACGCGGCGAGGTCTCCGTTCCCTTCTCCGTCGTCGGTCTCCTGAGGGAATACCAGGAGGAAGTGATCTCGGAGAAGCGTGTCACTCAGCACGACATCGAGGAGGCACTGCTCTATCTCTCGAAGATCGGCGCGATGCGGCTCGAGGGTGGATTTCTCGTTCTCTATCTTCGAATGGAGATCACCCGTCTCGTCACTGACAACCGCATTCGCTACAAGATCGAGGACTACCGGTTCCTTGACGAGCACTACCAGCAGAAGATTCAGCAGATTCATATCGTCGGCGAATATGCGCGCCTCATGGTGAGGGACTACGACGCCGCACTTGGGTTTGTGCAGGACTATTTTCATCTCGACTACCGGGCATTCCTTCGGAAATACTTCCGGGGAGACCAGGCCGATGAAATCAACCGCAACATCACGCCGCAGAAGTACGCCGAGCTATTCGGCGCGCTCTCGCCGCTGCAGAAGCAGATCATTGATGACAGCACTTCGAAGTGCATCGTCGTCGCGGCCGGCCCCGGGAGCGGCAAGACCCGGGTTCTCGTGCACAAGCTCGCCGCGCTTCTGCTCATGGAAGACGTCAAGAGCGAGCAGCTCCTGATGCTCACCTTCTCGCGCGCCGCGGCGACCGAGTTCAGGAAGCGCCTGAACGCATTGATCGGCGCCGCCGCCGGCTACGTCGACATCAAGACATTCCATTCGTACGCCTTTGATCTCATCGGACACGTCGGCAGTCTCGACGCCGCGGACAAGGTCATTCCGCTCGCCACGGAGCGCATTCGCAATGACGAGGTGGAGCCCGGCCGCATTGCCAAGCGCTGCATTGTCATCGACGAGGCGCAGGACATGGATGCCAATGAGTTTGCATTCCTGCGTGCACTGATCGAGAAGAATGAAGATGCGCGCGTCATTGCGGTGGGAGATGACGATCAGAATATCTATGCATTCCGAGGCTCCAATTCAAAGTACCTGAACTCCATGGTCCTGGAGATGGGTGCGAAGAAATACGAGATGACGGCCAATTACCGCAGCAAGGGCTCGGTTGTTGCGCTCGCCAATCAATTCGTCTCCTCCATTCGGAACCGGATGAAGGAGGAGCCGATTCATGCCGTGCGAAGCGACATGGGACGGGTCGTCATCACACTTCATCCCCGGGGAAGCAACATGGCCGCGGCACTCGTGGAGGAACTCCTCGAGACGCCGGACGCCTATTCGACCTGCGTTCTCACGCAGTTGAATGACGAGGCCGAGGAGGTTCTCTCGCTCCTCCTGGACAGAAATGTCCCGGCCCGGCTCATCCAGTCCCTCGACGGTTTCCATCTCCCGGATCTCGCCGAGATCCGTCATTTCCTCAGACTCCTGGAGTCCGCCGGACCGGTCATCTCCGGGAATTTCTGGGAGAAGGCCGTCGACAGGCTCGAGACGATCTACGCGGCGAGTCCCTGCATGGAGATTCTCCGCAACCTCATCCGCGAATTCCGCGAGACGCACGATGAGCTTTACCGCTCGGATCTCGAGGGATTCATCAATGAGTCGAACTACGAGGACTTCTATTCGATCGGGCGCGGCATGGTCGAGGTCTCGACCATCCACAAGGCCAAGGGCCGGGAATTCGGGACGGTTCACCTGCTGCTGAGCGGTGTCAGTGATCTCACGGACGAAGACCGCAGGAAGATCTACGTCGGCATGACGCGCGCGAAGAACGCGCTCTACATCCACACCGACACGGCGTTTCTCCCCGCGGCCGACGGGGTGGAGTTCGTCGAGGACCGGGCCGAGTATCCCGAGCCGACGGAGCGCGTGCTGCAGCTCACGCACCGGGATGTGTGGCTTGATTTCTTCAAAGGCAGGAAACAGACGATCCTGAAGCTCATGAGCGGTGGCCGGCTTGATTTCTCGGCTGACGACGGAGGCCTGACCGCAATGATCGACGGTCGCCGGCTGACGGTCGTGCGCTTCTCCGAGAAATTCAGGAAGAGCCTTGCGAAGCTCGCCGCCCGTGGCTACAAACCGGTCTCGGCGAAGGTGCGCTTCATCGTGGCCTGGCGGCCGAAGGATGCGGCTCCCGACGAGCCTGAGCACGCCGCGCTGCTCCCTGAGGTGCGGGTGAGGAAGATCCGCCGGGACGGCACCGGAGAGTGAGGCGCCCGATGCGCCCGGCCGGGCGGCGGGTGATAATTTCTTCAGTCACCAGAAAAGAAGGAGACCGCCGTGGAGCAGAACGACTTTGACGCCGCCGAAGCCAATGAATTCCTCACCTTCACTCGGGAGGAATGGGATACCGTCGTGAGTGCGCTCGGGAACCTTGACGTGGCCGAGTGCGTCGAGGAGGTGTCGGTCGAGGAATACTACGAAATCGAGGAGGAGGTCGAGGCGTGCGCGATCATGGACGATTCGGACGGAACTGACGGTGTGGTGCGGTTTCCCGAGGAGATGATTCCGACGCTCTTCTGGTGCCTCGGACAGCTCAGCCGGATCCATCGTGAAGTCTTCCTCGACCGAGTCGCCGGGGAGGACTTCGGCGAAATGCTCGTTCTCGATAACCTCGCCGACTGGCAGTGCTACACACTAGCCTGCGCCATCATCGCCCACAAACCGGGTGTCACGGATTTCATCGGCCGCATCGAGCATCAGAAATTCCGGGAACTCCTCGAGAAGCCGAGGAAGGGCTTCGCCTGACGGACGGGGGGAGCGGAACGAAAGACGCTTGCGAGGGCGATCGGGAACGCCGCTCGCAAGCATCAGGGAATCAGGGGAAAGCCGGTTCAAACGGGCCTTCCCTGCTTTCGCTTCGGATCAGAAGCGGTGCGACGAGCCGCCCGTGAAGCCGACGGGCTTCGCGGTCCTGCACGGCTTGATCACTAGACTCGGACGTGTCAGCGCGGGGTCGGCGAGCGGCGCAATGCCGGCCACGTCCCCGTGCTTCTTCCTGAGTTCCTCGATGTCGCCGAACTCGATCGCACGCTCGGGGCAGCTCTCGACGCACACGGGCTGGCCGCCCTTCGAGGTGCGGTCGACGCAGCCGTCGCACTT
This sequence comes from Sutterella sp., assembly GCF_030539355.1. GTDB lineage: Bacteria > Pseudomonadota > Gammaproteobacteria > Burkholderiales > Burkholderiaceae_F > Sutterella. Next base: position 27,076 of record NZ_JAUNSF010000029.1, read on the forward strand.
GCGCATTTTCCTCAGCTTCGTGTCGAGCTGCGGGACGCCGTAGGGGCAGGCCCGGGCGCACATGCCGCAGCCGATGCACTTCGCCTGGTCGATGACGACGAGGCCGTCCTCCTCGCGTTTGTAATGGGCCTTGACGGGGCACACCTTCACGCAGGCCGGATCCGCGCACTCGTTGCAGCCCTGCGAGATGTAGTAGGCGAACACGTTCTGGCGCCACGTGCCGTCCGCGTTCTCCTTCCACTCGCCGCCCTCGAACTCCGTCACACGGCGGTAGTAGAGGCCGATCGGGGTGCCGTTCTTGTCCGCGCAGGCGATTGAGCAGGTCCTGCAGCCCGTGCAGCGCGAGACGTCAATGAAAAAACCTTTCTGTGTCATTTTTTATTCTCCCGCTGTT
>NZ_JAUNSF010000155.1 GCF_030539355.1 Sutterella sp.
TATCAGGTCTCAATTTTGTGTGGCATCTGGTCTCAAAGTCGCTGACCGTTAACAGCCGATCAGGAATCGTCCTGTGATCAACGGGAGTGATTGCCTCGACAGCAGTCCGGGGCATCGGGGCAAATGGTTGAATCTGCAGGATTCGCCTGGTGGACGACCTCGCAGCAGATGCTGTGGCCCGGTCCTGCCCATTTTCTCTGAGGAAGCGAGCATGGTGATGCCGTATTGTGCAGAACACAGTGCATCTGACGACGATGAACGCTCCGGCATGCGCTTCTCAGGATATGTTCGGCGGCGGAGAGGGCGCCCGCTCGAGCTGCTCCGGGAAACGCCGCTGGGAGTGATCCTCCGCCGGAACTGCAGGAAAATCCGGCGTGGGAAACAGAAAAAGGAAAAGCCGGCCGGGCATCACTGCCTCAGGCCGGCTCCCCCTCTTTTCGTCCCGAAGCACTCCCTCAGGCCCGGGACAGGATCACTTTAACTAAGACATTTACCTGAGTCAATCACTCAGGTACAAGAATTGGGGAAAGTACTGAGGCCGCTGACGACACCGCTCCCCGGCCTCCCTCCGGACGGCTCCGGGCGACGTGCACGGACTCAGCGGAAGTGTCCCGGAGGAAAAGACGGGAGGGGAATGAGAATTTATTTCCCATCAGGGGACTCGCCGGTGATCAGGACCCTCCCCGGGGCGTGTCCCCCGCGCTCCTGCGCGCACATGCAACAGGAGCCCGGCGGTGGGCTTCACCATAGTGGAGCCCAGGCGGGCGCATCCGCGCAGCGGGGAGGGTGTTGCCCAAACGAAGCGGTCCGTCTTGCAGACGCCACAGTGCACAGTGCCCGGATACCGTCGCGGACCGCATGGGCTTGCGGCTTCTCAGGGTTTTCCTGAAGCCCGGCGACAATTGGATAAAAGACGGATTGACATGCTCCCGGGCTGTGGCAGAATAGAAGCATTCCGAATAACCGACATCACCGTTTACAGGCGGAGACGGTCGTCCGGAAGTCTTCCTGAAGCGCCGACCTTTTCCCTCAGAGGTTATCGTATGAACGTTTGTTTGAGTGACACCCCCCCCCAAAAAAAAACGGGACACATATAGATGTTCCGTGAGGTGATGTCCGCAGAGGAGAATCAGATGGGAGAGCGGGAATTCTCATCGAATGACATACGACGGGCCGCGGTAGCCGTGAAGCGGCGGCTCACGCCCGAAGAGACCGGGCGCATCATCGGACTCAGAGACCGGGGCGTGCCCGGTCCGCGGATCGCCGAGGAGGCGGACTGCAGCGTCGTCGCCGTGTACTGCCCGAGGACCGGGGAGCAGGTTCCCGGACATGAATCCGAAGGGGAGCGTGCGGCATGACGAAACCTGGCCACCCGCGCTGCCCGGACCATTTCCGCTCCGAGGCGATAGAACTCTTCGAGCAGGGCCTCGGCTACAAGGCGACCGCCGCGAAGCTCAATCTCCACGTCTCGACCGTGCGCGACTGGAAGCGCATGTGGAAGGCGGGCGTCTTCACGGAATCGACGAAGTACCGCAAGCCCCTCACGCAGCAGGAGGTCGGCCTGCTCATATTCCTCAAGGAACAGAAGTTCCCCGACGCCAAGATCGCCGAGATGTTCGAGTGCTCGACGAGTCTCGTGCAGAAGCACTGGCGGCAGTACCGCAAGGAGGGCGCCGCCGGGACGAAGCCGATCAGAAAGAGGAAGCGCCTCTCCGAGGAGGCGATTCGTCTCATCATCGCGATGAGAAAGCGCGGCGAGCATCCCACGGTGGTCGCCGAGGCGGTCGGGTGCACGCCGGCCAACGTCAACTACCACTGGAAGCGGTATCTCGCCGAAGAGGCGGAGAAAAAGAAGAAGGGCTGATCCCCGGCCCTCCTGAAAACCGTTCCGTGTCACCTCACCTGCGGCTCCGGCGACTTCAGACGGAGCCGCTCGCTTCGTATTCCTTCACGAGGCGCTCGCGCACCGCGGCGCGGTACGCGTCGACGTAGCCCGGGAGCCGGAAGAGGTCGAGGAGCAGGCAGATGCCGACAAGCCCAAGGCCGACCAGGCCCACGATGAGGACTGCCATCGCGATGTCCGTGTCCTGTGATGTATAGGCGCTGCTCCCGAGGCTCACGCCGAAGATGAGACCGGTCCATCCGACCGCGCCGGCGATGAGGTATCGCGTCGCGTCCTTCATGCGCCCGAGATAGCGGTGATGAATGCCGAGCGTGCCGAAGAAGAACCAGAGCACGTAGGCGGTGAGCGTCTCGCGCTTTTCGTTCGCGACCTGCGCCTCGATGAGGAGCCGTACATCCGTGGGCAGCTGTTTTTCCATCTGAAAGTCTCCGGTGAGTCTGAGTGAGCGTTCCGTGGATTTTATCGTAAAAGGCAGGGACTTACCGTCGTTTCCGGAATGCGATCCCGCGCCGGTTTTCCAGAGGATTTTCCGCCGTCCTCCTGCGCAGGACTGACCGCCCGCGGCAGCCGCGGTCCGAGGCGATGAACGGCGTGCCGGCGCATGCATCGGCGTAGCTTCGGGAGGGTTTTGACGGAGCAAAGGATCATTCTCTGCAGACATCTTCGAAAATGATCTTCCATAACAATTGGAAAACATTCCTCCGGGAAATCGTGTTTTTCGCAGCTATCATTTTTGGCTCTCCAATCCATTCCCTCAGGACCCGAATGCAGCCGGACACCGGAACACGCAGAACGGCGATACGATTCCCCCGCAGTACAGCAGACCTTGAGAAACTCCGCATATGAGCAGCGACAAGTTGAGCGATCTCTTCAACCCCATGCACACGTCCACGGTCGAGGAGGCCTTCCGCCTCATCGTGAGCGCGCCCGAGAAACTCAAGGGCGTGCTCCTCGAGCGCATGGGCGAGAGCTTCCCCGACGTGGGCTTCAGTCTCAGGGACCTCGCGGAGTCCGAGGTGCCCGGCTTCGCGGAAGAGAAGTCACGCGTGTTCCTGCCGATGCAGCAGGTCTTCAGCGCGCTCATGGCGAAGGCCCCCGACGAGGCGGCGAGGGAGGAGATCTTCCGCACGCGGCGGCTCTGGCTCTTGATCGAACTGATGACGGCCTGGAGCGTCGACCGCACGGCCCTGACTTTCTCGCGGCGCATCCGCGAGATCGTGGTGAGCGACGACACCTGGTGGCAGGGCCTCACCACCGACTGGCTCGCCGAACGGTTCCGCCCCTGGGCGCTCTGGATCTCGGACAACGACGGGAGTCCCAGGCTCGACGGCGGCTGCTTCTGCGGCCTCACGATGCGCGGCGACGGTCTCGCGCTCTTCTGCCAGTACGTGCGCGCGGGCGAGCTCCCCAAGCCCTGGCTCTACGCGGAGTATGCGCTCACTCCCGGACGCAGGCTCTCCGAGGTCGTCAGGGTGGCCGACGAGGGCACCGTGTTTGACGCCCTTTACGAGCCCTTCTCCGCGAGGCAGATGGAGCGCGCCGTCTGCCGCAGGAACTACGCGAAGGAACTCATGCCGCTCCTCGCCCTCGCGCTCCTTGAGAAGGACGCGCAGGAGCGCCTCGGCGCCGACTGCATGCTCTTCGGCGGCGACCGGGGCGGTGGGTTCCTGCCGCAGTTCAGCGCGGAGCTCCCGCAGCGCGAGGACCGGATCCCGTCCCGGAGAATCAAGGACCGGATGCTGAGCGAGTTCGTCAACGCCGTCTTCTTCGAGGAGGACATGAGGAAGGTCATGGCCCGGGTCAAGGCCTCCCGCTCCTGACCGGCCACAACTCAAGACCTTCCGGCAGGGCAGGGAAGGGGGTCGGGAAGTGAGCGGGCGCTCGCTCACTTCCTGACGGTCTTCTTCATGGCGCCGCTCCAAGCGCCGTTCCCCACGTCCGGGGCATTCCGAACTGTACCGAAGCGTCCCGCTCCGGACGACTTCTACCGCGGCAACTCAGACCGCTGCGCATCTCTTCTCCCGCCGCCGATCTGACGACGGCCGCCGTGCTGCGTCAAAGCATGCGAGCGCTCGCTCACTTTTCCTCCACGGCGATCCGCCGGGGAGCCTTCCCGGCCGCTCCTGCCGCGGCTCGGTGGCCGCAGTCAGGCCGTTAACGCATGAATCTGTTGCGCCGGTCACCACACCCCAAGTAAAGGGGATGGGCTCCCGGCCTGTATACAGACACTCCGTGACTGTCTGCCGAGACGGCCCTCCCCGGATGCGGGAGAATGACGGGATGCCCCGGCCGCATCTCTTCGAAAAAAAACTCAGCCGGCCGCGGCACCCTCAGCTTTGATGCATTTCCCTCTCGCGCCGGCCCCCGGGCGACTTCCCCGGCCGGGACGCGCAGCTCTCAGTCAGAAGAAAAATGAAGACAGTCAGGAAAGGATTCAGGAAGGCGGCGCTTGTGACCGCCGTCTCCGCCGCGCTCTCCTGTCTTTGACAGCTCCGAAAGGCTGAACTCCGCGAGAACTCGCGAGG
>NZ_JAUNSF010000030.1 GCF_030539355.1 Sutterella sp.
GACCGCAGGCGGAAGTCAAGGGGCGGCCCACTGAAATCTCATGCGTTAGCCCTGGACGCTGCTCATCGCCGACTACGCCGAGAAGCACCCGGCCACCGACAAGGAAGTCCGCGAGGCCTACGACAACCTCAAGGCCCAGTACGGCGACACCGAGTACCAGGTCCGCAACATCCTCGTGAAGACCGAGGCCGAGGCCAAGGCCGTGATCCAGCGCCTCAACAAGGGCGAGGACTTCGCGAAGCTCGCCGGCGAGCTCTCGATCGACCCCGAGACCAAGACCAAGGGCGGCCTCTTCGGCTGGCTCTCCACGATGCGCCTCGACCCGGCCATCGCCAACACGATCCGCGTGCTCGCCCCGAACTCCGTCGCCCAGGCCCCGATCCGCAACCAGCACGGCTACCACGTGATCAAGCTTGACGCCAAGCGCGCCGCCCAGAACTTCCCGGCCTTCGACTCCCGCAAGGATTCGCTCAAGAAGGAGCTCTCGGCTCTCAACGCCCGCAAGCACTTCGCCGAGCTCGTGCAGGAAGCCAAGATCGTGAACGGCAAGTAATCCGCTTCCCCGTAACTGACAAGCTTCAAGCCCCGGGATCCCTGAGATCGCCGGGGCTTTTGCTTGGGGTCCGGCCTCTCCCGCGGGAGAGGCCTCGGGTCAGGACCAGCGGCCGAGCGTGAGGCGCTTTCCGAGACTGCCGTCGCGCACGGTCGGGCGGCGGACGCTCTCGGCGAGCACGCCGCGGCTGCCGAAGATGTCGACGCTCTGCTTCGTGCGGGTGACGCCCGTGTAGAGGAGCTCTCGCGTCGCGAGCCCCGAGCCCGGCTTCACGGGGAGGAACACCGCCACGCGGCCGAATTCCGAGCCCTGCGACTGGTGGATCGTCATCGCCCAGGCCGTGTCGTGCGAGGGCAGAAGCGCCGCCGGGATCGAGCGGTCCGCGTCGCCGAAGTAGACCTCGTAGAGAACGGGACCCGAGCGGCGGTCGTCCCGGCGGTCGGGGGCGGTCTCGTCCGCGGCCGGCGCCGCGTCGTCCGCGGCGTGCCCGGCCTCCGGGGGCGTCTCCCTCGGGAGCACGATGCCCACGTCGCCGTTGTGAACGCCCAAGGACTCGTCGTTCCGGCGCACGATGACGACGCGCCCCGGATACTGCTCGCCCGATCCGCGCCCGCGCGCGATCGGCCAGAAGTTGCGCAGAATGAACTCGTCGGCGTAGTCGTTGATGGCCGTGACGCTCATCGCGCCCGTGCGCTGCGCGGCGAGCGCGCGGAAGTCGGCGAGCGTCCCCCAGAGCTCCTTCGTGAGACGCTCGAGATCCGCCTTCCCCGCGCCCGAGATCCAGGCGTCGCGCCAGCGCATGAGCACCTCGCCGTATCTGGCGAGCGCCTCGTCGAGCCAGTCGCGCGCTTCCTGCGTGAGACCCGTGCGGTTGTAGGCCTCGATCTCGGCCTTCCCCTCGTCGCTCGAGGGGGCGATCTCAGGGGCCTCGTGGAGGCTCGCCCGGTAGTGCTCGTCCTCCGTCTCGAAGGCCTGGAGCACGCGGCCGAAGACCTCCGGCTCGGGCAGATCCGCCGCCTCGCCCTGGTGGTTGATGGCGCCGGCGAGCTCGGCGATGACGCTTCCCTCCTGGAAGCGGCGGCTGACGAGGAGCTCGACCGTGCAGGGCGCGAGCGCGCCCGTGCGCTCGGAGAGCTCCGCGAAGACGGCGCCCGGTCCCACGGCGGCGAGCTGGTGCTTGTCGCCGAGGATCACGACGCGCGTCACCGGCCCGATCGCGTCGAAGAGCCGGGCGGCGAGGTGGATGTCCACCATCGAGGCCTCGTCGACGATGAGCACGTCGAGCGCAAGCGGGTTGTCCTTCCCGGGGAATCCGCCCGCGGGCGTGGGCGAGAGAAGCCACTTGTGGATCGTGCGGCTCCTGATCTGGCGCTCCTCGTCGGGGACGCCCGCGTCCTTCTTGAGAACGGTGCTCAGCGCCTCGAGGCCGCCCCTCTGACTGCTCGCGCCGATCGACTCGACCATGCGGCCCGTGGCCTTGCCCGTCGGGGCGGCGAGCCCGATGCGCAGGGTCCCGTCCGTCGTGAGCAGGCACTCGAGGATCTGCGCCACGGTCGTGGTCTTGCCCGTGCCGGGGCCGCCCGAGATGATGGCGAGCCGCCGCGTGACGGCGAGCTCCACGGCCTTCTTCTGCAGGGAATCGAGCCCGCTCTTCCGCGCGAGCTCCTCGAGCTTCGCCAAGGAGGACTCGGCCGCGGCCTTCATCTCCTCGGCATCCGCTTCCGTTCCCATGAGCGCGAGGAGCTTCTGCGCGAGCATCACCTCCTCGAAGGCGAAGCGCGCGAAATAAATGCGCGTCTGCCCGGGCTCGTCCCGCTCGAAGTCGATGACGAGCGGCGTGAAGGCACCCTTCCCCGGATGCTCCGCCTCCACCTTCGCAGCCGCGAGGAAGTCGTCGAGATTCTGGGCGAGCCCGGCATCGATGAGCGTCCCGAGGCCGCGCCCGAGCTCGGCGAGCTCCTCCTCGGGGTCGCGCTCGAAACCCTCCGGGACCTCCTCACAGGTGAGCGCAGAGAGCGTCTGCGCCGCGGTATCCGCGCGCACGCAGACGCTGCCGCGGTCCTCGGCGCGCGCGAAGGCGTGCATCAGGGCGCGCATCGTGATCGCGGCCTCGTCCGGAATGCTTTTCCCCACAGCCTCGGCCCGGCGGCGGGCGACGTTCATGAGCGCATCGCCCAAGCCCGCGAGACCGCCCTCGGGAGCGGCGACAGTCTGATTCATCTGGTTCATTTGATTGCTCCGGCGAAGAGGTCGTCAAGCCGCCTGATCACGACGGGATCCACGGGGTCGAGGACGATGCCCTGCGGGTTCGCTGGGGTCGTGACGCCGGCGCGCACGCCGCGCAGGAAAACATACACGGCGCCCCCGAGCATGTCGTCGCGGAAGGCCGCTCCGATGCGGGCGCGCAGGAACCGGCGGAGCGCCACGAGGTAGATGAGGTACTGCAGCCGGTACATGTGACGCGCCATTTCCTTATCCATCGCCTCCGGGTCATAGCCCGCTGCCTCGGTCGAGATCTTGTTGCTCTTCCAGTCGAGGACGTAGAAGCGCCCGCGGAAGGTGAAGGCGAGATCGATGAAGCCCGTCAGAAACCCCTTCAGGGACTCGGGCCGAAGCTCGCCCACGTCGTAGCCGAGGGCCTTGAGTTCCCGCCCCAGCCGCTCGGCGGTGAGGTGCTTCGGGACAGGGATGAGAAACTCGAGCTCCGCGGAGCGCGCCGCGCGCGGAAGGTCCCTCAGGAAGAGCCCCGGCGCGATCTCGGCATTGAGCACGTCACGGATCATCTGCGCGGCGCCGTCGACGGCGTCGTTCTTCCGGTCCGCATCGCTGATCGAGAGGTACTTCTTCACCTTGGCGCTGCAGAGCTCCCGCGTCGCCTTCCGCGCGTCGTCGTCATCGCGGGCCATCAGCGCGAAGTCCGCCTCCTCGAACATCTCGTGCAGGCACGAGCCCGCCTGGGCGCCCTTCGGGAAGTTGAGGATGTCCGCGCCGGAGCCGTCCTTCGCGGCCTCGCCGTACCAGGCGGAGAAGCCGCCGCTGTCGTCCTCGGCCATGTTGGAGATGCCCGTGAAGCTCGAGGTCATCCAGGTGGAGCGGATGTTGCGCGCGCTCTGCACGTCGGCCGTCTGGGCGGCCTTCTCGGGGGTGAGGCGCGGCATCGGGAGCGCGTAGACGGCGTCGAGGTCCTCGAGCTCGAGGATCTCGGTGTTCCTGAGCGTCGGGAAGGCGGCGCGCACGCCCTGCTCCTCGGGCTCGTGGCTTGCGGTGAGTGCCGCGTACCAGGCGTTCCGCGTGTTCGTGGCGTACCACTCAGCCGGGTTCTTGGGGCTCTTCGGCCGCTGCTGCACGATGATGACCGCGGCCTTCGCCGCGCGGGTCATGCCGACGTAGGCGAGGCGCACGAGCTCCTCCATCGCCTCGCGGGCGACCGCGGGGCCGGGGTTATCGGGCGCGAGCGAGAGATGCAGCGTGAGGTGGCCCGCCGAGTCCGCCGTTCTCCAGACGGGCTCCTTGCGATTGTTGGGCGAGAAGGTCTGAGCGGCCGGGATGAAGACGACCGGATACTGCAGGCCCTTGCTCGAGTGGATGGTCTGCAGGGTCACGAGGTTCGCGTCGCTTTCGAGCCTGATCCTGCGCTCCTCCGAGCTTCCCTGCGGGTGGCGGCCGGCCTCCTCGAGCCACGTGGCAAGACCGATCGGGGTGGGGATCACGCGGGCCTTGGTGTGGAGGAGCTCTGACAAGTGCGCGTAGTTAACGAGCGTGCGCTCGCCGCCGTGCACCGGAAGCAGCCTCCTCGAGGTGTCGCAGAAGACCATGAGCCTGCGGATCGCCGGGGCGGGACCGCCCGCGGCCCAGCGCCGGGCGCCCTCCTCGAATATCTCGCGCAGCTCTATCTGCCGCGCGTCGTCCCGCGCGCCGTCATCCATGTCGCCGAGCACGTCGCCGATCAGGCGCGTCGTGCGCGCGGCCCTCAGCACCCGCATGTCCGAGGGCGAGGCAAAGGCGCGCAGGATGAGGATCATCTCCGCGGCCTCCTCGCTCGTGCAGACATCGTCCTGGGACTCGTAGCGCACGCGCACGCCGACGCGGGCGAGAAGGTCGCGCATCTCGTCGGCAAGGTCGCGCGTGCGCACGAGCACAGCGATGTCGCGCGCCTCGAGCGATCTCATCGGAACGAGGTCCCCGTTGATGCTGATCGTGTCGGTGACCTTGTCGCCCTCGCCCGCGGCGACGACGGCCTCGCCGTTGCGGCCGGCCTCGATGAGCTCCACGATGCGCGACGCCAGGGCGCGGTTGTTCGCCTCGCGCGCGGCGCCCGCGGCGTACGCGTTGGTGCGGTAGCTCGTCCAGATCTCGAGCGGACTGGCTTCCTTCCAGTCGTCGCCCTCCTTCACCCAGAGACCGGTCTTGCCGGGGGCCGGAGCCACCTTCTGGTAGTCGAGCCCGGTGCGCAGGAACGCCGTCCCGGCGGGACGCTCCCAGAAGCTGTTGAAGGCGTCCACGAGGTTCGCCGACGAGCGGAAGTTCGTGCCGAGCATGGCGACCGTGCCGCCGATCGAGATGATCTTCATGCGCGCACGGAAGTAGGTGTTGAGATCGGCCGACCGGAAGCTGTAGATCGCCTGCTTCGGATCGCCGACGAAGTAGACCGCGCGGCCTGTGCGGGTCTCCGGCTCCGAGGCCGGCTCGAAGGGCGTGATGAAGAGCTTCTCGATGATCGCGTACTGCACGGGATCCGTGTCCTGGAACTCGTCGACGAGGACGCCCCGCCAGACGCCGCGGATGCGGGCGGCGAGACGCTCGGCCTGCTCGTTCGCGGCCGGGTCGGCCTTGGGCGAGAGCCGGTCGTAGAGCTCGCGCAGCAGGTCGTCGAAGGTCTTCACGCGGGAGGTGCGCTTGAGCTCGCGGAGCTTCTCGGGCACCTCGCGCATGAAGCGCTCGAGCGCCTGGTCGAGCTCGGCCGAGACCGGCGCGCCGCCCGTCTCCCACACGCGGTCGACGAGCGCCTCCGGATAGAGGGCGAGGGCTTTGAGGCGCTTCACCCAGTCCCCGATCGAGGACTGCACGAGCGCTCTCACGTCGCCCTGATCGGAAAGCCCGTCCACCTCGCGGCGCAGGTAGTCCCTGACGGCGTCCTCGATCAGGTCGTCGCTCTCGTCGGCGAGCTCGAAGTTGATCGAGCCGCCCGAGGAGAACGCGTTGTCCTCGATCACCTTCTGGCAAAAGCCGTGGATCGTGAAGATGCCGGCGTTGTCGAAGTCGGCGAGCGAGGCACGGATGCGCTCGACGGCCGTGTCGTCGTCGATGCCGTTCGCATTCCAGTGTCTGCGCTGATCCTCGAGGATCGGGTCGATGTCCTGGCGGCCCTCGCCCGTGAGGAGCGCGAGCGCGTCCGAGAGATGCGACTCGACGCGCACCTTGAGCTCGGCGGTGGCCGCGCGCGTGAAGGTCATCACGAGGAGCCGGCTCACCGGAATGTCCGCCTCCACGACGAAGCGCAGCACGAGATGCTTGATCGAATAGGTCTTGCCCGTGCCGGCCGAGGCCTCAAGCAGCGTGGGGCGAGTGAGGGACGCGGTCTTTACGTCAAAAATGCTCGGTGTCGTCACGGGTTCACCTTGATGCTCTGCAGAATTTCATCGGCAACGGACTGAAGCTCATTCATGGCCGCCGCGTACGGATCGGGCGGCGGGGCGGCCTTCGCGCTCTTCTTCTTCGCGGGCTTCGCGACCGCCGGCTCGTAGAGCGAGGTGATGCGGTCCGAGACGGTCTCGCGGAAGCTCTGCGCTCCCTTGAGATCCCCGCCGCGGAAGGCCGTGCGGTTCTCCGGGGTCTCGGGCACGTTCGTGACCGGAGGCTTCGCGAACCTCGGCTCCGAGCGCTTCACGAGGACCCACCCCGCGGCGACGAGCCTGAGGAGCAGCAGCGCGTCATCCGCCTTCCGGAACTTCGGCATCAGCATGCGCACCGGGACGTTGTCCTTGCTCAGGCCCACGAAGGTGCCCGACTTCGCGACGCCCGCAGCGAAGAGTGCGGCGAACTCGAGGAGCGCGGCCTCGCCGCCGCGGCTCGTGGGCTTCGAGGCGCTCATGCGCAGGAACCGCACGTCCCCGGGCTCGGCCGGCGCGGCCCAGAGGTCGTGCGTCTCATGCGTGATGACGATGCCGCACTCGGGAACGGGGATCTCGATCCTGACCGGATCGAGGCGCGCGAGACCCGTGCGGGCGTTCACCGCCTCGCTGCAGATGCCGCAGGCGAGTTCCTCGATGCCGTCCAAGGCCCATTCGCGCACGCCCGCCGCGCCGATCGCGGGATCGGCCGCCCAGCGGGCCTTCACCGTCTGCGCGGGCTCGCCCCGGTTGAAGGCCTCGAGGAGCTCCGTGATGCGGCTCCAGCGAGCGAGGCCGGCCTGGTCCGGGTAGAAGGGCGCGGCCTCGAGCTCGTCGCCCGCGCCGAGGCCGAGCGAGATGCCGTGGCCGCGAAGCATGTGCTTCGCGGGGTCGCCCCAGGCGGCGAGGAGCTCCTTCAAGGGCACACGCATTCCGGGCTTGACCGCGGGCGCGGCGGCGCCCTCGGTGAAGGGACGTTCCTTCGCGGCCCAGCCGCTCGCGCTCGCGTCGCGGAAGGCTTCGAGGAGCACAGGGTCGGTCGAGCGCCAGTCGCCCGCCTCGGGCTTGAAGGCGCCCGCGGAGAAGCCCGTGAGCGGAAGCTTCACGAGAAGCCGCCCGAGCCAGAGGCGGCGTTCGGCGGAGTCCTTCGCGAAGGAGAGGATCCAGTCGCGCAGTTCCTGCGCGATGATCGAGGGCTCCTTGGGCTGCGTCGGGTTGGTGCCGCCCGACCAGGAGATGAGAAAGCGGTCGCGCGCGGCGAGGAGGAGGTCCAGGAACACGTTGCGGTTGTCCTGCCGGCTGTCGCGGTCCCCGCGGCGCGGGAAGCGCGACATCAGGTCGAACTCCTCGGCGTGCGAGGACCCCGGGAAGCTCGAGTCCTCGTTCAAGCCCACGACCGCGATGATGCGGTAGGGCAGCCCCCGCAGCTGCGACATGTCCGTGAAGGTGACGCGGTTCCCCGGGATGCCGATCACGGCGCTGCGGCGCAGCTTCGTGTCGAGCGCGGAGAAGAAAAGATCGAAGGGAACGCTCGCGACGCTCCGCATGGCCTCCTCGCGGTCGGCGGTGTCCGCGGCGGCGGCGATCTGCGTGACGAGCTTCTCCACGCCCTCGCGCAGCGACTGCCAGTTCTCCGAGGGCGTCTCGCACGGGAAGAAAGTCTCGAGCGCGAGCGCAACCCAGTCCTCCCAGCGGCCGGGTTCCTCGTCGGCCGTGCCGCCCTCGGCCTTCGTCAGCGTGGCAAGGCGCAGGGTCTCGAGCCCCGCGCAGATGGTCGAGAGCGTGGCGAGCAGATCCGGGCGGTCCGAGACGGGCGTCCAGCCGGCCGCTTCCGTGCCCTCGCGGGGGAGCACTCCGAGGAAGGGCTGGCGGATGCCGCCCGGGAACGCGGCGCCGAGCATCAGGCGCTCGATCGCGCGCGTGAGCGTCGACTCCCTCACCTGGGCGAAGGTCACCGGGTCGACCGCGAGAAGGTGCGCGTCGGTGAGACCGAATTCGAAGCCGGCGCTCGCGAGCCAGGCGGAGAGCGTCTCGAGATCCTCGCTCTCGAGCCGGAAGCGGCGCGAGACAAGCGGGAGCGAGAGCCACGCGAGGAGCTGCTCGCGCTTGAGACGGCCCTTGAGGAGACTCACGAGGCCCTTCAGAGCCTCGAGCGGCTCGTCCTCGGCCGAGGTGAGCGCGCCGCTCACGCGGTACGCGATGCGGCGGCCGTCGGGGAGGCTCCCGAAGACCTGGTCAATGAGGGGCGACATGAGCGAGATGTCCGGGGTGACGACGAGCACGTCATCGGGCTCGAGCGACGGATCCTCGCGGAACCTGGCCTGCAGCCAGTCGGCGAGCCCCTCGAGCTCGCGCACGGGCGTCGCCGCCCGCACGAAGAGGAGCGACCCGTCGCCCTCGGCGACGACCTCGCCCGAGGCGCTGAGGACTTCCGGATCGAGCTTCAGAATCGAGTCCTGCACGCGGCGCAGGAGCCTCGGATCGTTGGCCTCGAGGTAGATGCTCTGCGCGTCCACCTCCATGTCGACCGTGATGTCGCGCGGGTGCTCGAGGAAGTCCCTGAGCACATCCCTCGAGCGGAGCACGTTGATCTCCTTCGGGTCGCCGAGGTACTCAGGCGGCTCGTCGGCGGCCTTCGGTATGGTGCCCCCGAGGTCGTCGTCCGCGGCCGTGAAGCGCCACAGGCGGTCGATGTTGGCGCGCGTGCTCCTGCCGTTGTCGGCGAGCACGGGGTGCCCGACCTCGCGGTGGTCACCGGCGCCCTTCCGCCAGTTGAAGAGACGGCGCGGAACGAGGTCGAACCAGTACTCGGAGCACGGGTTGAGGAGATAGAGCCACACGTCGCGCCCCGAGTGGGCGTATGCCTTGACCACGGGGAGCATCAGGGGCGGCACGACGAAGGGCATGAAGATGTGGAGCGCGTTCGGCAGCGGCACGACGCGGCCGAGGCCGAAATCCATCTCGCGGACTTCCGGCGGAACTCCCTTGAGCTGCCCGAGCGTGCCGGGGAGTTTCTCGAGGAACTCCCTGCCGTGCCAGTTCTCCATGTCGGCGAGCCGCTGCCAGAGAAGCCGCTGCCACCAGACGTCCTCGTCCTTCTCCATCCTCGCGCGCTCGGTGAGAACGTCGGGGCCGGGCGACAGTCCCTCCTGGTGCATGCCGAGCCAGTCGAACACCCAGTCGAGGCGGTAGCTCGCGTAGGAGACGAAGACCGCGGCGATCCTCTGCGCGAGCACGAAGATCTCGAGGTCGCTGCGGCCGCGCAGGCAGTCCTCGAGGCGCGGCGTCATCTTCGCGACCTGCTCGCGGAAGCTCCCCGGTCCCGTCTGGCGCAGGATCGACCAGATCATCCAGTCGACCTCGTTGCCCACGACCGTCGCGACCTCCTCGCGGCCATGACCGGTCTCGTCGCCGATGACGCTCGCGAGCGGCTTCGAGAACAGGCCGAGCCAGCGCGAGAGATGCATGAACTCCATGCCGGCGCAGATCTCCTCCTCGGAGGCGATCGCGCGCTTCAGGTCCATCGCCACAGCCTTCGAGGGGACAATCACGGGCACGCGGTCGAAGGCCCCGGCGAAGAGCGCCTCCGGGGAGAGTTCGTCGGCCTCGGGCCGCAGTCTGAGCGCGTCAATGTTGTGGAGCAGCACGGCGCGGAGCACCTCGTAGCTGTTCGAGTAGATCGTGTGAATCATTGGGGCGGAGCTTCCCGGTAGTTCTATGTGAGTCGCAGAGGAGGAAGTTTGACAGACCGCGGGCGGCCTGTCTCTCCCTACTCTAATGCAGTGTGCGTCAACTCGCGCCGCGCTCGTGCATGTCGCCCGGACGGCAGGGAAAGGAGCGCGGAACGCCCCGGGTTTCACCGGTCGGCAACCTTCTGCATCAAACGGAAATGAATGGAAATGCGAGGTAAACGAGCGCGAAACACCTGTGCGAGGAATGAGCACGATTTACAGAGTTTTGACGCTTATGCCCGGCAGGGGCGCTCAATACGATTTGAGATGGCTTTCCCGGACCGGCAGCGAGAGTCTTCGTCCGAGCGAGTCCGGGGCAGGTGAGGCAGCCTGCCCCACCCTCAGATTTTTTTTGTTCGACGGACCGCCGCCCCGGCTGGACCCGCACCGGGCGCCGCGGTCCCGTGTTTCTCAGGATTCCCTTTCAAATGAAGAAGACACTTCTTTCGCTCGCCCTCCTCGGCAGCTTTGCCGGCACGGCGGCCGCCGCCGACGTCACGCTCTACGGCATCGCCGACCTCGGCCTCACCTATTCGTACTCCGACGCCGATGACGGCACGGGCTCCACGAACTCCTTCTCGATGACCTCCGGCAACCAGTCGGGCTCCCGCTTTGGCCTGCGCGGCAGCGAGGACCTCGGCAACGGCCTCAAGGTGGGCTTCGTCCTTGAGAACGGCTTCTCCGCCGACACGGGCACGCTCGGCCAGGGCAGCCGCCTCTTCGGCCGCCAGGCCACGGTCTCCCTCTCCGGCGACTTCGGCGAAGTCGCCTTCGGCCGCACGGGACAGCTCAACAGCGGCCTCGGCACCTACGGCCTCACGGGCAACATGTCGCCCTTCGGCTCGTCCTTCGCGGGCTCAGTCGAGATCTCGACCTACATGGTCGGCGCCACCCGCGTTGACAACTCGATCACCTACAAGTCGCCCACGTTCGCCGGCACGACGGTCTACGCCCAGTACTCGCTCAACTCGAACACCCGCGAGGAGTATGACGAAGGCAAGTCCGCAACCAACCGCTACGGCGCCCTCGGCGCGACCTACGCCAACGGCCCCTTCAAGGCCGTGCTCGTCGCCGACTGGTACAACTGGAGCACGCAGGCCTATGCCGATCCCGATGACGGCTTCTCCGTCACACTCGGCGGCTCCTACGACTTCGAGGTCGTGAAGGCCTACCTCGGCGTGCAGTACTTCGACAACATGTTCCAGAAGTCCTCCGGCCAGTCCACGTCCGACACCTACGCCACGATCGGCATCGCCGACAACGCCTTCAAGGGCTACGGCGTGATGGTCGGCCTTGACGCCCCGGTCGCGGGCGGCACGGCGATGGTCGCCTTCGGCTATGCCGACGGCGAGGCTGCCGAGACCCTCACGACGACCACTGCGCAGAACGAGTTCACCCGCATCGGCGGCTCCGTGGGCTATGTCTATCCTTTCAGCAAGCGCACGAACGTCTACGCGGTCGGCGCCTACTACCAGGACAAGTTCACGACCGTCGCCGGCACCGAGACGAAGCCCGCCGAGGGTCAGGTCACGGTCGGCATCCGTCACCGCTTCTGATCCGTCATGACCGACTGATCCGAAGCCTCGTCTGACGCCTGCCGAAAACTCTCGCTCAGAAGAGATTCAGACAGGCGATTTCAGGCAATGCCTTTTTCCGAGCGTCTCGCCCCTCAGGGAGGGGTGAGGCGCTCGCTTGCCATCAGGAACAGCAAAAGAGAAGAACCGCAGAACACCTGAAAGACATGGGATCTGATCCCCGACACACTCCCTGAAACCCGACGCACGCCGTCCGCAACAAGAAAGCCCAGCCATGCGAACAATGACACGCATTGATCTCGAAAAGTCGCTCTGCCTGCTCAAAAAGCAGATCGAGATCCGCACGCTCACAACCAACAACGTCTCCCTCGCGAACGGTCTTCACTTCTTTCGTCTGACGAGCGGCCGAGAGCTGATGAGCTTCTTCTACCACCCCTCGATCACCGTGGTCGCCCAGGGCGAGCTGCTGCTCAGATGCGGCGGCCGCGAGATCCTGCTCCCGCCCGGGAGCGCCTTCCTCTGCGGCCTGAGGCTCCCGCTCGAGCTCGGCGTCCCGCCCTGCACCCGCGAGCACCCGAACCTCGCCTTCGGCTACGAGCTCGACCTCCTCGAGCTTTCGAAATTGTCGCTGCGCATCCCGCGCGTGCTCGGCACCACTGTGCAGGGGTTCCCCGCAGCGATGGGCGCGGGCGAGATCGATGAGGAGCTGCTCGACTCGATCGTGCGGCTCGTGGCCTGCCTCGGCACGCCCGAGGAGGAGTTCCTGAAGCCCGTGCTCGAGCGCGAGGTGCATCTCCGGCTGCTCCTCGGGAGCCTCGGAAGCCAGATCCGCTCGATCTTCGCCTCCGACTCCGTCACCGGCCGCATCGCACTCGCCGCGCGCCGCATCGCAGACCACTACCAGGAGCCGCTCTCGGTGGAGGCGCTCGCCCGGGAGTGCGCGATGAGCACCTCGTCCTTCCACCTGCACTTCAAGAACGTGACGGGCGTGTCGCCCCTGCAGTACCAGAAGCGCCTGAGGCTGCGCGAAGCGAGAAGGCTCATTCTCGAGGAAGGCTTCCCCGTGGGCGCGGCCGCGGCCGAGGTGGGCTACGCCAACGCGAGTCAGTTCATGCGCGAGTTCAAGCGTCTTTACGGCGAAACGCCGGGACAGGCCCGCGGAGATTTCAGAGAAAAGTTTTCCGGCCGCGGCGGACTCCTAGACGCGGATATGGAAAGTGACGTCTGAGAGAAACGAAAATTATTCTCAGAATCACTGTAACTATATGTTCTAGGTTGTTTTTCTGCCACATTGAAACAACTTTGCGGGTTTTTACCCTCCCTGAGAAATAACCATTGATTTTTAAAGGAACTTCGGTGTGTCTAATTGTGACAAGCCCGGGCTCCTCGGTTTTCCGATCCTTCGGGGCTGCTGCATTTTTCTGCGAATCGGTAAAAATCACTACGTGTTCATTCCGGGCGCTGCGTGCAACTGTGTCCGGAACTCTGAATGCACGGGACACCTGCCTCACTCAAGTCCCGTCGACATCCCCTGACGCCCTCCCTTCTCATGGACGCGCTGCAGCGTCCGGGCGGGGCGTTTAATTTGTTTCAGGAAATCCCAGAAATGAAGAAGACTCTCGCTGCGCTCGCCGTTCTCGGCGCTTTTGCCGGCACGGCTGCCGCCGCTGACGTTACCCTCTACGGTGTCGCCGACCTCGGCCTCAAGTACACCTACAACGACGCTGACAACGGTACGAGCTCCACCAACAAGCTCGAGATGAAGTCCGGCAACCAGGCCGGCTCCCGCTTCGGCCTCAAGGGCACCGAGGAACTCGGCAACGGCCTCAAGATCGGCTTCGTTCTTGAGAACGGCTTCTCCGCTGACGACGGCACGCTCGGCCAGAGCTCCCGCCTCTTCGGCCGTGAAGCCAACGTCTACCTCACCGGCGACTTCGGCACGCTGTCCTTCGGCCGCGTCGGCAACCTCCAGTCCGGCAACGGCTCCTACGGCCTGACGGGCGACCTCTCGCCGTTCGGCACGTCGTGGGGCGGCTCCGTTGAGGGCTCGACCTACTTCGTCGGCATGACCCGTATGGACAACGTGGTGACCTACGTCTCGCCCTCGTTTGCCGGCGTTCAGATCTCCGCCCAGTACTCGTTCAATGTCAACTCGAAGGACACGGAGCTTGGCACTGGCGACGCTCTGGCTGAAGGCAAGTCCGCCGCCACTCGTTACGGCGCCCTCGGTGCCACCTACAAGAACGGCGGCCTCAAGCTCGCCCTCGTTGCCGACTGGTGGAACTGGTCCTCGAAGAACTTCGCTGATGCTGATGACGGCTTCACCGTCACGGCCGGCGGCTCCTATGACTTCGGTGTCCTGAAGGCCTTCCTCGGCGCCCAGTACTTCGACAACTTCTACGGCAATACCAACCCGACGGAGGATGTTAGTGGCGTGGATACCTTCTCGCCGCTCACGATCGACGGTTCCGCCCAGGGCTATGCCGTCATGGCCGGTGTTGATGTTCCCGCTTTCGGTGGCAACGCCCTCTTCGCCGTCGGCTACACCGACGCTGAGAGCGCCAACGCGGGCACGGCCGACAAGACCTACGATCAGGAATTCAGCCGTCTCGGTGCTTCCGTCGGTTACACCTATGCCCTCAGCAAGCGCACCAACGTCTACGCCGTCGGCGCCTACTATGAGGACGAGATCCGCAACAACCTCGACACCACCAAGAATCGCGATCCGAAGACCGGCATCGTCTACCTTGGTCTGCGTCACCGCTTCTAATCTCACGCACGTGAGATCTCCGGCTGAAGCCGCCTGAGGCATGCAGGGCGGCTCCTCCGGGGGCAGAAGAAGACATGAACCGGCTGCAGATTCGTCTGCGGCCGGTTTTCTTTTGGCTCTCAATCCGAACTGCCCTCGGAATCAGGGATCCTGATCGCCCGCCCGCAGCACCTTGCCCTGTTCTTGCAGGTCTACCGTCAGACTGCTCGGGCTCCGCTTCCTGCAGATACGCAAAGGCCGCAGATCCTTCAAGGAAGCCGCGGCCCTGCTTTTGCCTGATCGATGGGGATTCGGTCAGGCGGTGAGATAGACGGTGGCGATGATGCCGGTCATCGTGAAGGCGAGCGCGATCTTCACCGCCGTGCCCACGATCATGCCGATCCAAGTGGCCACCCCCACCTTGCTCGCGTGAATCAGGTTCCTCTTGGCCCAGAACTCGCCGATCGCGGCGCCGATGAGGGGCATGAACAAGAGGCCGAAGATGCCCATGAACATGCCCGCGAACGTGCCGACGATCGATCCGATGATGCCGGCCTTCGAAGCTCCCGCTTTCTGCGCGCCCGCGGTCTGGGCGACCGAGTCGATGACGACGCCGATCACAGCGAGCACCGAGACGAAGACGATCGTCTTCCAGCCGATGATCTCGAAGCCGTCGGCCCAGCCGATCAGCGCCGCGCCGCCCGCGATCATCGGCAGACCCGGAATGGCCGGGATGATCGTGCCGGCGAAGCCCGCCGCGATGAGGATGATGGCGCCCGTCCAGCAGGCGAGCGCGAACCAGTCAAGGTTGGTGAGCCATTCCACGTTGAGTTTCTCCTTTATTCCTCAATTCCGCCCCAGTAGCCCTCGTCCGCCGACGGCTCGAAGCGCGTGTTGCCGCCGAGGAAGGTCATGCGCAGCGTTCCGATCGGGCCGTTACGCTGCTTGGCGACGATGATCTCGGCGAGGTTCTTGTCCGGCGTCTCCTTGTTGTAGACGACGTCGCGGTAGATGAACATGATCACGTCCGCGTCCTGTTCGATAGCGCCCGACTCACGGAGGTCGGACATCACAGGGCGGCGGTCCTGGCGGCTGTCGACGGAGCGGTTCAGCTGCGAGAGCGCGATCACGGGAACGCTGAGTTCCTTGGCGAGTGACTTCAAGCCGCGGGAGATCTCGGAAAGCTCCTGCGCGCGGTTGTCCGAGCTCCGGCTCTGGCCGCTCATGAGCTGCAGGTAGTCAACGACCACCAGTCCGAGGCGGCCCGTCATGTTGACGAGGCGCCGCGTGCGGCTCGAGAGCTCCGTGATGGTGAGGCCCGGCGTGTCATCGATGTAGATGGGCTTCTCCTCGAGCTTGTGGAGCGCTGCCGTGAAGTTGTCCCAGTCCTCGTCGTCGAGCCTGCCCTTCCTCAGCTTCTGCGCGTCGATGCGGCCCACCGACGAGATCATGCGCTGCGCGAGCTGGTCCGCGCCCATTTCCATCGAGAAGACGGCGACCGGAAGTCCCTGGTCCACGCCCACGTTCTCGGCGATGTTGAGCGCGAACGAGGTCTTGCCCATCGAGGGGCGGCCCGCAATGATGATGAGGTCGCCCGGCTGCAGGCCCGCGGTGACGTTGTCGAGGTTGCGGTAGCCCGAGGAGACGCCCGTCACCTCGGACGAGTCCATCGTGTTGTAGAGCTCGATCACGCGCGCGGAGACGTTGCGCACGAGCGTGGCGAGGGGCTGGAAGCCGCGCTGGCTCCTCTGGTTCCTCTCGTTGATCGCGAGCACCGACTTCTCGGCGTTGTCGAGGATCTGGCTCGTTTCGCGCCCCTCGGGCGCGAGCGCGTCCGAGACGATCCGGTCGCCCACCGTGATCAACTGCCTCAGGATCGACTTGTCGTGCACGATCTCGGCGTAGCGCCGGATGTTCGCGGCCGAGGGCGAGTTGTTGACGAGGTCCGTGAGATACGGCAGCCCCCCGGCCTCCGTCTCGGTGCCCTGCTGCTTGAGGCTCTCGTAGACCGTGAGGTAGTCCGCCGTCCCGGTCTTCTGGATGAGCCTCGTGATCTCCTCGTAGATGAGGCGGTGGTCACGCCGGTAGAAGTCCTCGGGATGGATGATGTCCACGACGCTGTCGAGCGCCGTGTTGTCCACCATCAGACCGCCGAGAATCGCCTGCTCGGCGAGCACGCTCTGGGGCGGGCGCCGGACGGCTGCGGCGGCATCGTCCTGAATGTCTTCGGTCATGGCGTGGTTCGTATTGGTTGGGGTTGAAGAGTCATTATCGGGCATGCGGGGGACGTCCGTCGCCCGATGCAATGCGCGGTAACGGCTTTTTTTGCAGGCAAGAAAAAAGCTCCCGGGTCGCGGGGACCTGGGAGCCTTTCCTGCGGTCTTTCCCCGGGCGGACCCGGAGTCAGCTGCGGCTGAGGATTACTCCTCGGCGATGACCTTGACGGTGATGTCGGCGGTGATGTCCGTCATCAGACCGATCGTGATCACGTAGTCGCCGGTCGCCTTGATGGCGCCGAGCGGCGTGCGGACCTGCGACTTCTTGATCTGGAAGCCGAGCTTGTCCACGGCCTCGGCGATGTCGGCGTTGGTGACGGAGCCGAAGAGGCGGCCGTCGACGCCGCACTTGGAGGCGATGGTGACCTCAGCGCCGTTGAGCTTCTCGGAGAGTTCCTGAGCAGCGGCAATGCGCTCGGCCTGGGCCTTCTCGAGCTCGGCACGGCGGGCCTCGAACTCGGCGATGGCCTGCTTGGTGGCGCGCTTGGCGTGACCCTGCGGGATGAGGTAGTTGCGGCCGTAGCCGTCCTTCACCTTGACGATGTCGCCCAGTTCACCGAGATGAGCAATCTTTTCGAGCAGAATGACTTGCATTTGATGTACTCCCGTCGATTACTGGTTGTCCGTGTAGGGCAGGAGGGCGAGGAAGCGGGCGCGCTTGATCGCGGTGTCGAGCTGGCGCTGGTAGTGCGCCTTCGTGCCGGTCAGGCGGGCCGGCATGATCTTGCCGTTTTCCTGGATGAAGTCGCGCAGCGTGTCGACATCCTTGTAGTCGATCTGCTCAACGTGCTCGGCCGTGAAACGGCAGAACTTCTTGCGCTTGAAAAGGGAATTTTGCTGGTTCGAACGGCGGGGCTTGCCCTTGCCCTTAGCACCAAAAGCCATGATTTGACCTCTATTACTTGAATTCTGTGATGTGAACTACCAGACGCCGGCTCTTTGTCGAGCGGGGCGCGATGAAACCCTTCATCAGGATCTCCGCGCCGATGGGAAGACTGTTGAGTTTCCCGGCCGGCTCGCCGTACGAGACGGCGTCGAAATCGCACTCGAGCCTGCGGGCCCTGCCCGCTTCAATCAGTTCGCTGCGGTGATGGAACACGGCTTCGAAGACCTCGATGCCTGCGGGGGTGAATCTCACCGCCTCGCGTTCTATCAGCGTGCCGCTCAGAACGATCGAATTCACGCTCTTGCGTTTCGCCGGCGTCCGGAATCGGCCTTATCAGGCCTCAGCCGGAGCGGTTTCGGCCGCGGCAGCCTCAGCGGCAACCTTGCGGGCCTCCTCGCGCTCGACGACCTTCATCATCGGCGAGGGAGCGGTCTCGGCATGCTTCGTCTTCACAGTGAGGTGACGAAGAACGGCGTCGTTGAAGCGGAAGCCGTTCTCGATCTCGAGGATCGTCTCATGGCCGCACTCGATGTTGAGGAGCAGATAGTGCGCCTTCACGAGCTTTTCAATCGGGTACGCGAGCGGACGACGGCCCCAGTCTTCGATACGGTGGATCTTGCCGCCCTGCTCGGCGACGAGGGTCTTGTAGCGCTCGATCATCGCGGGGACCTGTTCACTCTGGTCAGGATGCACGATGATGCAAATTTCATAGTGACGCATTTAGCCTCCTTGCGGAAAAAGCCGCCCAGAGCGTCGTTCCAGTGCGGCAAGGACAGTAAAGGCCGCGATTCTATCTCAAGAATTCGCGGCCTGCCACTCAAAAGAACGATTTTTTTTCGATTGCCCGGTCAGAGGCGCTCCGAGGCCTTCCCCGGCTTCACGATGCCGGCGGCGATGCGCTGGCGCAGGCTCTCGAAGAGGCAGATGCCGGAGGCGACCGAGACGTTGAGGCTCTCGACAGAGCCCACCATCGGGATCGCGGCGAGCACGTCGCAGCGGCGGCGCGTGAGCTGCCTGAGGCCCTCGCCCTCGGCGCCGAGCACCCACGCGAAGGCGCGGGCCTGGTCGATGTCATAGATGCTCGACTCGGTCTCGCCCGCGGTGCCCGCGACGAAGACGCCGTTGTCGCGCAGCTCCATGATCGCGCTCGCGAGGTTCGTCACCTGCACCACCGGGACGGTCTCGGCGGCGCCGGCGGCGGCCTTCGCGGCGGCCGGGGTCATCCTCGCCGAGCGGTCGCGCGGCACGATCACGGCCTGCACGCCCGCGGCGTCGGCCGCGCGCAGGCAGGCGCCGAAGTTGCGCGGATCCGTCACGCCGTCAAGGATGAGAAGCAGCGTCGCAGGGGTGATCTGATCGAGCAGGTCAGCGAAGTCGAGTGTGTTCTCGCGTTCCGCGGCGAGCGCCACGATGCCCTGGTGCGGCACCTCGGGCGAGAGGCCGTCGAGCCTTCTCGGGTCGGCGTTCATCACGCGCACGCCGGCGGCGAAGAGCTTGTCGCGCATCTCGCGCATGCGGCGGTCGCGGCGCTCGGGATCGACGTAGACGAGTTCGATCGACGCGGCGTCGAGCGCCAGGCGCGCGGCGACGGCGTGGAAGCCCGCGAGCACGGCCTTGCCAGCGGGCGCGGCCTCGCGCTCCTGGTGACGCTCATGACGCTCGTGGCGGTCCTGATGCTCCTGACGTTCGAACCGGCGGTCCGTGCCCTCGCCCGCCTCGCGCGGGAATCGCTTTCCTTCTTTCTGCTTCACTTCTGTTGTCCCGCCCCTCGAGGAGAGGGGCGCCTCTATATATGAATGGGGATTCTCACAAAGACGCGCGATTTTAGACGCTCTCAGTACTCGTCGTCCTCGAAGCGCCAGGGATCGAAGCCGTCATCGAAGCCGTCGCCGTAGTCACGCCAGCGGCTGCGGCGCCCGCCCCCGTTCCCGCGATAGCGGTTCTCGGAGCCCTTGCGGCCGTGACCCGCGACCACGATGAAGTCGGTGCGGCGGTTCTCGACATCGACCGACTGCAGCTTCACGCGCAGACGGTCGCCGATGCGGACCTTGCCCATCTCCTCGGTCGACTCCATCTTGAGCTGCTGCGGATCGAACTCCCAGAAGCCCCAGCCGATGTTGGAGATGTGCACGAACCCCTCGATCGGCATCGAGTCGAGCGTGATGAAAAGACCCGCCGCGCACATGCCGGTGACGGTCGCCTCGAAGGTCTTCCCCGTGAAAGCACTGATGTAGCGGCACTTCAGGAACTGCATCACGTCGCGCGAGGCATCGTCCGCCCGGCGCTCGGCCGAGGAGCAGATGATGCCGAGGCGCTCCCAGACGCGCGACCTCGCCTCCTGGCGGTTCGCGGGGGCGGCGCGCTTCGCCTTCCCCTCGGGGTCGCTGCCGAGCTTGCGGGCGTGGTACCCCGTCATCACCTCCGTGTCATCGAACTCGATCTCGGGCACGTAGGCGCGCTTCGCCAGAATGCCCTTGATCGTGCGGTGGAGGAGCAGATCCGGATAGCGGCGGATCGGAGAGGTGAAGTGCGCGTAGGCATCGAACTGCAGACCGAAGTGGCCGATGTTCTCGGGCTGGTAGCACGCGCGCTGCATCGTGCGCAGGATCGCCGTCTGCAGGAAGGGCTTGTCCTTCGTCTCGACGATCACGCGCGAGAGCTCCTGCGCGGCCGGGGCCGAGGCGGAGAACTTCACGCCGAAGCTCCGCAGCAGCGTCTGAAGTTCGGTGAGCTTCGTGCGCTCGGGCTCGCCGTGCACGCGGAAGAGCGTCATCGCCTTCTTCTCAAGCACGAACTTCGCCGCGCAGACGTTGGCGACGAGCATCGCCTCCTCGATCATGCGGTGCGCGTCGTTGTGATCACGCACGTGGAAGCCCGTGATCTGCTTCTTCTCGTCGATGTCGGCCTGGCTCTCGACCGTCTCGAAGTCGAGCGCCCCGCGGTCGCTGCGCTGTGCGCGCAGCGCCTTGAAGAGCTCGTGGAAGTTCTTGAGGTCCCCGATGCGCTCGCCCACCGCGGCCAGAGCCGCCTCGTCGCCCTGGAGCGCCGCCCAGACAATGCTGTAGGTGAGGCGCGCGTGCGAGTGGATGACGCCCGGATAGAACTGATAGGCGGTGGTCTTGCCCTCGGGCGAGATCATCGCGTCGCAGACCATCACGAGGCGGTCCACGCCGGGGTTGAGGGAACACAGGCCGTTCGAGAGCTTCTCGGGGAGCATCGGCACCACCGAGAGCGGGAAGTAGACGGAGGTGCCGCGGATCTGCGCGTCACGGTCAAGGGCCGAGCCCGGCCGGACGTAGCGGCTCACGTCGGCGATCGCGACGAGGAGGCGCCAGCCGCCTCCCTCGACGGGCGTGCAGTAGACCGCGTCATCGAAGTCCTTCGCGTCCTCGCCGTCGATCGTGACGAACGGCAGATCCGTGAGATTCACGCGGTGCAGGAGGCTGCGGCGGTCAACGGCGTCGGGGAGCTTCTCGGCCTCGGCGAGCGTCTCGGGCGAGAAGTCGAGCGGCACGCCGAACTGCGCCGACGCGATCTCCATCTCGCCCAGGGGATCGTTGCGTTTGCCGACCCGGCGCACGAAGTGGCCGGTGAGGACCACATCCTCCGCGCCGTAGGACCAGCTGTATTCCTCGTGGATGCTGCCGTTGCCGATGACGGCCTCGTCCACCTCGACCTCAAGCTCGATCGCTTCCTTCACGGGCTCGATGTCCCCGGGCATCTCCTCATAGGGAACCTGAATCTCGAAGGGCGCGAAGGGCGAGAGCGGGCGGCAGAAATAAAAGCCCCGCGTCTTCGCCTGGTTCCGGTCGCCCGTCGTGCAGACCCAGCGGTGCTGCGGGCGGTTGATGAACTTCGAGATGCGCCAGGTGTTCCCGCGGCACTTCCTCATCTCCACGACGTCGCCGGGAATGAGCAGGCAGTTGCCGGGGAGCGGCATCCCGTTGTCCGGGTCGCCGCTGCGCACGACGGAGAAATTCTCGATCTTCCGCGCGCCGTGCACGACGCCCGTGTCGGTCTCCGCCCTGGGGTTCGCAAACCACTGCGGAATGTCGGACTTCTGGAAGCCTTCGTCACGGAGCTTCACCACGACGGCGTTGGCAAGCGAACTCGACCAGCCGTACTGCTGCGAGAGGAACTTCTTCGCTTTCTGCGTCGAGATGTCCTCGGTGAGTTCGTTCAGGGCCGAGCGCGCGTCTGCGAGATTCTGCTCGGAGACCTCGGGCATGACTTCAGGTTCCACGGGTTTCTTTTTCTTCTTTGCCATTTCGTTCAAATCTCTAAAAAATTTTTTGCGCTCTGCACCGGAACCGGCCGTGCCTCCGGCGAGGCGCGGCGCGCTTCCGGCCGGAAGCGTCTGTCGCTGTCAGAACCACTTTACGATCTGGTGAACCGTTTACTGTCGCATCCGAGCGTGTTTTTGTGATTTTTTCCAGTCAGTAACGTATTTGCGGTATGCCTCACCCTATCGCCGGTCCTCCGTGAGAACCTCTGAAGCCGCACTTCCGCAATTTTGTATCAGGCCGGCATGACATCTCAATGAATCCGCGCACTGAATCTGCCCTCGGGCAAAACGAAGGCCGCCTGCGGCAGTTCAAACCGCGGCGGCCTTCATGGTCACTTCGGACTCACGGGCGTCAGACGAGCACCTTCTCCATGCCGCCCTGCTTGGCGCGCACGAGGAAGTCATCGAGCCAGTGGTCGCCGAGCCTGAGCTTGGCCATCTCGACGATCATGAACTCGGCCTCGGTCTGCGTGGCCTCGTGGTAGCGGCTGATGCCCTGCAGGCACCCCGGGCAGGCCGTGAGAATCTTCACGGTGCCGTCGAAGCCGTCCTTCGTGAGGTTCCTGCGGCGCAGCATGATGTCCTCCTCCTTGCGGAAGCGGACACCGGTCGCGATGTCCGGGCGGCCCACGGCGAACGTGCCCGACTCACCGCAGCAGCGGTCGGTGAGCATCACCTCGGTGCCGTCGGCGGCCTTGATGAGGCTGTTGACGGTCTTCATCGGCGTGCTGCCCTGGAGCGGCGAGTGGCAGGGATTGTGGAAGAGGTAGCGCGTGTTGGCGCCGCCCGTCACGTTGATCCCCTTCTCGGCGAGGTAGTCGTGGATGTCGATCACGCGGCAGCCCGGGAAGATCTCCTCGAAGTTGTAGTCGCGCAGGATCTTCAGGCACGTGCCGCACGAGACCACCACCGTCCGGATGTCGAGGTAGTTGAGCGTGTTGGCGATGCGGTGGAAGAGGATGCGGTTGTCCGTGACGATCTTCCTCGAGAGTTCCGGCATGCCGTTGCCCTTCTGCGGATAGCCGCAGCAGAGGAACTTCGGCGGGATGACGGTCTGCACGCCCATCGAGTAGAGGATCGCGAGCGTCGCCGCGCCGATCTCCGGGAAGAGCCTCTCGTTGCCGCAGCCGGGGAAGTAGAACACGGCCTCGTTCTCGGTCGCGTCCGCCTTGCGGATGATCGGCACGACGGTCTGGTCGTTGAGCTCGAGCATCGCGCGCAGCGTCTTCTTCACCCTCGGCTCGGGGAGCTTGCGGTTAACGAGCGTGATCACCTGCTCGGTGAACTTCGGCTTGCCCGTGGTGTTGGTCGGCCTCTTCAGGTGCGGCTCGGCGAGCTTCGCGAAGTACTCGTTCGCCTTGCGCTCGGCCTTGAAGCCGTACTCGACGAGGCCCTTGCGGGCGAGTTCGATGAACTTCGGGTTCTGCAGGCCGAGGAACTCCATGCCGGCCTTCTTCACCGGGTTCCTCGAGTGGCAGCCCATGCCCGCGAGGAAGTTCCTCAGCATGACCGTCACGTCGCCGAAGTTGATCTTCACCGGGCAGGGCTGGCGGCACTTCATGCAGAGCGTGCAGTGGTCGGCGAGGTCGGTGAAGCTGATCAGGTGCTCGCGGTCAAGGCCGCGGCGCGTCTGGCTCTCGTAGAGATAGGCCTCGGTGAGGAGCCCCATCGCGATGATCTTGTTGCGGGGCGAGTAGAGCATGCTCGCGCGCGGAACGTGCGTCGTGCAGCGGCTCTTGCACTTGCCGCAGCGCAGGCAGTTCTTGATCGCGTCGTTGATGCCCTTGAGCTCCGTCTGCTGCATGATGAGCGACTCGGTCGTGAGCAGATTGAAGCTCGGCGTGTACGCGTGCTCGAGGCCCTCGCGGAGCTTGCCCGCGTTGAAGCGGTGCTTCGGATCGACGCGGTCGAGGTACTCGTAGAAGGGCTCGAGCGTCTTCTTGTCGATGAACTCGAACTTCGTCATGCCGATGCCGTGCTCGCCGGTGATCGAGCCGCCGAGCTCCTTCGCGGTCTTCATGACGAGCTGCACGGCCTTCTCGCCCAACTGCATCATCTTGTAGTTGTCCGAGTTGAGCGGCACGTTCGTGTGGACGTTGCCGTCGCCCGCGTGCATGTGGAGCGCGATGAAGACGCGGCCGCGCAGAACCTTGTCGTGGATCGCGTCGATCTGGGTGCGGATCTTCTCGAAGGCGTCGCCGCCGAAGATGCGGTTCGTCTCGGCCTTCACCTCGCGCTTCCAGGAGACGCGCAGAACGCGGTCGTAGACCACGTCAAAGAGCTTCCTGCCCGAGTAGGCGTCAAAGGATTCGCCGTCGACCACTGCGCCGAGCTCGCGCAGGAGCGGGCGCACGGCGTCGAAGTCGGCGTCGAGATTCTCGAGAATGAACTTCCAGCGGCGCTCGACAGCGCCGAGCAGGTCAAGAGCCTTCGGCACCGTGAGCGTGAGGAGCTCCTGCTTGCTGATGCCCGTCGTCATCGACGGGTTGCCGAGCGAGATGTAGCCCTGCAGGTAGCTCTTCAGCGACTCGATCATGTCGAGCTTGTTGCCGATCGAGCATTCGATGTTGAAGCGCTCGCAGACGAGCGTGTAGTCGCCGATGCGGTCGAGCGGGATCACCACGTCTTCGTTGAGCTTGAAGGCGTTGGTGTGCGCGGAGATCGCGGCGGTGCGGCTGCGTTCGTGCCAGAACTTGAAGCGCTCGGCCTCGGTGCGGGCGATGAAGCCCTCGCCGTTCCTCGAGGTGCAGATCTCGACGACGCGCTCGGTGACGCGGTCAAGCGCCTCCTCGTCGCTGCCGACGATGTCGCCCACGAGCACCATCTTCGGGTACTCGCCGCGGGTGCTCTTCACCGGATAGTTGACGGCGTGCAGATAGCGGTCGTCGAGGTGCTCGAGGCCCGCGAGCATGCAGCCCTCGGGATGCGTGTCAAGAAGCTTCGTGATCTCGACGATCGCGGGGCCGGCGAGGCTCGCCGCGCCGAAGAACTCGAGGCAGACCGTGCGGCCGAAGGGCGGCATCGTGTGCAGGATCCAGGTGGCCGACGTGATGAAGCCGTCCGTGCCTTCCTTCTGCACACCGGGGAGGCCCCCGAGGAACTTGTTCGAGACGTCCTTGCCGAGACCCTCCTTGCGGTAGGAGGCACCCGGCATGCGGAGGTATTCGCTGTGGATCACGCGGGCGTGCGTCGGGTCCTTGTCACGGCCGTCGCGGACCGTGAGCTCCCAGACCACCTCGTCCTGCTTGTGGATCTTGCCGAGGTTGTGGTTGACGCGGACGACGTCGAGCCAGTTGCCGTCCGGGTTCACCATGCGGTAGCTCGCGATGTTGTCGAGCGCGGTGCCCCAGAGCACGGCCTTCTTGCCGCCGGCGTTCTCGGAGATGTTGCCGCCCACGGAGCTCGAGTCCGCGCTCGCGGGGTCGACCGAGAAGACGAGGCCGTCCTTGGCGGCGGCTTCCGCGACGCGCTTCGTGACGGCGCCCGCGCCCGTGGTGATCACGGGGACGGGTTCGGCGACGCCCGGGAGCTCGGCCATCTTCACGCCGCTGATCGAGTCCATCTTCTCGGTGTTGATGACGGCCGAGAGCGCCGTCATCGGCACCGCGCCGCCCGTGTAGCCCGTGCCGGAGCCGCGGGGAATGATCACGAGGCCGAGATCGATGCAGGCGCGCACGAGGCCCGGGATCTCGCTCTCGGCGTCCGGGGTGATGACCACGAACGGATACTCGACGCGCCAGTCGGTGGCGTCGGTGACGTGGCTCGCGCGGGCGAATCCGTCAAAGCGGATGTTGTCGGGGTTGGTGTGCATGCGCAGCGCCTCGAGGGCGGCACGGCGCAGGCGCGCGGTCGTCGGGAAGCTCGCCTCGAACTTGTTCACCGCCGTGTGGGCGAGCGAAAGGAGGCGCCCCACCATCGCGTCGCGCTCGGGCGCGGAGGGGTCGCGGCGCTTTTCCATCTCGGAGAGGCGGTGGCGCAGCGCGTCAATGAGGAGCTTGCGGCGGCGGCCGTTCTTGAGAAGCGTGTCCTGCAGGTACGGGTTGCGGGTGTTGACCCAGATGTCGCCGAGGACCTCGTAGAGCATGCGGGAAGACCGGCCCGTGCGGATGTGGCCGCGCAGTTCCGTCAGAAGCGTCCAGGCCTCATCGCCGAGGATGCGGCGGACGATCTCCTTGTCGGAGAACGACGTGTAGTTGTACGGGATCTCGCGAATTCGGTCGAGGCTGTCGCCCGTGGCGGCGACGGCGGTTTCCTGATCTGTCATTTGTTGGGGGTCTCGCTTCCGTAGTGGTATTGCGGTGCCGGGCTTTTTCTGGCTGTGTGCTCCCCGGGGAAGGAGCGGGTGTTCTGACACCGGCGGATTTTTCAGTCTATCAGGCAGGGACTAGGCTTAATGCCTGATATGCCTCTAGATAGTGCCTAACGCGTTTATTCATGCGCAGGTGCATGCAAGAGACTTCTCGGCGAACGTTTCCGCGTGACGGGAAGCCCGGGCAGCTCCAGAGACTGCCGCGTTGTTTTGAGTCCGCGGGAGCGGGTCGGGCGGATGAGCATTCCGTATCCGGAACCATGCCGACGGCGGCTCCGGAACGTTTCGTTGTCCTGCACGCTCCGGCAGGACTTCCGGGGTTTTTCAGGGGGTACGCCGAGGCATCCGTCTTTCAGGGGACAGGGCGAACCCGGTCCCCGATTTTTCCCCCGTTATATCCCGCGAAAACTCCGCGAAAACGAGAAGATCCCTGAAATTGTGGCAATCGACGCCCACAATCACTAACTACGTGATAAGTAAATAAAAAAGCTCAGACCGCCATACAGACTGTCTGAGCTTTCTTGAATTCGTGGTGCCCGGGAAACCAGTCGGATTCCCCTTGAATCTCAGAAGTTTACCCTTAATCAGGATCTCTTCCTCTCTGTAGGTACCCTATCAGGCTCTTGAACTGCTGAAGAGCTCGGCAGCATGGAGTGT
>NZ_JAUNSF010000031.1 GCF_030539355.1 Sutterella sp.
CGACCTGATCTATAAGAATTTTTTCGACTTTAAGCTGTCAAAGACAGGAAAAAAACTCAGCCGGCCGCGGCACCCTCAGCTTTGATGCATTTCCCTCTCGCGCCGGCCCCCGGGCGACTTCCCCGGCCGGGACGCGCAGCTCTCAGTCAGAAGAAAAATGAAGACAGTCAGGAAAGGATTCAGGAAGGCGGCGCTTGTGACCGCCGTCTCCGCCGCGCTCTCGACGGCGATCATGGCGTTCTCCCCCGCCGCGCAGGCGTACACCGTCGTTCCGGTCTACGGCGCGGACGGCTCGCTCTGGGCGAACCTCATCGTCTCGGACACGTCGGACAACGTTGTCGACAACACGCTCTTCCCGGGGCAGTCGCTGAGAAACGGCGTCACGGATCTTGAGATGACGGCCATCCGGGACGCGGTCCTCTACATGAGCGACATGCTCGGGAACCCCGTCTCGGTGCCGGACATCACGGTGTTCCCCGTGGACCAGCTCCTTGACAATGCGGCCGCCGAGTCCGACGTCGCGGACGAGTCGGGCAACACGTGGCTTGCCGCCTGCATCCAGGGCAAGGGCGAGTGCCGCGCGGGCAACGCGACGGGGCGCCCCGGAACGCGCATCGTCCTCTGGAGGCTGAGCGACCTCTCCCGCCCCGTGACGGGCTCGCTCAGTCCGCTCGCCGGCCTCGAGTGGGGCTTCAACATGTCGGTCGTGCTCATTCACGAGCTCTGGCACGCGCTGGGCCTGGGAGCCGAGACCGTCGCCGGGACCGAGGACGGCACCTTCGTGGTGAAGGCCGATCCGGCCTCGTCGCTCTACTCGCGCCATCTGGTCGACGTCTACGGCACGACGCTCGCGACCGGCATGCCGATCAGGACGACCCCCGACGACCTCGAGGCGTCCTATGAGACCGAGGTGACGGCGCCGGACGCGAACTCCTTCTGCACGAGCATCGGCACGAAGAGCGGCGTCAAGTTCGTCGGGGAGAACGTCACCGAGGTGATCGGCTCGGACACGGTGATCTACTACCCCGACGTGACGATCGTCGAGAAGAAGACCGCGGTCTCGGAGGGCGGGGAGACGAGCGAGACCTGGGAGCTCGTCACGGCCACGCGCCTCAATTCCGTCGTGGGCGGCATCCCCGTCAACGGCCAGGAGCTCGATCTGAGCCGCGTCATGAAGCCCGAGCTGAGTCACCTCGAACTGCAGAACTCCGTGATGAGTCACCAGGGCTGGCGAAACTGGGCTACCCCTATGGAGGCCGAGCTCGCGGTCCTGCAGGATATCGGCTACGAGTTTGACCGCAAGCGCTATTTCGGCACCTCGGTCTACGCGAGCGGGACGAGCGAGACGATCACGCAGGCCTTCACGGCGCGCGAGAACTACGCCTGGACCGACGCCCCCTCCACCCAGTCCTACGCGGTGGGCGTTCATGTCTACGGGTCGCTCAACAGCATCTCGGTCGAGGCCGACCAGCTCGCCGACGGCGCGGAGAGCTTCGGCATCCGCGTCGACGGCGTGATGAACACCGTGACCGTTCAGACGGGCGTCACCGTCTCGGCCGACGGCACGAACGGCACCGGCATCGCCTTCACGTACGGCAACGGCCACACACTCACGATCGCCGAGGACGCGACCGTCTCGGCCGCGGGCACCGGCGGCAAGGCCCTCGCCTTCGACTTCGGCGGCAACGCGCTCGGTGCCACCACCGAGTACCGCGGCTCCTTCATCCAGTCGTACTACACCCAGGACTCGGAGACCGGGACCTACAGCTGGAAGAACAGCGGCGAGGATCCCACGACCACGGCCCTCACAGGCGCCCTGATGGAGGAGGTGAACATCTCCGGAAAGATCTCGGCGCCCTCGGGGAAGGCGATCTACATCTCGCCCAACGCCCTCGTCTCGGTCATCAACGTGCTCGACGGCGCGGAGATCACGGGCGACATCGTGAGCGAGTGGAACGCGCTCTCGACCCTCACCTGGAACGAGACCGAGCAGAAGTACCTCCTCTCGGCGCAGGTGAACCTGGGCGACGGCTACGACATCCGGGCCCGCACCTGGTGCACGAGCGAGACCGAGGTCCCCGACCTCACGACCGAGATGGTGTTCGGCTCCGACGAGGACACCGCGAACGAATTCCTCTTCAGCTACACGGGCACGATCTCCGGCGCCTCGGGCCTGCGTCTCACCTTCGGGAGCGGCACGAGCGTGATGTCGGGCAGTTTCTCGGTGCTCGGCGCCGTCGTGAAAGCCGGGGCGACCGTCGCGGGCGAGTCGACCTGGACCCTCACGGCAAAGGACGAAACCACGTACGCACGCGTCTCGGACGACTCGGGCTTCGTGCAGGGCGCGCTCGTGAACTCCGGCAGTCTCTGGAGCACCGCCGCCACGGGCCTCGTCACGATCAGCGGCAACTACATCCAGAAGGACTCGGGCACGATCCTCACGGGCGTGAAGACCGACGGCTCGCTCTCCGGTCTCACGGTGACGGGGGAGATGCTGCTCCCCTCATCCACGGCCGGGTCCGCCGGATCCGCCGACTCCGGGATCTCCACGGCCTCCGCGGCCTCTCAGTTCAACGTGAGCCTCATCCCGGACGCCGGTTACTGGGCCGACGGGGCGACGGTCTCGCCCGCGGCGAACGCGGTCGTCGCGACCGACGGGGCCGGCGCCACGAAGCTCGCGCTCGGCGACTCGGTGAACGCATCCTGGAACACGGCCGTTTTCGAGACGGTCTCGAAGACTCTGACGATGACCGAGAACGGCGACGGCTCGGTGACCCTAGCGAGAAAGGCCGGTGCCTACACGGCGCTTCTCGCATCGGCCCGCGAGGACCTCGCCGACGGCACGACAAGCGCCGCCACTGCGGCGGCCGCTTCCGCGGCGCTCTCGTCCGCGACGGTCGCGTCGATCGCCTCGCTCCTTGACGCGAACGCCGGCACGGCCACGGGCGCGAACGCGCAGGCCCTCATTGCGAGTCTTGACTTCGCGCAGGACACCGGAAGGGCGGCCGCGCAGCTCGGCGAGCTCACGGGCGACGCGCACATGTCCGCCGTCCGTGCTCAGTTTGCGGTGGAGCGCCTCGTCGACCGCACGCTCGCGCGCCGTCCGGCCGATGCGGCCGTCACCGGCCGCCACGTCTGGGCGCAGCCCTTCGGCGGACGTCTTGCCGACAATACGGCCGGCGCACACTCCCGCACCAAGGCCGCCGGCCTCGCGGGCGGCGTGACCCTTGCTTCAGCCGGTCAGGAGATCGGCTGGCAGATGGCCGCGGCGTACTTCTCCGAATCGAACAATCTGAAGGCGAAGACCAGGGGCCAGGGCCTGTGGCTTGGGGGCTCGCTCGCCAGTTCAATCGACCCGGCCGACACCTGGTGGTTCGACTTGTCGGGCCGCCTCGGTCTCGCGAACGTGAAGACCGAGCGCGTCCAGACCGCGATCGGCTCCTCGCAGGAGGCGGAGGGCACGCGGATCTCGGCCACGCTCGCCGGCAAGGTGGGCCCGAGGCTTGAACTGGCGGACGTGCTCTCGGTTCGTCCTGCGGTGGGCCTCACCGGCACCGTTCTTCGCACCCCGTCCAAGACCGAGGACAAGGTGGGCGGCCTCGAGATCGACGACGCCTGGTACCGCTCGCTCAGGGCGCAGATCGGCGTTTCGGCCGAGACGGCTCCGATCAGTTCGGCCGTGACCGGCTTCTCGTGGAAGTGGACGGCGAACGCCGGCTATGAACGCGAACTGCTCCAGGACGCGGGCGAGTTCAAGGCCGGCATCGCCGGCATGACGGGCTCCTTCAGTCAGCGCGTCGACTGGAATGACAGGAACCGCTGGATCGTGGGCGGCGGGCTTGAACTCGCGAACGAACAGGGCTTCACGGCGGCGCTGAGAGTCGAGACCGAGCTCACCCACGGCGACGGCGCGGCCGTCACGGGCGGGGCGGAGCTGCGCTGGAGGTTCTGACGCCTGCGACTCTCAACAGAGTCGTTCAGGAAGATCGGACGGGCCGGGTTCTCTTCATCGGGGAGCCCGGCCCTTCGCTTTATTTGAAGTGTCCCCTTGAAGCAATTCTCTTCTGCGTCTAGAATTGTCAGACACTTGTCCCTGAGAGCACCTGTTGATGTCCTTGTCCTCCATAAGCCGGCGCGCCGCGCTCGGGTTCGCCGGCGCGTTCCTCGCGCTCACTGCCTTTCCAGCGATTGCAGCCGTCGGAGAAAAGTTCGAGGAGCGGCGGCACGGCGCCTGGACGAGCGCTCTGCTCGTTCATCGCGGATCGGATCAGGTTCTCGCCCGTGCCTCCGTCCTCAGCAGCGCGTCGGACGATTTCTTCGTCATTGACTTCCTTTCGCCGGACACCTACAGAGCTTCGCTGATTCTGGACCTTCCTCCGGACACTCCCCGGGTAAACCGCGGCCTCGGGACATTCAGGGCGGAGCTGCGCATCGACCGCGGTCAGATCTTCCGGGTCACAGCGGAATTCTCCCAGGACGGTGAATTCGCCTTTGTGAACTTCGGCGCCGGACTCGACTGGCGGTTTCTCTCGGAACTGCGGGCGGGCCGCACGCTGCGCGTGCATCTCATCGTGGGCGACGACGAGCTTTACGACCGCTTCCCGCTCGCGGGAGCCACGGCGGCCCTGAACCACGCGAAGGATCTCATCGGCCGCTACCGCCGGGGCGGAACGGGCGGGGACGAGGATTACTTCCCCCGTGGACGGGGCGGCAAGCCGCGCAGCCCGTCGCCCGACGTGGAATATTTCTGACGCATCAGTTTCTCTCTCTCTTTCACCTCTCACCTTTCCCAGGCCAGCCATGAAACGCTCTCTCACCTCAGCCGTCACCGCCCTCACGCTTCTCTGCGCGGCCGCGACGGCGGTATCCGCGGCGCCGCAGCGGCCCGAACCGTCGAAGCTCTCGGACGGATCCTTCATCTTCCAGAGCGACCGCTGGGGCATCCGGAGCACCCCGGACAAGCAGTTCAACATCGTCGAGGGCTGGGCGAGGTCGTACTGCGAGGAGCACGGCAGGATCGTGCGCGTCATCGACGAGATGAAGTACTTTGACGGCCGCAACGTGGGCGCGAAGATCCAGTTCACCTGCGTGCGACAGCGCAAGGGAGCCGCCCGCTACGGCGGAATGCCGCCCTCCGGCGTCGAGGCGACGCGCTCGGGCGCGGAGAAGACGCCGCCCGCGCCGCCCGCGGTCATCCCGAAGGTGCTCGTGCCCAACAACGCGCGCGACGCGGCCGCGGCCGGACTTCGCGAGAGGCTTCTCGGCCATGACATGGTGAGCGCCTGGGTGCGCGAGGACGAGAAGTTCTTCTTCCACGACGGCTGGGCCTGCCTCGACGACGGCGACACGGAGCTGCACTGCATCGGCGCGGATCCCGGGGCGCTCGACCGCGTCTGGCGTCTCACGACCTCGTCACTGCGCGGCTCTCTCGACGAGGCGGGCGAGCTCCGCTCCGAGGTCTCGCTCCTGCAGATCGACTGCCACTACAACGCCTTCCGCACGCTCGGCCACTACGAGACCACGGATCACTTCGCCCGGGGGCGCGTGACCTCGACGCCCGCCGGAAAGGACGAGCGCGAGTGGGACTTCCCCCGCAGCTGGTCGATCGAGGACATGGCGCTCAGGCTGGTGTGCCCGGCGAAGTGACGCTTCAAATCTTCCTGAGAGGAAACTGACACATGACGCAGTCAATGCTCACGAGGCGCGGCCTGATCACGGGCGCGCTCTCCTTCGCGGCCCTGCTCGGGCTTCCCGCCGGCAGCGCCTACGCCGAGACGGGCGACGTGTTCGAGCAGCGGCACCACGGCACGTGGTGGAGCGGGCTCATGCGCTCGCGCACCAACGAGATCTCCGGACGCGCCGGCGCGTGGAGCGAGGACCGCAGGACCCACATCTCGATCGACTGGCACGACACGGAGAACTTCTCGGTTCTTCTCGTCGAGAACGTGCACGCGTTCAACCGGGAGCTCGGCCGCTACGACGTGGCGCTGCGCACGGACCGCGGCACCGTCTTCCGCACGACCGGGACCGCCCGCATCGTCGACAGGATGCTCCACCTGAGTCTCGGCGAGGAGCTCTCCGGGCGCTTCGTCGAGGAACTCCGCACGGGAAGCGTCCTGCGCGTGCAGATCAACACGGGCGTGCGCAACCATTACACACGCTTCAGGCTTGACGGCTCTGCGCTCGCGCTCGACCGCTCGCGCGATCTGATCAGCCGCTACCGTCCCGCGCTGCCGAAGCAGCCCGACGACGAGTTCTTCCGCGACGAGCCCGCGCCGAGGCGCAGACCGAGGGCGAACACGGACGCGGATTTCTTCTGAGGCCTCTTCTCCCTGACTGAGTGACGGGCCGGGTTTCCTTCGGGGAGCCCGGCCCGCCGCATTCCCGAGAGTCCGGCGGACTGCGACGGACTGCGGCCGGTGCTACAATCTCGAACAACATCCTTTTCCCTCATCCCTCTCAGGGCTTTTCCCCAGATGACTCCCTCTCACAAGTTCTCACTCGTCCCGCTCGCCCTTGCGGTGACGCTCGCCTTCCCCGCGGCCGCGCCCGCGTTCACGTACATTGACGTCAACGGCGTCGACGGCTCGGTCTGGGCGCGGCTTGCCGTCGCGGACCAGGCGGACAATCTGCGCTACAACCTGAGCGAAGGAAGCACGCTGCGGTCGCTCACCGACCTGGAGCTCCAGGTGATCAGAAACGCCGTCCTCCGCTGGAGCGACATCCTCGGCCCCGTCGCGACGGTGCCCGAGATCGTGATCGTGCCGGATTCGGAGGTGATCCAGAACGCGGCCGCCGTGTCCGCCGTCGTGTCCGGGACGGACGTGACGAGGCTGCAGGCGTGCGTCCTCGGGACCGTTGGCTGCGAGAGCGGCATCTACAGCGCCCAGGACGGCACCCAGATCTATTTCTGGGTGATGCCGGATCTCCTCACGGCGTCGCTCGGTGACCTCAACCCGCTCTCCCACGCCGGCATCGGCTTCCCCATGACCGGCGTCGCCTTCCACGAGGTCGCGCATGCGCTCGGCCTCGCCACGTATGCCGTGTCATCAGGCGACGGCCAGTGGACGCTTGCCTCGGGCATGACGACGCGCTTCGCGAAAGGCCTCGCTGACGT
Organism: Sutterella sp.; assembly: GCF_030539355.1. Lineage (GTDB taxonomy): Bacteria > Pseudomonadota > Gammaproteobacteria > Burkholderiales > Burkholderiaceae_F > Sutterella. The sequence goes on from NZ_JAUNSF010000031.1 coordinate 7,118, forward strand.
CTACGAAACGAGCCTCGCGGAGGCCGACCACATCGAAATCCTTGACATCTCGAAGGTCGGGAGCACCTCGTCCGACTCCGGTTCCGGCAAGGTCTTCTATGTCCTCACGCAGGCCGACACGCTGAGAAGCCGCCGCGCGAGCGGCGTCAAGTTCACGGGCGTGAACGTGAGCGAAGTGATCGGCGACGGCACGGCGATCTACTTCGCCGAGACCAACCTGATCGACCCGACGACGAACGATCTTGTCGAAGCCTCGGAGACCAACTCGGTCACGGGCGGCGTTCCCGTGAACGGCTACGAGGAGAACAGGGGCCTCGAGCTCAGCCATCTTGAGCTCCAGAACTCTCTTCTGAGTCACCAGGCCTGGCGGAACTGGCAGGTCCCTATGGAGGCCGAGCTCGCGCTCTTCCAGGATCTCGGCTACACGTTCGACCGCAAGCGCTTCTTCGGCACCTCGATCTATGCGAGCTCGACCGAGACGACGATCACGCAGGCCTTCACGGCCCGCGAGAACTACGCCTGGACCGACGCTCCCTCCACCCAGGAGAGCGCGGTGGGCGTTCATGTGTATGGCAGCGGCAACACCGTGACGATCGCCGCGGACCAGCTCGCTGACGGCGCGGAAAGCTTCGGCGTGCGCGTTGACGGCCTGCGGAACGCGGTCACACTGGCCGGGGGCTTCAAGGTGACGGCCGACGGCACGAACGGCACCGGCATCGCCTTCACCTACGGCCGCGAGCACACGCTGACCCTTGAGTCGGGCTCGACCGTCTCGGCCTCGGGCACGGGCGGCAAGGCGCTCGTCTTTGACTTCGGCGACAACTGCGTCGGCAACGGCGTCGAGTATCGCGGCTCCTACATCCGCGCGACGATGAACGAGGACACCGGCGTGTGGACGAACACCGGGGACGCCGGGGTCCTGACGGCCTTCACCGCCGAACTCATGACCGCGGTGAACATTGCGGGCACCGTCTCGGCGCCCCAGGGCCAGGCGGTCTACATCTCGCCCAACGCGCACGTGAAGACGATCAGCCTCCTCGAGGGCGCCGCGGTCACCGGGGACATCGTCTCCGAGTGGAATGCGCTCTCTACGATCGAGACCACGGACTCGGCGAAGACCCTCGTCGCCCAGGTCAACCTCGGCACCGGTTACGACGTTCAGGCCCGGATCACCCTCTCGGGCGACACGATCCCCGACCTCACGACGAACCTCGTCTTCGGGAGCTCCTCGCTCAGCTACGACGGGAACATCACGGGCGCGAACGGCATCCGCCTCACCTTCAAGGAGGGCAGTTCGACCACGTACTCGGGCACGGCGGCCGTGCTCGGCGTCGTGCTCGAAAACGGGGCGACGGTGAAGGGCCCGGGCACGTACATTCTCACCGCGGCGCCCGATTCCGACTCGGATGCCCGGGCCCGCGTCTCCGACGCGAAGTTCCGCCAGGGGATGTTCGTGAACTACGGAACCCTCTGGTCGAGCGGCGCGACGGGGAACGTGACGATTCAGGGCGATTACGTGCAGGCCGCGGGTTCGGCGCTTGTCGTGGGCCTCAGGAGCACCGGCGTGATCAATCCCCTCAAGGTCACGGGCGACGCCATGACCTCGAACGACTCGGACACCGAGACGGAAACGGAATCGGGCTCCGAAGCGTCAGCGGCGACGCTCCTCGCCGCCTCCTCCGCCGAGACGCTCACGCTGCAGTTCCTCCCCGAGGAGAGTTACTTCAAGTCCGGCACGGTGATGACTGCCTCCGAGGCCTCCGGCGTTGTCGTTCAGGACAGCGACACCGGGATCTCGACCGACGTCTTCACGTCTCAGTCGTTCATCACGGACACGACCCTGCTTGACTCGATCTCGGTCACGCTCGACTTTGCCCCCGCCTCGGACGGCTCGACTCTCACCACAACCCGCATTGAGAACGCCTACACGAAGGCGCTCGCCGAAGGCAATCCGTCCGCTTCCGGTACGGAACAGTCGCTCGCCGCGATCCTTGACGCGAACGCCGAGACGGTGACAAGCGCGAACGCGCAGGCCCTCGTCGCCGCCATCGACTTCACGCCTGACACTGAAACCATCGCGGGCATGATCGGCGACCTCCGGGGCGATGCGCATCTCTCCGCCGTGCGGGCTCAGTTCGCCGTGGAGCGCCTCGTCGACCGCACGCTCGCGCGCACGCCGGCCAATGAAGCCGTCACTGGCCGCCACATCTGGGCGCAGCCCTTCGGCGGAAGGCTCGCGGACAACACTGCGGGCGCCCATTCGAGAACGAAGGCCGCCGGCGTGGCGGGCGGCGTCACGGTTACGGAACCCGGGCAGGAGATCGGCTGGCAGGTCGCTGCGGCTTACTTCTCGGAAAGCAACAACCTTCACGCGAAGACCCGCGGGGAGGGGCTGTGGCTCGGCGCCTCGCTGGCGAATGCCTTTGCCGGCGGGGAGAAGTGGTGGTTCGACTTGTCGGGCCGCATCGGTCTCGCGAATGTCAAGACCGAGCGCCTGCAGACCGTGCTCGGATCCTCCCAGGAAGTCGAGGGCACGAGGATCTCGGCCACGCTCGCCGGCAGGATCGGCCCGAGGCTTGAACTCGCCGACGTGCTTTCCGTGCGTCCGGCCGTCGGCCTCACGGGCACCGTTCTCAGGACCCCGTCCAAGACGGAGGACAAGGTCGGCGGTCTCGCGATCGACGACGCCTGGTACCGCTCCTTGCGTGCGCAGATAGGCGTCTCGGCCGAGACCGCCCCGATCAGTTCGGCCGTCACGGGCTTCTCGTGGAAGTGGACCGCGAACGCGGGCTACGAGCGCGAGCTTCTGCAGGACGCCGGGGAGTTCACCGCCGGCATCGCCGGCATGACCGGATCCTTCTCTCAGAGGGTCGACTGGAACGACCGCAACCGCTGGCTGATCGGCGGCGGCCTCGAGCTCGCCAACGAGAAGGGCTTCACGGCTGCTCTCAGGCTTGAGGGCGAAATGACCCACGGCGACGGCGCGGCCGTCACGGGCGGGGCGGAGCTGAGGTGGAGGTTCTGACGTCTCCGCTTACGAGCCGCTGATTCCATGTAAACCACAGACGGGCCGGGTTTCCTCTTTCCTGAGACCCGGCCTGTCGCTTATCCGGCACGCTCTTCCGTGCCGCACGCCGTCCTCGCCGGTGCGACAATTGCCGCCTGAATCCTTCTTTCCCTCTCACAGGTTCAACTCCCTCATGCTCTCGAAACATTCCCTCGCGCCGCTCGCGCTGGCGCTTTCCCTTGCATTCCCGGCGGCCTCGCCCGCCTACACCTGGATCGACGTCCAGGGCGTCGACGGCTCGGTCTGGGCGCGGCTCGCCGTTGCGGACCAGGACGACAACGCGCGCGAGAAATTCCTGCCGGGCCAGACGATGCGGGCGCTCACCGACCAGGAGCTCCAGGTGACGAGGAACGCCATCTCGTTCTGGAGCGACATCCTCGGGCCCGTGGCGCAGGTGCCGACCATTCTGGTGCTTCCGGTCACCCAGGTGAACATCAACGCCGCCGCCGGCTCGAACCTCGTCCCCGGGACCGGCCAGACGAACCTGCAGGCCTGCGTTCTCGGGACCGAAGGCTGCACCACCGGCTACCAGGTCGACGAGAACATCTCCTACCTCCTCTACTACGTGCTTCCTTCGTTCATGCCGGCGGCGGTGGGCGACCTGAATCCGCTCACGCACAACGGCATCGGCTTTGCGATGAGCTCGGTCGCGTTCCATGAGATGATGCACGCGCTCGGCATGATGGTCTACACGCAGCAGTCGGCGGACGGGCTCTGGAGACTCGCGACGCCGTCAACCTTCGCGACACTGCTCACCGACGTCTACGGCACGCGGCTCACCGAGGCCGACCACATCCAGGCGCTCGACGTCAGCGCGGTCGGGAGCACGACCCGCGACCGCACGGTCTTCTACATCCTTGAATCGAAGACCGCGGTGCGCTCCGCCGGCGTGAGCGGCGTCAAGTTCGCGGGCACCAATGTGGAGGAGGTGATCGGGAAGGACACCGCCGTCTACTACCCGGACACCAGTCTCATTGACTCGTCCACCGGCACGCTCACCGCGGCGACGAACCTCAATTCGGTCACGGGCGGCATCCCGGTGAACGGCCTCGAGGGCAACACCCCCGAGCTCAGTCACCTCGAGCTCCAGAACTCTCTCATGAGTCACCAGAGATGGAGAAACTGGCAGACGGCCATGGAGGCCGAGCTCGCCGTGCTCCAGGACATCGGCTACACCTTTGACCGCAAGCGCTTCTTCGGCACCTCGGTCTACGGCAACGAAACGGCGACGACGATCACGCAGGCCTTCACGGCGCGCGAGAACTACGCCTGGACCGACGCCCCCTCGACGCAGTCGAGCGCGATCGGCGTTCACGTCTACGGCAGCTTCAACACCGTGACCGTCGCCGCGGACCAGCTCGCTGACGGCGCGGAGAGCTTCGGCGTGCGCGTCGACGGCGTGAGGAACGCGGTCACCGTGGCCGACGACGTCACGGTGTCCGCGAACGGCACGAACGGCACCGGCATCGCCTTCACGTACGGCCGCGGGCACACGCTTACGCTCTCGTCCGGCTCGACCGTCTCGGCCGCGGGCACGGGCGGCAAGGCGCTGGTCTTTGACTTCGGCGACAACATTCTCGGCAACACCATGGAGTACCGCGGCTCCTATATTCAGGCGCGGCGGAGCCTCTCCACGCTCGCCTGGAGCAACACGGGCGAGAGCGGCACCGTCTCCGCCCTGAGCGGGGCGCTGATGAGCGAGGTCAATGTCGCGGGCACCGTCTCCGCGCCGCTGGGCCAGGCGATTTACATCTCGAAGAACGCGCACGTTCAGACGATCAACATCCTCTCCGGGGCCTCGATCACCGGGGACATCGTCAGCGAGTGGAACGCCCTCTCGACGATCGAGACCACGGACTCGGCGAGGACGCTCGTCGCGCAGGTGAACTTAGGCGACGAGTATGACGTCGAGGCCCGGATCACGCTCTCGGGCGACACCATCCCCGACATCACGACGAGCCTCGTCCTCGGGTCGGTGAGCTACGACGGGAACATCACGGGCGCGAACGGCATCCGCCTCAGCTTCGCCGAAGGCAGCTCGACCACGTACTCCGGCACGGCTGCGGTGCTCGGCGTGGTGCTGGAAAACGGGGCGACGGTCATGGGGCCTGGCACGTACATCCTCACCGCGGCCGCCGAAAATGAGAGCGACGCGCAGGCCCGCGTCTCCGACGCGAAGTTCCGCCAGGGCATGTTCGTCAACTACGGAACGCTTTATTCGACCGGCGCGACGGGCGAGGTGACGATCAACGGCGACTACGTGCAGGCCGCGGGGTCGACGCTGGTCGTGGGCCTCCGCAGCACCGGAACGATCAATCCCCTCAGGGTCACGGGCGACGCGATGACCCCGAATGACTCGGACACCGAGACGGAAACGGAATCGGGCTCCGAAGCGTCAGCGGCGACGCTCCTCGCCGCCTCCTCCGCCGAGACGCTCACGCTGCAGTTCCTCCCCGAGGAGAGTTACTTCAAGTCCGGCACGGTGATGACTGCCTCCGAGGCCTCCGGCGTCGTCATTCAGGACAGCGACACGGGGATCTCGACCGACGTCTTCACGTCGCAGTCGTTCATCACGGACACGGAGCTCCTTGATGCGATCTCGGTGACACTCGACTTCACGCCGGCCTCGGACGGCTCGACCCTGACCGCCGCCCGCATTGAGAACGCCTACACCAAGGCCCTCGCGGCGGGCAACCCCTCGGCCCCGTCCTCCGAATGGCAGATCGCCTCGATCCTCGACGCCAGTGCCGAGACGGTGACCAGCGCGAACGCGCAGGCCCTCGTCGCCGCGATTGACTTCACGCCCGACACCGGGACGATCGCGGGCATGATCGGCGACCTCCGGGGCGACGCGCACTTGTCCGCCGTCCGCGCGCAGTTCGCCGTGGAGCGCCTCGTCGACCGCACGCTCGCGCGCACGCCGGCGAATCAGGCCGTCACCGGCCGTCACATCTGGGCGCAGCCCTTCGGCGGCAGGCTCGCCGACAACACCGCAGGCGCGCACTCCCGCACCAAGGCCGCCGGCGTCGCCGGGGGCGTGACCGTCACGGAACCCGGGCAGGAGATCGGCTGGCAGGTGGCGGCCGCGTACTTCTCGGAATCGAACAACCTCCGCGCGAAGACCCGCGGGGAGGGGCTGTGGCTCGGTGCCTCCGGGGCAAAAGCCTTTGACGGAGAGCAGAAGTGGTGGTTCGATCTCTCGGGCCGCGTTGGTGTCGCGAACGTGAAAACCGAGCGCCTGCAGACCGTGATCGGATCCTCGCAGGAGGTGAAGGGCACGCGGATCTCGGCCACGCTCGCCGGCAGGGTCGGTCCGAGGCTCGAGGTCGCGGACGTGCTTTCCGTGCGTCCGGCCGTGGGCCTCACCGGCACTGTTCTCAGGACCCCGTCCAAGACCGAGGACCGGATGGGCGGCCTTGAGATCGATGACGCCTGGTACCGGTCGCTGCGCGCTTTAGTTCATGTCTCGGCCGAGACCGCGCCGATCTCCTCAGCCGTGACGGGCTTCTCGTGGAAGTGGACGGCGAACGCCGGCTACGAGCGCGAGCTCCTCTCCGACGCGGGCGAGTTCACGGCGGGGATCGCCGGCATGACGGGCAGCTTCTCGCAGAGGGTTGACTGGAACGACAGGAACCGCTGGATCCTGGGCGGCGGGCTTGAGCTCGCGAACGAACAGGGCTTCACGGCCGCTCTCCGGCTCGAGGGCGAGATGACGCACGGCGACGGCGCGGCGGTCACCGGCGGGGCGGAACTCCGGTGGCGTTTCTGATGTTCCGATGACATATTCCGGGCCGATGGGCGAGAATGAGGCCTGATTCTACGTAAACAGCAGGAGCGCCTCACATGTCCACGGCCCGGAAATTCAGCCTCGCACCTCTCGCGCTCGCTCTGGCGCTTGCTCTGCCGTCGGCCGCCCCCGCCTACACTTACATTGACGTGTACGGGGTCGACGGCTCGGTCTGGGCGCGGCTTGCCGTCGCGGACCAGGCCGACAACGAGCGCGAAAACTTCTTCCCGGCCTACACGCTTCGTGACCTGACCGCGCTTGAGCTCCAGGCGATCCGGGACGCAGTGCTCCACTGGAGCGACGTGCTCGGGCCCGTCGCGCAGGTGCCCGTGATCACGGTCCTGCCGATCGACTTCGTCTATGACAATGCCGGTGCTCAGCCCGACATCATTCAATCCACGGGCGAGACGGCGCTTTCCGCCTGCATCCGCGGCACGGGGCCGTGCAGCAGCGATCTCTACACGTACCTCTGGCTCTACAGTGCGTCGTCGTGGCGCGAGAGCGAGGTGCTCTCCCTGAACCCGCTTCCGGCCGAGAGCCTCGGCTTCAATCTGAGCGCCGTGGTGCTCCACGAATTTCTGCACGAGCTCGGCATGTTCGTCTGGACCGCGACGGACGAGGAAGGCCGGACCGTGCTCGCCCCTGAGGCAACGACCGTCTATTCGCTTCATCTCGTCGATCTCTACGGCACGTCGGCCGGGGACGCCTCGTACATCGAGACCCGCTCGCAGGCGGACATCAGTGCGGAGCACGACGCGTCGGTCTTCTACGTGCTCTCGGACAACTCCATCGTGAGCGGCGTGAAGTTCACGGGCGAGAACGTCACCGAGGTGATCGGCGAGGGCACCGTGATCTTCCTCCCGGACGTGAGCGCCGTCGTGGAAAACGCCGACGGAACGTACTCGCTCGCCGAGGCGACCCTCACGAACTCCGTGACGGGCGGCCTGCCTGTGCTGGGCGTGGAAGGCGAAACGATCAATCTGAGCCACATCGAGCTCCAGAATTCCCTCATGAGTCACCAGGACTGGCGGAACTGGCAGGTTCCGCTCGAGGTCGAGCTCGCCATGCTCCAGGACCTCGGCTACACGTTCGACCGCAAGCGCTTCTTCGGCACATCCATCTACGCGAGCGGAACCGAGACAACGATCACGCAGGCCTTCACGGCGCGCGAGAACTATGCCTGGACCTCGTCGCCCTCGACGCAGTCGTACGCCGTGGGCGTTCATGTCTACGGCAGCCTCAACACCGTCACCGTCGCCGCGGACCAGCTCGCTGACGGCGCGGAGAGCTTCGGCGTGCGCGTCGACGGCGAGATGAATTCCGTCACCATTGCCTCGGGAACGACCGTCACGGCAAACGGCACGAACGGCACCGGCGTCGCCTTCACCTACGGCCGCGGCCACACGCTCTCGATTGAGGCCGGCGCAACCGTCTCGGCCGCGGGCACCGGCGGCAAGGCGCTCGCCTTTGACTTCGGCGGCAACGCCCAAGGCAACACGACCGAGTACCGCGGCTCCTATCTGTACGGCTATTACGACGGCGAGGATTCGCTCTGGCGCGGCATCCCCGATCTGCCGAGCGCACTCGACGGCGCGCTCATGGACGAGGTCAATGTCGCCGGCACGCTCTCGGCTCCGGACGGATATGCGATCTACATCGCCGGCAACGCCCACGTCGCGACGATCAACATTCTCTCCGGCGCCTCGGTCACGGGCGACATCGTCTCGCTCTGGAATGCGCAGTCAGAAATCAGGACCGTGGATTCAGTGCCGTGTCTCGTGGCGCGGGCGAACATCGGCGACGAGAGTGAGTACCGGGTTGCGACGTGGATCGCACTCGACGGCGACGAGATCCCCGACATCACGACGAACCTCGTCCTCGGCGACTCCGAGGACTTTGACTTCACGTACTCCGGGAACATCACGGGCGCGGACGGCCTGCGGGTGACGTTCGCCGCAGGCACCTCGAGCCTCAGCGGCACCTTCTCGGTGCTCGGAGCCGTCGTGCAGGAAGGCGCAGCCGCGATGGGCGAGGGCACCTGGACGCTCACGGCGAAGGAGAGCGAGGACGTGTATGCCCGCGTCTCCGACGAGGACTTCGTGCAGGGCGCGTTCGTGAACAACGGAGAGCTCTGGTCCGCTTCGACGACCGGCCTCGTGACGATCACCGGGGACTACGCCCAGGGTGAGTCCGGCACGCTGGTGCTCGGCGTGAACGCGGCCGGGGAAACGACGCAGCTCACCGTCTCCGGCACGACCTCCGGTACGCTCGCGGTCGAGCTCGTCCCCGAGGCGGGGTACTGGGCCGACGGGACCGAGATCACGGTTGCGACCGACAACTTCGCCGCCACGACCGCGACTTCGGCGGCTGCAGCGGCCGTGTCCTTCGCCGACGACGAAACCATGAACGGCGTCTCGCGGACGCTCACCGTCTCGGGCACTGAGTCGGGCGGCTCGCTCACCGGCACGGTCTCGCGCCGTGCGAACGCCTACTCGAACCTGCTGGGCTCCTCGGCCACGTCCGGGCAGAGGGCTGTCGCCGCGATGTTCGACGCGAACGCAGGGAATGCAACGGATGCAAATGCGCAGACGCTCGTCGCTGCGATCGACTACTCAGACGCGGAGGCCGGTGCCGCCGTGATGGGCGACCTCACGGGTGACGCGCATTTGTCCGCCGTCAGGGCTGAGTTTGCCGTGGAGCGGCTGCTTGACCGCACGCTCTCCCGGGCTCCGGCGAACCCGGCTGTCTCGGGCCGCCACGTCTGGGCGCAGCCCTTCGGCGGGCGTCTTGCCGACAACACTGCCGGATCGCACTCCAGAACGAAGGCCGCCGGCCTCGCGGGCGGCGTGACGGTGACCGAACCGGGTCAGGAGATCGGCTGGCAGATGGCAGCGGCTTACTTCTCCGAATCGAACAATCTTCATGCGAAGACCCGCGGACAGGGGCTGTGGCTCGGTGCCTCGGGGGCAAAGGCCTTTGACGGCGGGGAGAAGTGGTGGTTCGATCTTTCGGGCCGCATCGGTCTCGCGAACGTGAAGACCGAGCGCTGTCAGACCGTGATCGGGTCGTCGCAGGAAGTGAAGGGCACGCGCCTCTCGGCCTCGCTCGCCGGCAGGATCGGTCCGAGGCTTGAGGTCGAGGACGTGCTTTCGGTTCGTCCGGCAGTCGGTCTGATCGGCACGGTGCTCCGCACGCCCTCGAAGACCGAGGACAAGTTCGGCGGCCTCGGGATCGATGACGCCTGGTACCGCTCGCTCAGGGCTCAGGTCGGTGTGGCTGCCGAGACGGCTCCGATTGAGTCGGCTTTCACGGGCTTCTCCTGGAAGTGGACGGCGAACGCCGCCTACGAGCGCGAACTGCTCCAGGACGCGGGTGAGTTCAGGGCCGGGATCGCCGGCATGAACGGCACCTTCAGCCAGCGCGTCGACTGGAATGACAGGAATCGCTGGATCATCGGGGGCGGGCTGGAGCTCGCCAATGAGAAGGGCTTCACCGCGGCCGTCAGGCTCGAGGGCGAGATGACCCACGGCGACGGCGCGGCGGTGACGGGCGGAGCCGAGCTCCGCTGGCAGTTCTGACGGGAAAAGCCGGGGGAGGAGAGTTGAAAGCGAAGGATCTTGAGAACGTGATCGACTGCGGCGACGCTCTGCATCTCGTCGACGAGATGCCGGAGCGGTCGGTGCAGATGATCGTCACGAGCCCGCCCTACTACGGGCTCCGCCGCTACTCCGAGGGAGCGGCCGGGGAGGCCGGGGAGATCGGCCGCGAGGAGAGCGTCACGGCCTACCTCGACCGGCTCGCGCTTCTCTTCACGAAGCTCCTCCCCAAGGTCGCCGACGACGGCGCGCTCTGGCTCAACATGGGCGACGTCTACATCGGGAAGGCGCTGCAGGGCCTCCCCAGGAGGCTCGCGCTCAGGCTCATTGACGCCGGCTGGATCCTCAGGAACGACGTGATCTGGCAGAAGCCCAACGCGATGCCCTCGTCGGTGAAGGACCGCCTGACGGTCGATCACGAGTATCTTTTCTTCTTCACGAAATCCTCGAGCTACTACTACGACGCCGACGCGATCCGCGAGCCCCACGTCACCTTCTCCCCGGAGTCGAGGATGAAGGGTGGCCGCCGGCACTTTGTCGAGAACCGCACGCCGGAGGCGGGGAAGAACGCGGGGAACTCGAATCTCCACACGGGCGACTGGACGCACGCCTTCAACCCGAAGGGGAGGAACAAGCGGACTGTCTGGTCCGTGCCGCTCTCGAAGTTCCGCGAGGCGCACTTCGCCGTCTTTCCGGAGCGCCTGATCGAGCCCTGCATCCTCGCGACGAGCCGGGCGGGCGACATCGTGATGGCCCCGTTCATGGGATCGGGGACCACGGCGGTGGTTGCCCTGAAGCACGGGAGGAAGTTCTACGGCATCGAGCTCAATCCGGAGTACCGGCGCATGGCGGAGCGAAGAGCCGCCGCCTGCATGGAGACGATGGAGGCCGTGCCCTCGCTCTTCGAGGGCAGCTGAGGACGGCCGGAGCCGCCCGCCCCCTCGGAAGCGAGGCATTATTCTTCGGTTCCGATTGATTCACCGCCTTGCTCCTTATGTCTGACTTGGACCCCTATGCCGAACTGGGCGTTTCCAGTGCCTCGAAGCTCGAGGAAATCCAGGAGGCCTACCAGAGGCTCTCGCGGCAGTACAGAGCGGAACTCTCCGGCGGCTCGGAGGAGGCCCGGCGCAAACTCAAGGCGCTCGATCTCGTCTACATCAGGCTCGCGGGGAAATACCTGAAGGGCGACGATCTCCGCTTCATGCCGGTCCCCGGGGAGGACGATGGCACGGAGGAGCCTGCGGCCACGGATGCCGCCGGCGAGGATACTCTGAAGCGTGCCGTGCACTGGGAAGGCTCGACGGTGATCGATCTCACCGAAATTCCCACCGGCGCAACGCGCGTCGTGCCGCTCAGGTCCCGGAACCGCCGGCCTGAAGCTTTCAACCTGGTCGAGCTCGATCTGCCGCCGGGACTCAGGGACGGCCAGACGCTCCGCGCGAGGATCGAGACCGACGGCGTCCCCTCCGCGGATCCTTCGAACTGCCGGCCGGGCAGGGCGGCGCTCGATCCCGCGGGCGACGTGCGCATCATGGTCTTCATCGATCAGAGCAGCGCCGACTGCCGGCTCGACGGAAGCGGGCTTCACACAAATGTCGTCATCCGGCGGCCGGAGGCGATGGCGGGCGGCACGATGACGGTCTCCATCCTCGGCTGGGAGAAGACGCTCCGCTTCCGCGGCGTGAGCAGGAACCGCCAGATCCTGCAGTTCCCCGGTGAGGGGCCGCCCCTCTATGACCAGAGCCGTCCCGAGGCCGGCACCCGCGGCGATCTCTTCGTCCATGTCTTTTTCCTGAGAACGGCCGTCGACGGGCATGACATCCGGCGGCATGTCTTCATCCCGAGGGAGGCCGCGCAGCGCGGCACGTCCCTTGAGTTACAGGTCGGGCAGGCGGACGGGACCGCGTCTTACACGCTGCAGATCCCTGCCGGCGTGAAGGACGGCGCAGCGTTCAGGTACCACGGCGGCGGGCACCCCGGCCGAAGCGGCGGGCTCATGGGCGACCTCGTCGTGACGGTGCACGTGATCGACAGGGCCGCGGATCCCCCTGCGGAACCGAAGCTGGCGGCCGTCCCCGGTCCGGAGACGGTGCTTGCCCCCGCAGCGGGAGTCGGTCAGGCTCGGAAAAAGGAAGGTTCACTCCGGGGGAATGGCGGCGAACCGTCGGGCGGCCTCTGGCAGCCGATATGGCAACGGATATGGAAGATTCTGAGGATTGTCCTCGCCCTGGTGGTCGTCGGCCTGGTTCTGTGCTGGCTCCTGGGTTAATCGATGACCGTCGGCATCCGTCACGCCTGAAAGGAAAAAAAGCGGCCGGAACGTGTCGAGTCGTTCCGGCCGTAAGTCGATGGAATGCCGCGGCGTTCCCAATCGCCGCGGTGTTCCCCCTCAGAGGGGGAGAAACCGCACATTTCTTTCCGAGGGCCGTCTCCCACGGGCCCGGACCGGTGCCGGTACTCGGAAAGCACCGGTCGCCGGAACCCAACGTTCCTCGGCAAGTCCTCAGGCGGCTTCTCCCCGCTTTCCCGGCCCGCCCGCCGCGGAGGCCTCAAAATTCCCCTTGGGCGTCCGGACCGAAAACCTGTTCGATGTTCTTCTCTTCTCCTCAGTCGAAATCGCGGATGGCGGTGAAGAGCACCTCGGCGCCGAGCATGAAGTCCTCGAGCTTCATCTTTTCATGCGGGTTGTGCGAGCCGTCCTGGTTGGCGACGAAGATCATGCTCGCGGGGACGCCGAGGTTGGCGAGCACCGCCGAGTCATGGCCCGCGCCGCTCGGGATGTAGCGCGCCGGGATACCGGCCTTTTCGGCCGAGGTCATCAGGTGCGTGACAAGGTTCTTGTCGAGCTTCGCCGGCTCGCAGACGAGCAGACGGTCGAAGTCGAACTTCACGCCCCGGTCATCGGCCGCCACCGAGCACTCGGACTCAAGCAGCCTGTGGAAGCGCTTCAGCGTGTCCTCGGAAAGCGAGCGGATGTCGACCGAGAAGCTCACCTCGCCCGGGATGATCGCGATCGCCGCGGACGGAGCCGTGTTGAAGACGCCGACGGTGAAGACCAGGTCCTCGCCGCGCACGAGCCACTCGGCCCAGTGCTCTTCCATGCGGTGAAGCATCGAGGCCATCGCCATCACGGCGTCGTGGCGGTACTGGCGGTCCACCGCGCCCGAGTGGGCGGTGACGCCGGTGCAGACGCACCGCTTGTGGCGGAAGTTGCCGCGGATGCCGGTGACGATGCCGACGCGGTGCTTTTCATCTGAATCGAGCGTCGGGCCCTGCTCGATGTGGAGCTCCGTGAAGGCGGCGATGCGTTTGAGATCAATCGAGGGCTCGGTGCGAACCATGTCCTCGGGGTCGAAGCCCGCCTCGCGGACGGCCTCGGCGAGCGTCTGGTCCTTCGACCGGTGTTTCAAGGCGAGGTCCTCGCGGGTGAGCTGGCCCGTCATCGCGAGCGATCCCACATAGGCCTTGCCGAACCAGCTGCTCTCCTCCATGCGGAAGACGACGAGCGTCACGTCGCGCTTCGGTTTGAACCCGATGTCGTGCATCCACTGGATGGCGGTCATGCCGGCCACGACGCCCGCGAGCCCGTCGTAGTGGCCGCCCTGCGGGACGCTGTCGCCGTGGGAGCCCGTCATGTAGCAGGGAAGCGTCCGGTCCTCTCCGGCGAGCGTCACGAACATGTTGCCGCAGCGGTCCACCTTCACTTCGAGCCCGAGCGAGTCCGCCCAGCGGCGGACGTAGTCGTGGACCATGTTTTCCTTCGGGCCGTAGCCCTGGCGGCTCACGCCGATCACGTGGTCGCGCGAGAACTCGCGGATGTCGTCAAAGGTTTTGCGCGCGAATTCCTTCGCGCCGTCGCGCATGAGGGTCTCGGTGGTCATCTCTGTTTCTCTCCTTCGGGGTCTGGTCTCTCCGGTCTCTGGATGCCGCGGATGCGGCCTCTTTCAAGTTTAGGCACCGGGACGCCGGGCGTTCGTTGTTTCCGAATATCGGAAACGGGTTCCATTGTACGGAAATTTAAAGGTGCAGGTGAGCGAAAAAGGCGTGAAAAATTCGCGTGTCCCTTGCAGCGCCCGTGGATATCTGTGGAGCATCAACGCAGAAGCAATTCGGAAACCGGATTTTCAGGTGTCACTGGGCGGCGGTGTCGCCGCGAAGCCCGCCGCAGCGCCCACGTGGTCGCTCACGGGAGACTCCCGGAACGTCCGGACTGTCCTCCGGAAGCGATATCGGAGATCCGGTCACCAGCCGCTTTTGATCAAGATCAAGAGTTGTGTGCGACCGGATGTGTTGCACTTTGAATTAGGAAATTTAAGAAACTGCAGATCGCAGCCCTTCCATGCGGACAGTGACACCAAGAATCGTCACAAAAACCCGTCGAAGATCAGGTGGAAGTAGCAGTGAAGGCGAGATTTCGGAATGATGCGCGTCACCCGGCCGGGCGAAATTAAGAAAACCTGCAGGTTTTCTTAATTTTCAGCGACTTGCATTTATCCCGAACGTCAGGCATGATGAAGGGGCTTCAAACAAGCCTTGTCAGATGCGGTGCAAGGGCTCCGGCCAAAATTCGCATCGTTGTAAATCAGCCCCCGCGGGCGTTTCGCCCCGGGTCGGACCTGGTCGCTTTCGAAGAGAAGCGTCCGTTCTGCGCTGCCGAGTGCGTCACGCACTCGGGGGTCTCTCATTTCTGAAGGGGACAAACAGAATGAACGCACTTGACTATCGCATGAGGTCCGTCCCCGCCGTCCGATTCGGCCCCCACCTGCTGGGCGCTCCGGCGACCGTGGGCTACGACAGGAAGCAGCTCTCCGAAGATGCCGTCCGACGCATCCCGGAACTGAATCCCAACCATTACTTCCCCGCCGACGTCTACCGCGACCTGGTCGCCTGGTGGAATCTCGGCGGTCGCGAGCCCCTGCTCATCTCCGGCCCCGCCGGGTCCGGCAAGACGAGCACGGTGCTGCAGTTCTGCGCGCGGCTCTCGGTGCCCGTCGTGTGCTTCACGGCGCGGCCCCGCATGGGCCGCCGCGAGCTGATCGGCCGCTGGGTGCTCGGCAAGGACGGGATGGTCTGGGTTGACGGTCCCGCGACGCTCGCCTGGCGTCACGGATGGCTCTTCATCGTCAACGAGTCTTCCGCGGCTCCTGCGGAAACGTGGGTCTCGGCAAACGATCTCCTCGAAGGGCTCGCCCTCGAGAACGATCAGACGGGAGAGGTGATCCCGCGCCACCCGATGGCGCGCATCGTCTTCACCGACAACTGCCGCGGCCACGCGACCGAGACTGACTCCGGTTATCTCGGCCGCCAGATGCAGGACCGTTCGGTCATCGACCGCATGTGGCACATCCGCATGGAGGGCCTCACCGAGACCGAGGAGGCGAGCGTTCTCGCGAACGCCGTCCCCCGGGCCCTGCGCGGGGCAGCCGGCGACCTCGTCGTCAACGAGATCGCCTCCTTCATGGCACAGGCGGGAGCGGCGACCCGCGAGAGCTCGAAGTCCGACACGCTCGGCTTCCGCTCCCGCACGATCGCGCTCTCCCACCGGGCTCTGAGCCGCATGACGACGATGTCGCTCAGCCACGTCACGGGCGCCACCCCGGAGGTTCCCGATCCGCTCGCGTGGATCGCGGACGCCGCCGTCGGCAACGCCCTTGACCGTCCCGTGAGGGACGCGCTCGTCACGTATCTCAAGACGCTCTTCGGCGAGCGTCTCACTGAGATGCACCGGGCGTGGCTCGAGTGCCATCCCTCCGCGCCGGCCCGGGCCTCGGCCTGGTGCGCCGACGAGGAGGAGGTCGAGGAACCGACCGCCGTCAGCTTCTGATCCTGAGGGGAAGGAGAACATGCCATGACTGACAAGAAGTCTCTTGCGGCACGTGGCGCCTTCCCGGGGAGCGAAGCGGTCCAGGAGAGCATCCCGATGCCCTCCTGGGTCCGGGCCCGCTTCGGCGCGCCCCGCTCCCTCGCGGAAAAGGCGCTGATGGAAGACATCGAGCGGCTCGACGCGAAGGCCCGGTCCGAGACCGGGCTCGTGTCGAGGCACGCCTCGAGCCGCGTGGACAAGTACCTCAACCGCCTGATCGGTCTGAGGGACCGCGACCGCCTCTGGGGCGCCGCGGAACCGCTCCTGAGGCACACGGCCGAGCTCCTGGGGCTCTCCGGGGACGAGGCGGCGCAGTCCGCCCGCATCTCCGCGCTCCTCGCGCTCCCCGCGCTCTGCCGCAGGGACGGGATCCGCGTGAGCTTCACGAAGTCCGCGTCCACCGACGGCCGTGTGATCTGGCTCGGGCCCATCGACCTCTCGCACCCCGCCGCGCCCGTCTACATCTTCGGGCACGGCGTGCACGAGCGCAGCCACGTGCTGCACACGGAGTTCGCGGCCCTGCGGGCCGTCGAGAACCGGATGCGCACGCTGACGAACCTGATCGAGGACATCCGCGTCGACATGCGCGGCATCGTCGAGTGCAAGGGCTACGCGCTCTGGCGCGAGGCGCTGATCGCGATGCTCGTCTCGACCGGTCACTGCTCGCTCGCCGTCTCGGCGCGCCAGCGTCCCGCGGAGGTGTTCTGCGGGTGGCTCCATGCGGAGCTCACCCGTGAGTACCTGAAGCTCAAGCTCCCCGAAGGGGTGCTCGAAGCGACCCGGGCCGCCGCGCGCGAAGTGTTCGGCGAGGAGTTCCTCGACGAGGCGCTCGGTCTCGCGAAGTCGAGGTATCCGTTGAAGGACACCGACGACGCGGTCACGCTCGCGCGCGAGTTCTTCGAGCTCTTCCGCCATGCGGCGAAGCTCGAGCAGTCCGCGATCGACGCGTGGCAGGCGGGCGAGGCCGAGGCCGCGATGAATCTCGCGGGGGCCGCCATGTCCGAGGCTTGCGGCCAGGACGGCGACTCCGGGGAATCGCAGCAGGGCTCTTCCGAGGAAGGCGGGGAAAGTGACGGACGCAGGTCCCGATCGAAGCCCTCCGACCGACGGAACGACCGGCGCAGTCCCGGGGGCGAGGGCGTCCAGCTCTCGCTCTTCGAGGCGGCGGCAGGCTCGGGCAAGTCCGCGCAGGTGCGGATTGCGGGCGAGGAGGGGGGCGAGAACCCCTTCCACCCCGCGATCATCGAGCTCGCGGAGGACAACGACTGGGAGCACATGGAGAGCGAGTTTGACCGCTCGCTCGCCATGGCGGAGCTGCAGACCCTGATCGGGCAGAACCTCGGCACCTTCGTCCCCGTGGACGAGGTCGAGGAGACCCGGGGCGAGACCTTCGAGGCGGCTAAGAACGCCGCGAAGGGCACCGCAAAGAAGGGCAGCATGCTTCCGCGCGGCTGCAGCGCAGAGGCCGTGGAGGAGGCCCGCAGGGCCTTCGACCGCGTCTGGGAGAAGTCGAGCGCGATCGCCTTCAGCTTCGCCGACGTCATGAGGAGGAATCTCCCCGCGATGACGTCCGGAGCGACGAGCGGCTTCGACTTCGACGATGCGCTGATTGACCGCGCGCTCACGGGCGACGACCGGATCTTCCTCGCGGAAGGCCGGGAGATCCGCCGCGAGTGCGCGTGCCAGCTCCTCGTTGACCTCTCGGGGTCGCTCGGCATCATGCCGGGCGCGGTCGTCCGGTGCGCCGCGGCGCGCCTCGAGGAAGCGTTCAAGCGCACCCCGGGGATCCGCTGCCGCACGGCGGTCTTCCCGGACCTCCACGGCGACCGGCCGTTCCTCGTCTCCGACTGGAACGACCCGGCCGCGAAGACCCGGGCGCTGCTCCGTGACTTCGCGAGCCGCGGGCCGACGCCGGTGTCGACGGCGCTCCTCTGGGCGTTCGAGACGCTGCTGATGCGCGAGGAGCCTCACAAGCTCCTCATCGTCCTCACCGACGGCATCTTCGACCGGCATCTCTTCGCGGGCGAAATCGCTCTTCTGAAGGACGCCGGCATCGAGACCGCGACGGTGATCCTGCGCGACCGCGCCTCGCCCCTCTTCATCGAGGGCGAGGACGGCGCCGGGTTCGGCGACGAGACGCGCTCGGTCGACAGCGCGGACGAGATCCCGCAGGCGGTGATCTCAATCCTGCGCGCGTGGCGCGCGAAGGGCGCCTTCGGCCGCTGACCCTGAGCTTTCCAAGGTCTCAGGGCCGGCTACCTGAGTGCCCTGACGATGAAACCGTCTCCCGCGGGGAATCCTCTCCCCGCGGCAGACACCCTGTCGTTTGATGTGAGAAGGGGCGGTCCCGCCGGGTCCGCCCCTTTTCGCACGAGGCTGCCATTCCCTCCCGCACCTCAGGGCCCGGCGGGTCACGGCGCGGCGGGAGTGACGGCGCCTCACCCGCTTGCTTGTTGAACACCCCCGTTTTTTCCTTTTTTCTTCAACCCTTTCACCCGAACTTTCCTTCCACCCGAACACACCGGCCCTCAGCCGCAAACCCCCTTCCTTCACCTCTTCACTTCTTCACCAAAGCACCGCCATGGCCATTCCACCTCCCAACATCAAGATTCCTCCCGACCTCCTCCGTCCCGGTCGCGC
>NZ_JAUNSF010000156.1 GCF_030539355.1 Sutterella sp.
TGAGTATGAAGGACTCCACCCGGGTGTGAGAGGTTTGGTGGAGTTCAACTAACGGTTCATCGTCTTCACCAGGGCCGGGTGGGACACGAGCAGGCGCGGGAAGGAGAGGAAGCCTTTCACTCTTGAGAACTGCCGCGCGGCGGCGAAACCCCTCTGCAATCACCTCACGAAGCTCCTCTCCGACCGGAGCTTCGATGTGCTGCAGATTTCGAACGACATCGGGCTTGTGGACTTCGGCGGCGGAAAGAAGAAATCGATGTGCGGGAGCCGCATGTCGTGGATGCTGCTCGATTCCGAGCCCGGCATCTGCTTCACGCCCGATGACTTCGAACCCGTGACCGACGGGGACGGCCAGGTCTCCGACTGGAAGCTCCGCCCCGGCTTTGCGCTCAAGATCGGAAAGCACCCCGACGGCTCCTGGCAGTGGCGCCTTCTTCGGGTCGGAAGGAAGTTCCTCGAGTACCGCGGCACGGAGCCGGGGTTCGCGACGCGCGAGGAGGCGCTTGCACGGGCGGTGAAGCTTTTTCCCTCGGTGCCCGTGCTGGAGGAAGACGGGGCATATGACAGGATGTTCTCCGAGAGGCTTGAGACTTACAGCTCGGGGTGCCCCGAGCTCGATCAGCTCCTCGGCATCGGAGCCGAGGAGAAAGCCGGCGAGGCGACCGGCGAAAAGAAGGACTGACTTCCGCCCGCCGCCTCGGGCCCGCCCGCGGTCCCGGGACAAAAGGAAGGCCGGAGCTCCTTCTCGCGGAACTCCGGCCTTGCTGTCTTCCCAGTCTTCTCAGTCAGCCCGGGATCAGCTGATGAGGAAGAGGAACGTGAGCGTGCAGATCTGCACGGGCGCCGAGCGCTTGATCACCTCGATGGGCGAGACGCCCGCGATGCCGGAGATCACGATCACGCCGGCCGCGAGCGGCGACGAGACTCGGCCGAAGGTCGCCGCGACGATCGCGAGGTAGCCGAGGTCGGGGATGGTCATGCCGAAGGCGGCCGCGTGCGGGGTGACGGCCTCGTTGAAGGCGAAGGCCGCGGCGTCGCCCGAGCCCGTCATCACGCCGAGGATGTAGGGACCGACCGCGGCGCCGAGCTTCGCGAGCTCGGACGACCCCTTCAAGGCCTCGACGAAGACGTCGATCACGCCGCAGGAGCGCAGGCCCGCGGCGAAGACGCCCGCGGCGATGATGAGGCCGAGGATGTTGCCATAGCCGTGGCCCATGCCGTCGAAGAACTTCTTCGTGACCTCCGCGGGGTTCGCGCGGGTGATCAGCAGCGTATAGATGACGCCCACGAGCATGGCGGTCGCCACCGAGATCTTGACGTCCGGCACCCAGATCGCCACGACGAAGAGGAGCACCACGGGAAGGAGCGGGGCGAAGGCCTTGAGGACCTCGGGGTTCGCGGGGAGCTCGACCTTGTTCGCGGCGTCGTGCACGCCGTCGTTCTCAAAGCCGCCCCGGCGGAAGTCCCCGAACACCACGCAGCAGATGATCATCATGACGATGCAGAAGAGCGAGATCATGCCCGTGCGGATGCTTGTGTAGGTCAGGAAGTCCATGATGGGCCAGTCGGCGAGCTTCGCGACGAAGATGTTGTGCGAGGACCCGGGCGACCAGAAGCTCGGAAGGGTCGAGGCGATCACGGTCGCGGCGGCCATCGCCGGACGGAAACCCGCGCGGATCATCAGCGCGCAGATCGTGGGGCCGATCGCGGCGCACATGCCCGCGAGCGAGGAGATCGCGATCGAGACGATGCCGGTCACGATCATGCAGCAGGGCAGCAGAAATATGCCGAGTTTGTTCAAGGGTTTCGTCAGGAGCGACACCAGGTGCAGGTCGCAGCCCGTGATCGACATCACGCGCGCAAAGCCCATCGCCGAGCAGATCACGATGATGAGCGACGAGTTCGTCATCGACTTGTCGAACTGCGCGAACGCCGCATAGGGATCGAGCGACAGTATGCACATGCAAAAACCCGCCGTCAATAAAACAAGGCGGGTTTCCCATCTTTTTAAAAGTCCGTAAACAGTTAAACAGGTAACTGCAAGCGCGGCAATCATCTGCCAAGTCATCGGCGTGTTCCTTTATGGTGTGATAGTGCCCTGCATCGGTGCAAAGCAGGTGTTTCACCGGAGTCTACTGATTCGGCTGCCAATGACCATAGGATAGTATCCCTAACTCCAAGGAGGTATTCGTAAAGGTCACATCCGGGTAATCCCTTATTACAACTTTTTTTAGAGAAAGTCCGTACAATCTTTCCGTCCCTCAGTCGCGAAAAATATTTGTCAGCGCGAGGAGGGTTGTTCAATAAAACGAGGCGGCAATGCTCGAGCAGAATTACTTCGGCAATTTCACGAAATCCGAGTTCGAATCCCTTCCGGAGATCCTCCGGCGGTTCCTGTCGTACACGCAGTACAACACGCAGAGCGATCCGAGGTCCGAATCGCGCCCGACGACGGCGACGCAGGTCGCCTTCGGAAAGCTCATCGAGGAGGAGTTCCATTCGGTCGGCGTCACGAACACCCGCCGCACGCCGGGGGGCATTGTCTACGGGTGGCTCGAGGCGACGCCGGGCTGCGAAGCGGCCCCCGCGCTCGGTCTCATCGCCCACATGGACACCTCGCCCGAGGCCTGCGGCGACCCGGCGCGCTGGCGCGTGATCGACTACTTGGGCGGCGACATCGTTCTCAACGACGAGAAGAGCATCGTGCTCTCGCTCGAGCGCTTCCCCGAGGTCGCGAAGTACGCCGGAGAGAGAATCATCGTCACCGACGGAACGACGCTGCTCGGCGCCGACGATAAGGCGGGCGTGGCGGCGCTCATGCAGGCGGCGAAGTACTTCAGCGACCACCCCGAGGTGCCGCACGCGAGGCTATGCTTCTGCGTGACCCCGGACGAGGAGGTGGGTCTCGGCACGGCGGACTTGAGGCTCGAGGAGTTCGGCGCGGACTACGCCTACACGATTGACGGCGGCGAGCGCGGCGGCTTTGAGACCGAGACCTTCAACGCGGCGCTCGTCACGGCGCACTTTGAGGGACTCAACACCCATCCGGGGTCGGCGAAGAACAAGATGGTGAACGCGATCCGCATCGCCATGGACTTCCTCAGCCGCTTCCCCGCCGAGAGCGTCCCCGAGAAGACCGAAGGCTACGAGGGCTTCTTCCACCCGATCGGCATCACGGGCGCGGTGCGGGGCGTCGACGTCCGCATGCTGATCCGTGACCACGACAATCAGCGCTTCGAAGACCGCATGGCCTACGCGAAGAAAGTGGGCGAGGAGATGAACCGCGTCTGGGACGGGCGCGTGACGGTTGACGTGAAGGTCCAGTACTCGAACATGATCAACTATCTGAAGGACTCGCCCGTCGTCTTCGACCTCGCGCGCGAGGCGTTCCGGCGCGTCGGCGTCGAGCTCTTCGAGGAGCCCGTGCGCGGCGGCACGGACGGCTGCCGGCTCTCGGCGAAGGGCCTTCCGACGCCCAACCTCTTCGCGGGCGGTCTCTACTTCCATTCCGTGTATGAGTGCCTGCCGGTGAAGTCGCTCGAACTCGCCTGCGAAGTGGCGAAGAAGCTCTGCGAGATGTCGGCCGGGGTGAAGACGCTCCGCTGATCAAGGCGCCGCGGCAGCAGCGGTTCGTGTAGGACAGGAAAGGGCGCCGTTTCCGGGAAGACTCCGGGGACGGCGCCCTTCTTTTCGCCGGGGCGGTCAGGCCCTGAGCCGGAATCGTTTCCCCGGCCCTCTGCCCTCGATCTCGATGAGTCCTTCCTGAGCCATTTTCCGGGTGAGCACCCAGCACCTGGTTTTCCGGATGCCGAGGAGTTCCTGAAGCTCCTCCTCATTCATGCGGCCGTGTTCCCCGAGATATTCAAGCACCCGCGCCTCCTGTGCCGTGAGCCTGCGCTTGTCCGCCTG
Source organism: Sutterella sp. (assembly GCF_030539355.1). GTDB lineage: Bacteria > Pseudomonadota > Gammaproteobacteria > Burkholderiales > Burkholderiaceae_F > Sutterella. The sequence goes on from NZ_JAUNSF010000156.1 coordinate 3,910, forward strand.
ATCGGCGGGCGCTTCCCCGTGCTCCTCTGGAAAGGCGTTCTGATTGGGAAGAATGAGCTTGAAGGAGTTGGCCGTCACGATGATGCGCGGCCTGACTGGACAGTTCCTGTAAAAAGCGAAGATTCTGCGCAGGCCCGTTCCATAGGGATCTGCGAGGCGCAGGCGATGGAAGATTTCCGCAAGCCGGCGGTTGCGCGTGAGCGACATGCCGTTCAGGATGTCCTCCGTCGTGAGGCCGGGATGAAGACCGCCGATCGAGATGAACTCCACGGCCTCAGCGCTGACATTGACGATGACGGTTCTTCGCTGTTAAGAGTGGGTTGAGCTGAGGCTACCACCTTCGGGTTGTAGC
>NZ_JAUNSF010000032.1:0-22711 GCF_030539355.1 Sutterella sp.
GCGCACGGCGGCAGGCGGCGAAGAGTTCTTCGGTCATATCTTTATCGGGGTCCTCTGGTGGTGAAGGTGCGGCGCTCCTCGTGGCGGAAGCTTCCGGCACATCAGAATGGTAGATGGTCGCACCGCCGTATAGGTGTGAGCTTAAGTGCGGTCAGGGGTGCCTTTTTTGCGCACCGCCTCTTGACAAAGACTGCCGGAATCTGTAACCTTCGCATTCTTCTCCGAACGAGAAAGAGCGGCTGACCTCAAAGGCCGGCGCGGGACGGAGTGGTAGTTCAGTTGGTTAGAATATCGGCCTGTCACGCCGAGGGTCGCGGGTTCGAGTCCCGTCCACTCCGCCACAAGTTCTTTCTTGAGAAGGAAATGAAAGAGCCGGAACACCGGCTTTTTTGTTGCCGCAGAGGAGAAGGCAGGGCGTAGGGTTTTCAGCGCCCGGTCATGAGGGAAGGGAAGAAGAAAGTTCTCCCGGCTCTTGCAAAAATGACCGGACTCCGTATAATTCTCGCTCTAGGCTGGAAACAGCGCTTCATCAGAAGCGGAGTGGTAGTTCAGTTGGTTAGAATATCGGCCTGTCACGCCGAGGGTCGCGGGTTCGAGTCCCGTCCACTCCGCCACTGTTAAAGCCTGCATAAATCTGGTTTCAGATTTTGCGAAAGCCTCAAAGCGCATCGGCGCGGAGTGGTAGTTCAGTTGGTTAGAATATCGGCCTGTCACGCCGAGGGTCGCGGGTTCGAGTCCCGTCCACTCCGCCAACGATTTATAAAGAAGGGCGAGCCGTGAGGTTCGTCTTTTTTTTTGACTGCGCGCGCCGCATTCCGTTTTTTCTCCGAAGGACCTCCTTATGCTGCTTCAGGCATTCCGCGATCACAAGCGCTGGCTGATGTTCATTGCCATGGTGCTGATCATCCCGAGCTTCGTTGTGACCGGCATCTATTCCTACAACCGCATGAGCCAGAGTGACAACGCCATCGTGAAGGTGGGCGAAGTCTCCATCACGCCCGAGCAGTTCGACTACGCCAAGCGCGAGCAGCTTGAGCGCCTCCGCCAGGCCCTCGGCGAGAACTTCCACGCCAACATGCTCGAGTCGCCCGAGGCGCGCGCGGACATCCTGCGCATGCTGATGGATGACTCCGCTGTCACGCAGACCGTCGCGAAGAACTATGTCGCGGTGAGCGAGGCCGAGGCCATCATGCTCATCAAGAACGCCGATGCCCTGAAGCAGGACGGCAAGTTCTCCCCCGAGCTCTACCAGCAGTTCCTCCGCTCGCAGGGCAAGAGCGACCAGCAGTTCGTCGCCGAGGTCCAGCGCGACCTCGCCAAGGATGTGCTCATCGCCGGCGTCTCCCGCACCTACCCGGTGCCGAAGGCGATCGTCGAGCAGGTCCACGAGATCCTCACGAACGAGCGCGAGGTCCGCACATTCACGATCAACGTCGCCGACTACACCCCGCAGGTGAAGGTCACCGACGAAGAGGTGAAGGCCTACTACGACGCCAACCAGAAGGAGTTCCTCTCGCCCGAGCACGTCAAGGCCGAGTACGTCGTTCTCTCGCCCGCCGACTTCAAGAACATCCAGGCGAATCCCGAGGACATCAAGGCCTACTACGAGCAGAACCAGAACCGCTGGGCGGTTCCGGAGCAGCGCCGCGCGAGCCACATCCTCATCGAGTTCGGTGACGACAAGGCCGCCGCTCTGAAGAAGACCGAGGCGCTCCTCGCCGAGGTCAAGGCCGATCCCTCGAAGTTCGCCGACATCGCGAAGAGCGAGTCCCAGGACCCGGGCAGCGCGAGCCAGGGCGGCGACCTCTCCTACTTCGGCCGCGGCGTCATGACGAAGGCCTTCGAGGACGCCGTCTTCAACGCCAAGCAGGGCGAGATCATCGGGCCGGTCGAGACCGAGTTCGGCTACCACATCATCGAGGTGACCGAGATCCAGGCCGGCTCCGTGCAGCCCTTCGAGGCCGTGAAGGAGGAGATCGAGCGCGAGTACGCCGAGCAGATGGCCGTGCGCACGTTCTCCGAGCGCGCCGACGAGTTCACGAACTTGGTCTACGAGCAGTCCGACTCGCTCGCCCCGGTCGCCGAGAAGTTCGGCCTCAAGGTTCAGACGGTTGACATGGTCACCCGCGACGGCGCCTCCGATCCCGAGGTCGCCCGCCTCGTGAACGACCGCGTCGCCGAGGCCCTCTTCGGCTCCGAGTGCCTCAAAGAGAAGCGCAACTCGAGCGCGATCGAGGTCCAGAGCAACACGCTCGTCGCCGCCCGCGTGGTCGAGTACTTCCCGCAGGCCGAGCGTCCGCTCGACGAGGTGAAGCCCGCCATCACGAGCACGCTCACCCAGCAGAAGGCCGCCGCCATGGCGAAGGAAGCCGGCGAGAAGAAGCTCGCCGAGGTCCGCGCCTCGGGCAGCCTCGAGGGCTTCACCGATCCCGTCTGGGTCTCGCGCCAGGTGATGCACGGCCACGAGGTCGCGCTCATCAACGCCGAGCTCTCCATCCCGAGCGCCAAGCTCCCGGCCTTCACCGGCGTCGAGCTCATGGCCGGCTCCTACGTGATCTCGCACGTCGAGAACGCCCGCAGCAAGCAGGCTTCCGAGGCCGAGATCGCGAGCCTTGCCCGCGAGCTCTCGAACATCTACGGCGAGGCGGACCGCACGGGCTACCTCGACGCGCTGAAGAACACGATCGGCCTCACGATCCTTCGCCCGGACTTCGTCAATGGCGAGGAGAAGCAGGACGACGACCAGCAGTAAGCCGCAGCTGAACTGAAGTTAGAAGAGGGGCCGCAGATCCCATGATCCGCGGCCCCTCAATTTTTTTGCGGGCAAAAGGAAGCCCCGGCCGTCTCCGACCGGGGCTCGGGTCATCCGTTGGTCAGTGCGGTCAACGGATCGCGCGCATCTTCACGAGGCGGCTGAAGGCGGCCTTCATGTCGCTGCGCACGAGCGCCGTGCGGTTCTCGAAGAGCTCGCGGTAGCGGCGGGTGAGCTCGGCGCGCGGCTCGCACACGCCGTTCTCGCTGATGACGCCGGCGAGCGCGGCCTTCACGTCCGTGAGGCCGCCCGTCGCGTAGGCGCCGAAGACGCAGTTCGTGAGCACCGCGCCGCCCGGGTTCTGGTAGCGCACGACCTGGGCGTCAAGCATGTCGCTCTTGATCTGGTTCCAGAGCGCGTCGCGGCTGCCGCCCTCGGTGACGGTGATGCGATTGAGTTCCACGCCCGCGGCGCGGTAGCTGTCGGCGATCTCCATGTAGTCGTAGCCGATCGCTTCGAGCACGGCGCGCCACATCACGAACTGGTTGTCATCCATCGTCATGTTGAGGAAGCAGCCGCTCGCCTCCTTCTCCTCGCCGGAGCCCCCGGTGAGGTAGGGGAGGAAGAGCACGCCGCCCGAGCCCGCGGGAACTTTCTCCGCGCCCTCGGAGAGCTCGCGGTAGTAGGCGCCGTCGCCCTCGTGGCGGGCGACGTTGTCCTTGAACCAGCGCAGCGCCAGGCCGCCCGTGCGGACGAACCCCCAGTAGAAGTAGGTGTCCGGGAGCGTGCCCGAGTTGAAGATGAGCCCCATGCCGGGCTTCGAGAGCTCGGGGATGATGCCCTTCGTGGAGACGCAGAACATCGCGCAGGTGCCCGCGACGTCGACGCCCTGGCCGGCCTCGAAGACGCCCGAGCCGAGCATCGACTGCATCGTGTCGCCCGCGCCCGCGAGGATCGGGATGCCGGCCGGAAGGCCCGTTCTCACCGAGACCTCCTCGCAGAGTCCGCCCACCTTGTCCCAGGGCTTGAGAATGCGCGGCATGTACTTCTCGTCGATGCCGAGGATCCCGAGCTGCTCCTTCGACCAGCGCTTTTCCTTCACGTTGTAGCCGAGGCCCCAGCCGGACATCGCGCCCCAGTCGATGAAGGCGTCCTTCGCCTTCAGGCCGGCGAGGCGCATGAGCACGTACGGGGCGTTGTGGACGAACTTGACGCCGCGCTCGCGGAACTCGGGGCTGTTCTTCAGGAACCAGCGCGCGAACATCGCGGGGAACATGGGAGAGGCCTCAGCGTTGCCCGTTTCGCGCCCCCAGATCTCGAGGCCCATCGCGTTGACGGCCTCGACGTCCTCGGTCGTGCGGCTGTCGAGGTAGTTGATGTAGGGGGTCACCGGGCGGGCGTCTTCGTCGATGCCGACGATGCCGCAGATGATGCCGTCGCCCATGATGGCGGCGATATCCTTCGGGTCGTAGCCCGTGCGGCGCAGCTCGCTCGTCACGTCGGCCATGACCGTGATGCAGTTCTCGAGGTACGTGTTCACGTCCATCTGCACCCAGCCCGGGTGCGGATAGGCGAGCTCCGTCGGCAGTGACTTGCTCGTGACGAGCTTGAAGTTCTCGTCATAGACACCAACCTTCACGCTTTGCGTGCCGGCGTCAAAACCCATGTAGAGCTTAGGCATTCGGGGACCTCAGAAAGTTTCGGGATAGATGAAAAAGCATAGCAAAGCCGCGGCGAAGCGCAAATTCCCCGAACGGACTACGGACGAGGGGAAGTCTGCGGGCCTCAATGTGACCCGTCAAAGGGTACCCGGAAGGTATTGATAGAATGAGCGCCTTTGACACATCGATGAAGATTCGCCGGCGAACGCCACGGTCCCGGACCGTGCAGTGCTCAGCCGGCGGGTGAGCGCCTCGGGGAGCCAGTCCGTGAGGAGCCCACGCCGTCCCACAGATCCGGAAGACATTTATTTAGAGACATGGCTAAGCAGCAGAAAGAAGCGTACGGCGAAAGCTCCATCCGGGTGCTCAAGGGCCTCGAGCCCGTCAAGCAGCGCCCGGGCATGTACACCCTCACCGAGAACCCGCTCCACATCATCCAGGAGGTGATCGACAACGCGAGCGACGAGGTTCTCGCGGGCTACGGCACGAAGATCTCGGTCGAGGTGGCCGAGGACGGTTCGGTCACCGTCGAGGACGACGGCCGCGGCATCCCGATCGGCATGCATCCCGAGGAGAAGGCGCCCGTCGTGGAGCTCGTCTTCACGCGTCTGCACGCGGGCGGCAAGTTCGCCAAGGCGGACGGCTCGGGCCCGTACTCCTTCGCGGGCGGTCTGCACGGCGTGGGCGTCTCGGTGACGAACGCGCTCTCGAAGCACCTCGTCGTCACCGTCTGGCGCGAGGGCGAGGAGGCCACGATGGGCTTCCGCGACGGCTTCGTCGCCGAGCCCCTCACGGTGAAGAAGAGCCCGCGACCGAAGTACCAGACCGGCACCCGCGTCTCGGTGTGGCCGGACGGAAAGTATTTCGACAGCCCCGCGATTCCGGAGGCCGCGCTCGTCCGCCTGCTCCGCTCCAAGGCGGTGCTGCTCCCCGGGTGCGAGGTCAACTACCGCAACGCCGCCACCGGCACCGAGGCCCACTGGAAGTACGAGGGCGGCCTGAAGGAGTACCTCCTCTCGGAGATCCGCGACGAACCGCTCATCGAGCCCTTCGAGGCCTCGGGCTACGCCGACGAGACGAACGAGAGCTTCGGCAAGGGCGAGGGCGCCGCCTGGGTGGTCGTCTGGACCGCCGAGGGCACGCTCACGCGCGAGAGCTACGTCAACCTCATCCCGACGCCGCAGGGCGGCACGCACGAGGCCGGTCTCAAGGACGGTCTCTGGCAGGCCGTCAGGAGCTTCATGGAGATCCACGGGCTGCAGGCCAAGGGCGTCAAGGTCCTCGCCGAGGACGTCTTCAGCCGCGCCTCCTTCGTGCTCTCCACGAAGGCGCTCGACCCGCAGTTCCAGGGCCAGACGAAGGAGAAGCTCACGAGCCGCGACACGCTCAAGCTCGTCTCCGGGTTCGTGAAGAACCAGTTTGAGTTCTGGCTCAATGACCACGTCGAGGACGGCAAGAAGCTCGCCGAGCACATCATCAGCCAGGCGCAGGCCCGCCAGCGCCAGGCCTCGAAGTACGAGAAGCGCCGCGCCTCCACGGTGGCCGTGCTTCCGGGCAAGCTCACCGACTGCGAGTCGAGCGACATCAGCCGCAACGAGCTCTTCATCGTCGAGGGCGACTCCGCCGGCGGCTCCGCCAAGCAGGGCCGCGACAAGGAGTTCCAGGCCGTGCTCCCGCTGCGCGGCAAGATCCTCAACACCTGGGAGGTCGAGACCGGGGACCTCTTCAGGAGCGACACGATTCACGACATCTCGCTCGCGATCGGCGTCGACCCGCATCCGAAGGAGGGCGAGCCCGACCTGAAGGGCCTGCGCTACGGCAAGATCTGCATCCTCTCGGACGCGGACGTGGACGGCTCGCACATCCAGGTGCTGCTGCTCACGCTCTTCCTCAGGCACTTCCCGAAGTTGATCGAGCTCGGGCACGTCTACGTCGCGATGCCGCCGCTCTTCCGCGTCGACGCGCCGAAGAGGGGCCGCAAGCCCGACCGCAAGCTCTACTGCCTCGACGAGCGCGAGCTCGCCCGCACCATGGAGCAGTTGAAGAAGGAGGGCTTCACCGAGGAGCAGCTCTCGATCTCCCGCTTCAAGGGCCTCGGCGAAATGAAGGCCGAGCAGCTCGCCGAGACGACGCTCTCGCCGGACACCCGCAGGCTCCTGCCGGTGAGCTTCGGCTCGATCTCCGAGGCGGCGACGCGCTCGGTGATGCAGACCCTGATGGGCGAGCGCGAGGTGGCCGGACGCCGCCTCTGGATGGAAGCCTACGGCGACCGCGCCGAGCTTGATGTCTGACCAGTTTTCCGAGGAAGAAGAACAAAATGGCTGAAAAAAAGCGCCCGGGTGCGGGAAATGGTGACAGCAATTTCGGCTCCCTTTTCGAGGCGGCGAGCGCCGTCTTCGCCGCGGCCGAGAAGTTCGGGAAGGGCGTGACGCCCCCCGCTGCCAAAGCGCCCGCGAAGGACGGGAAACCCGTCACCCTGAAGCCTGTCGTGCCGTCGGAGGATGCGGAGCTTGAGATTCCGCTCATTGACGAGGAGGAACCCGTCGAAGAGAAGGAGCCGGCTACTGCCGAGCCGGAGGCCCCTGCTGAGAGCCAGGCCGATGAGACCGCGGAAACCGACGAGACCGATGAGCCCGCGGACGAGGAGTCCGCAGAGACGGAGGAGGCTGCCGAGGAGGACGAAGCCGAGGCCGAGGAGGAGAAAATCACTGTGGGCTCCGTGACCGAGGGCGATCCCGAGGAGAACGGCGCGCTCACGCTCGCCCGCTACGCCTCGCAGGCCTATCTCGAGTACGCGATGTCGGTCGTGAAGAGCCGCGCGCTCCCCGAGGTCACGGACGGTCAGAAGCCCGTGCAGCGCCGCATCCTCATCGACATGTACCGCATGGGCCTCAAGTTCGACGGCCGCAGCGTCAAGTCCGCCCGCATCGTCGGTGACGTGCTCGGTAAATATCACCCGCACGGCGACCAGTCCGTCTATGACGCCCTCGTGCGCATGGCCCAGACGTTCTCGCTCAGGTACCCGCTGCTCGTCGCCGAGGGCAACTTCGGCTCGCGCGACGGCGACAGCGCGGCCGCGATGCGATACACCGAGACGCGCCTGACGCCCATCGCCGAGCTGCTTCTTTCCGAAGTGGACCAGGGCGCGGTCGACTTCACCGCGAACTACGACGGCAACTTCCAGGAGCCCGTGGAGCTCCCGGCGAAGCTTCCGTTCGTGCTGCTCAACGGTTCGTCCGGCATCGCCGTCGGCATGGCGACCGAGATCCCGCCGCATAACCTCGGCGAGGTCGCCTCGGCCTGCGTGAAGCTGCTCGAGAAGCCCGAGTCGACGCTCGACGAGATCCTCGCGCTCATGCCCGCCCCGGACTTCCCCTGCGGCGGCCAGATCATCTCCTCGAAGGACGAGATCCGCTCGATCTACCGCACGGGCAGGGGGAAGCTGCGCGTCCGTGCGCGCTGGCACTTCGAGGAGCTCGCCCGCGGCCAGTGGCAGCTCGTCGTCGACGAGCTCCCGCCCGCGGCGAGCGCCCGCACGATCCTCGACCGCATCGAGCAGATCACCAATCCGCGTCCGAAGAAGGACAAGAAGACCGTCTCCGCCAAGCAGCAGCAGGCCAAGAGCGCCATGCTCGCGATGCTCGAGAGCGTGCGTGACGAGTCGGGCAAGGACATCGAGGTCCGCCTCGTCTTCGAACCGAAGACCCGCACGGTCGACCGCAACGACTTCGTCAATTACCTGCTCTCCGAGACCGACCTTGAGTCGAACGTCCCGGTGAACCTCGTCATGCTCGGCATCGACGGCAAGCCCCGCCAGAAGGGGCTGATGGAGATCCTCTCGGAGTGGGTGAGCTTCCGTCTCGAGACGGTGAGGCGCCGCTCGCAGACGCGTCTCGACAAGGTGCTCGACCGCATCCACGTGCTCGAGGGCCGCTCGCTCGTGCTGCTCAACATCGACCGCGTGATCGAGATCATCCGCGCCGCGGACGACCCGAAGGCCGATCTCATGCGTGAATTCAGCCTCACGGAGCGCCAGGCCGATGACATCCTTGAGATCAGGCTCAAGCAGCTCGCCCGTCTCGCCGCGATCGAGATCGAGAAGGAGCTCGCGAAGCTCGTCCAGGAACGGTCGTCGCTTGAGCGCATCCTCTCGAGCGAGGGCGTCCTCAAGCGCCAGGTGGCCCGTGAGATCGAGGCCGCCTCGAAGCAGTACGCCGATCCTCGCCGCACGCTCGTCGAGGAGGCCGAGGTGGCCGTCCACGAGGTCCAGGCCTCCGACGAACCGGTCACGGTCGTCATCTCGAAGAAGGGGTTCCTGCGCAGCCGCACCGGCCACGGCCACGACTGCACGCTCATGAGCTTCAAGATGGGCGACGGGCTCGCGACCTCGATCGAGTGCCGCTCGACCGACTCGCTCTCGTTCCTCGATTCCGCGGGCCGCGTCTACACGCTTGCCGTCTCGGCGCTGCCGGGCGGGCGCGGCGACGGCGCGCCGCTCTCGGCCTTCGTCGACCTGCCGCGCGGCGTCAACCCCGTGGGCTGGCTCGCGGGCGACCCGGTGATGCCGGTGATGCTCGCCACCTCGGGCGGCAAGGGCATGATCCTCAGGCTCGGCGACATCTCGACCCGCCTCAAGGCCGGCCGCGACTTCGTCAAGCTCGGCGAGGGCGAGACGCTTCTCCCGCCGATGCCGGTCGCGCAGGCCGCGATCGACGCCGGCGCGAAGCTCGCCTGCCTCTCCTCGAAGGGGCGGCTGCTTGTGTTCCCGATCACGGAGATCCGCTTCGTCGCCTCGGGCGGCAAGGGCGTCGCGCTGATGCTCCTCGACGCCGGCGAGTCTCTCGTGAGCTGCACGGTCGTCGATGACCGCGGCTGTATCATCTACGGTACGGGACGCGGGGACAAGGAGCGCGCCGCCGAGATCGGCCGCAGGGCCTTCCCGGCCTACGTGATGCACCGCGCCCGCCGCGGCAAGACCGTCGAGGTCTCCTGGAGGCCCGAGCGCGTCGAGGGCTATCCCGGCGCCGCGGAGCCGCCCGAGGGAATTCCCCCGGCCGGCACGCCGCTGAAGACCGCATCGGGCCTCACGCTCGAGGTGGTTGACGAACCGCCGACGCTTCTGTGAAACTCAAATCTTTCGGCCGGGTCGGACACAGACTGACCCGGCCGCATGATTCAAATCGACCCGGACCTGTTCCAGTCCCATGCGAATTTCCCAGTACTTCAAGAGTCTCTCCACCCGACTTCTGCTCCTCACGCTTCTCTGGGTGAGCTTCATCGTCACCTCCATCGCCTGGACGATGCTGCTCAACTGGGAGCTCGAGGCCACGGCCGCGGCGAAGTACGCCGTCGCCGAGCTCCGCATCCACGTGCACAGGGCCGCCTACTTCACGCAGCCCGTCTTTGAGGAGATGCGCTTCCAGGACCAGATGTCGAAGGTGGAGCTCCAGTTCAGCGAGATCCGCAAGGGCGACATCGGCCAGCCGCTGGAACTCCCCCGCGGCGGGGAGTTCCTGCAGACCTACACGGGCCTCGAGAAGCAGTGGCACGAGGAGATCGCGCCGATGCTGATGAACGCGCAGCGCACGCGCCAGCCGGTGAACAATCTCCGCATCAACCGCTTCCTCGAGGAGCTCGCCGGGCTCGCCAATCAGATCGACGACTGGAGAAGCGACTACCTCTGGGCGCTGAGATATCTGCAGGTGACGCTGATCGTGCTCGCGATCGGCAGTCTCTTCACGATCATGTTCCTGCTCGTGCGCTGGGTGATCCGGCCGATCGGGCAGTTGGGCGAAGGCATCAACAAGCTCTCCGGGGGCGACCTGCGCGCGCGCGTGCCGGTGATCCGCGAGGACGAGATCGGCCGCATCGCCGCGGGCTTCAACCGCATGGCCGACAGGCTCGAGGACCTCTACGAGAACCTCGAGCAGAAGGTGGCCGAGAAGACCGCCTCGGTCGAGGAGAAGAACCGCCACCTCGCGCAGCTCTACGAAATCACCTCCTTCTTCTCGCAGCAGCGCTCGCTCGAGGAGCTCACCGACGGCTTCGCCGAGCGCATCGTGCGCTACACCGAGGCCGACGCCTGCATCGTGACGCTCGTCGACCAGAAGTCGGGCTACGTCAACATCGCCGCGGCCTGCGGCCTCACCGCCGAGGCGCTCCGCGAGATGACGGACATCTCCTACGAGGACTCGATCTGCCGCACGGTGATCAAGAAGGCCTACCCGGTGCGCATCACGCTCGGGGAGGACGAGCGCAAGCTCGCCCGTGCGCTCAATCTCGCGGGCTTCACCACCGCCTACTGCTTCCCCGTGAGGAGCACCTCGGGCGGCATCGGCTGCTTCATGCTGCTCTACCGCGACATCGCGAGCCTCTCCTCGCAGATGATCCAGCTGCTCGAGAGCTTCTCGACCCACCTCGGCGTCGCGATCGACAACGAGCGCCTCATCGACCGCGACCGCCAGTACGCGGTCATCCAGGAGCGCCAGCTCCTCGCCCAGGGCCTGCACGACTCGATCGCTCAGGCGCTCTCCTACCTCAACCTGCAGGTCCAGTTCCTCTCCGACGCGATCAAGGACAAGGACGACGCGCTGCGCGACGAGTCGCTCGCCGCCATCCAGACGGGCGTGCAGGAGTGCTACGAGGACGTGCGCGAGCTGCTCCTCAACTTCCGCGAGCGTCTGCACACCGAAGGGTTCCTGCAGGGCGTGCGCACGGTGATGGACCGCTTCGAGGGCCAGGCCCATGTCTCGACCCGTCTCACCGCGAGCGGCGACGGTCCGAAGCTCACGCCGCGCGAGAAGCTCCAGGTGATCTTCATCATTCAGGAGGCGCTCTCGAACGTCCGCAAGCACGCGGAGGCGACGAGCGTCTCGGTGACGATCAACAACGGAGCGGACCTCGTCGTGAGCATCGTCGACGACGGCGTCGGCATCGAGGAGAGCGTCGTGGAGGCGAGAAAGGGCCAGCACGTCGGCCTCTCGATCATGGCCGAGCGCGCCTCGCGCATCGGCGCGACCGTCAAGGTCGAGCGAGCGAGCCCGATCGGCGGCACCCGCGTCACGCTCACGCTGCCGGCGTCCTCGCGTCAGATCAGCTGACAATCCGTATCTTTCTCAAACCCCGGAGGCCGTCATGCGTTTTCTGAGATCCGCCCTGTTCGCTGCGCTCACGGGCATGCTTCTGCCGGCGGGCCCCGTGCTCGCCGTCTCGATTCCGATGGCACCTCCGCAGATCGCGGCCGGCGAGGACGGCCCCGCGACCGCGCGCAAGCTCTTCGAGGAATACCTTGAGGAGAGCGACTACGACCCGAGGACGGACCTGCTCGAGCTCGAGTTCGCCGAGGGGCGCCTCGCCGGCGTCATCCGTGTCTCGGGGCGGACGTCAAGCGCGACGCTTCTCGCGGAGTTCCTCCCGAAGCTCTCGGGCAGGGGCTGGGCCATTGAGAACGAAGTGGCAAGGCTTCCCGACGAGACCGCCCGCGGCAGGCGCAGCTGGGCGCTCGTGAAGGCCCCGGTGACTCATCTCGCCGCGGCGCGCGACGCCGTGGGGAATCCCGCGGCATCCGTCCGCACGGTTCCGGTCGCCTCGCGCGTCCGGGTGCTGCTCGAGGAGGGCGACGCCGTGCTCGGGATCCTTGACGACAGCCGCATCGGCTGGCTTGCGGTGAAGGACCTCTCGATGAGAACCGACACGGGGCTCCTCGCCTGGAACCGCCGCGACAAGTTCGTCGTGACCGCGCCCTCGGCCAAGGTGAGGAATGCCTCAGGGCAGATCATCATGAAGGCGCCCCTCGGCGCCGCTTTCACCGAGGAGACGGATGCGGCGCCCGCGGGTCTCACCGACAGCGTCGCCGTCCGGCTTCCGGACGGTCAGGTCGGGGTGCTCGCGAAGACCGATGTCGAGGCGCTTGGGAGCCTCGAATCCCGCGAGGAGACCCGCCGCAGGGAGACACCGGAGAAATTCCTCTCCGACGTGGCCGCCACGGCCGAGAAGCTCGTGAGCGCCGGTTCGTCACGGAACGACTATGTGGCCCCGCTCGCCGTCGCGGCGCTGGGCGCCCACGACCTGATCGCGCCCGAGGACGCCGACAGGCTCGCCCGCATTGAGGCGCCGCTCTCGGGCGGCAGGGAAGGCGAGGAGCTCCCGCGCGGGGCACTCGTCTTCTTCGGCGACGAGAAGGGGGCGGTGAAGTTCTCCGGCGTCTGGCTCGGCAAGGGCATGTTCGCCGCCGACGATCCGCAGACGGGCAGGGCGGTGTCGATGCGGCTCGCCGACGCCGGGAAGGCCGGGTTCGGGAAGTTCCTCTTCGGCGTGGTGCCGCCGGTCTCGAGGCTCATGAACCCCTGCATGCTCTCGGGGCGCTCGCACCCCTTCCATCAGGCGCCGCCCGCCGCGCTCGCACGCTGCAGGCTGCGTTGAGTCATTCGCCGCTCTTCTTCGTCGTGCGCTTCGACGCGGCTTTCACGGTCTTCGTGGAAGCCGCGGTCTTGCGCGCCGGCTTCCTCGCCGGGGAGCCGGGCTTCAGATCCGCGGCCTCCTCGAGCGCGGCGGCCTTCTCGGGCGCGCTGCACCACTTCGCCACGGGGCAGCGGGTGCACTCGGGCTTTCTCGCCTTGCAGAGGTAACGGCCGAAGAGCAGCAGCCAGTGGTGGGCGTTCCTCAGGAACTCGTCGGGGACGACCTTGAGAAGCTTCGCCTCGACCTCGTCCGGGGTCTTGCCCGGGGCGAAGCCCGTGCGGTTGCAGACGCGGAAGATGTGCGTGTCGACGGCCACGGTGCCCTCGCCGAAGGCGACGTTGAGCACGACGTTCGCGGTCTTCCTGCCGACGCCGGGGAGCGCGGTGAGCTCCTCCATCGTGCGGGGAACCTCGCCGCCGTGGCGCTCGATCAGGATCCTCGAGGCGGCGAGGATGTGCTTCGCCTTGTTGCGGAAGAAGTTGATCGAGTTGACGTAGGAGACGAGACCCTCCTCGCCGAGGGCGACGATCTTCTCCGGGGTGTTGGCGACGGGGAAGAGCTTCGCGGTGGCGATGTTGACGCCCTTGTCGGTCGCCTGCGCAGAGAGCATCACGGCGACGAGGAGCTCATAGGGCGTCGTGAAGTTGAGCTCGGACTTGGGGTCGGGATTGAGCTCCGCGAGCGCCGTCATGAAGGCGGCGCGGTCTTTTGCCGGGAAGGTCATCTTGGGCTGGGGGTCTGGAAGTTTTTGTTAGGGGCCGGGCGCGGGGTCAGCGGCGGCCGGAGCGGGCCATGGCGAGGATGTCCGCCATGAAGCGCTTCTTTGCGTCGCCCTCGGTCTCGGCGGCGCCGCGGCGCTGCGAGAGGCGGCGGTCCTCGGCGGCGGCGCGCTTCACGCGCCTCGCCCAGGTCTCCTCGTGATGGCGCTTCGCGAGCCGGGCGTCCTCGTCCGTCCACTCGCGGCCCGCCTCGACGAAGTCGATGCAGTCCATCGGGCAGGCGGGGGCGCAGAGCGAGCAGCCCGTGCAGCGGCTTTCAATGACCGCGTGCATGTGCTTCGGGGCGCCGGCGATGGCGTCGGTCGGGCAGGCGCGGGCGCACCACGAGCAGCCGATGCACTCGGCCGCGCGGATGCGGGCGCGCGCGAAGGGCATCTCGCGGCCGTACTCGGGGTCGAGCGCGATCACGGGCTGACCGGTGACCTTGGCGAGACGGGCGATGCCGCGCGCGCCGCCCGGCGCGCAGCGGTTGATCGGGGCCCGCCCCTCGGCGATCGCCTCGGCGTAGGCGGCGCAGCCGTCGAAGCCGCACTGACGGCATTCCGTCTGCGGCAGCACGTCGTCGATCGCCTGGGCGTTCGCCTGAAGAGAGATGGGTTGCATGGTTCTTGGATTACCAGAAGTTTTCGACGACGAGCTGGCCGGGCTTGCCGAAGCGGGGCGAGACGATGCTGCGCTTCTTGAGCTCAGCGCGCGTCTCGGCGATGAAGCCGGGATTGCCGCAGAGCATCAGGCGGCTCTTCTCGGCCGTGATCTCGCGGCCGGCGGCCTTCTCGAGGTCGCCCGAGGCGATGAGCGCCGGGATGCGGCCCGAGAGATTGCCCTGACGAGCGGGATCCTCCTCGCGCGTCGTGGTGATGATGAGCTTCGGACGGCGCTCGGAGGGCATGGCGAGCACGAGCTCGCGGGCAAGCGCCGCCTCCTCGATTTTCCTCACGGAGATCACGAGGACGAGGTCCTGCCAGGCTTCCCAGACCTTGCCCGAGCGGATGATCGAGGCGAAGGGGGAGAGGCCCGAGCCGGTGGCGAGGAGCCAGAGCGTCTCGCCGCCCGGGATGCGCGAGGGCGTGAGCGCGCCCTGCGCGGGCCCGTCGAGGATGACGCGGTCGCCGGGATTGAGCGCGCAGATGCGCGGGGAGAGCTTTCCGTCCTTCACCTCGGTGATGAAGAACTCGAGCACGTTCTCCTCCGGGGCGCTCGCGATGGAGTAGCCGCGGATGACGGGCTCCTCGCCCGGTGCGCCCTCGAGGCCGAGGCGGGCGAACTGGCCCGGCTCGAACGTGAAGCCCTCGGGCCGTTCGAAGCGGAGCACGAAGAGCGTCGGCGCCACCTGGCGGCGGGAGATGAGTGCGATGGTCTGCATGGGAAGAAATTCCTCTTTCGGGGCGGCACGGAGCCTGGGGCTCGACGGGAGGGATCCGGAGGACCAGGGGCCGCGATGAATGATGCAGAGGATTCTAAAAAGGAAAGGCCCGCACTGGTGCGGGCCCTCGTCAGAGCAGAATGCTTCAGAACGTCAGATCAGTAACGCTTCAGGTACTGAATCTTGTTCTTCACACCGCGCCACTGATCGGCGTCATCGGGGTAGGGCTTGCGGCGGGTGATGGAAGGCCATTCACGGGCGAGTTCGGCATTGAGGGCGATGAACTCCTGCTGATCCTCGGGCACGTCCTCCTCGGCGTAGATCGCGGCCTCCGGGCACTCCGGAATGCAGACGGCGCAGTCGATGCACTCATCGGGATCGATCACAAGAAAGTTCGGACCTTCCCGGAAGCAATCCACCGGGCAGACGTCCACGCAGTCGGTACGCTTGCAGCCGATGCAGGCTTCGCAGACAACATGAGGCATGGTTGTTCGTTCTCCGTTAGGGAATGAGGACGGCCGCGCAATTGCTTGTCGCGGCCGACACTGTCTTGAGGGCCCCGAGTTTAGCCCGTTTTGAGTGAGATTTGGCTTAACAAACAGGTGACTTGCGTGTGAATCCGTGAGAAGAAAAATCATTCTCACGGATTCGTCACCTCGTCTCTTTCAAATCACTTCATCGTCTCGGAACGGTTGAGCACCTCGGGCGAGATCTTGAAGCCGATCGCCTCGGCGGTCGTGAGGTTGATGAGCGGCTTCTGGGCGTCCTGGAAGGCGATCGGCGTCGTGGCCGGCTTCTTCTTGCCCTCGAGGATGTCAGCGCCGAGGGCGCCCGACATGCGGCCGAGCTCGTAGTAGTTCACGGAGATCGAGGCCAGCGAGCCCGCGCGGACGAGCGCGGAGTCGCTCGCGAACACCGGGAGCTTCATGTCGCGCGCGAGCTTGGCGACGGTCGCCGCGCCCGAGGCGAGCACGTTGTCGGTCGGCAGCCACAGCGAGCAGACCTTGCCGCGCATGGAGTTCATCGCCTGCGGGATGTCGTTGACGTTGGAGGCGGAGGCCTCGACGAGGCGGATGCCGCGGGCCTTGGCTTCCTGGCGGAACTTCTCGACCTGGTACTCGGCGTTCACCTCGCTCGGGTTGTAGATGACGCCGACGGCCTCGGTCTTCGTGGCGTCGCCCGTCATCTCAACAAGGAGCGCCATCTGGGCGGCGATCGGCCCGAGGTTCGAGACGCCGGTGACGTTGCCGCCCGGCTCCTTGTCGGACTTCACGACGCGCGCCGCCTCAAAGCTCGTCACGGCGGTGGCGACCACGGGAATGGTCTTCGTCGCGCGGGCCATGGCCTGCACGGCGGGCGTGGAGGAGGCGAAGATCAGCTGCACCTTGTCCGAGACGAAGCGGTTGCCGATGTTGGCGAGCGTCGTCTGGTCGCCCTGGGCGTTCTGATGGTCGATGGTGATCTTCTCGCCGTCCTTGAAGCCGCGCTCGGCGAGGACGTCGATGAAGCCCTTCACGGTGGCGTCAAGTGCCTCGTGCTCGACGAGCTGCACGACGCCGACGTGGATCTTCGCGGCCTCGGCGGCGGCGGCCGTCTCGGCGGGCTTCTTCTCCTCGCCGCAGCCCGAGAGAAGGACGACGGCGGAAAGCGCGGCGCAGGCGGCGCGGGTGAGGGTGGAAATGGAGGTGCGGATCATTGGAAAGTCTCCGGTGGTTGGTCTTTGAAAAAAAGATGTTTCCCGCTCGCTGCGGGCCCGGAGCTTTCATCAAGGGATTTACTGCACCCCCGGAAACGCCGAAGCCCGCATTTCGCTGCGGGCTTCGTCAACAGGAAGGCATTTGATGAGGTCAGGCCTTCGAACGCACCCGCAGCTGTGCATACGGATACGCGTAATAAAAGAAGAAGGAGGCGCCAGAGGCGCAGGAGGTCTGAGTCATCATGTCCGAGATAATAGCAGTCTTTCCGGCTTATTTGATGGTCTCGCTGCGCTCGAGCACTTCGGGCGAGATCCTGAACCCGATCGCCTCGGCGGCCGTGAGATTGATGATCGGTTTCTGGGCGTCCTGGAAGGCGATCGGCGTGGTGGCCGGGCTCTTCTTGCCCTCAAGGATGTCCGCGCCGAGATTGCCCGTCAGACGGCCGAGTTCGTAGTAATCCACCGAGATGACTGCGAGGAGCCCGTTGCGCACCGAGCCCGTGTCACTCGCGAAGACCGGGAGCTTCATGTCGCGGGCGAGCCTCGCGACGGTCGCCGCGCCGGCGGCGAGTACGTTGTCGGTCGGCAGCCACATCGCGCAGACCTTGCCGCGCATCGCGTTCATTGCCTGCGGAATGTCGTTGACGTTCGAGACGGAGCCCTCGATGAGACGGATGCCGCGGGCCTGAGCTTCCGCGCGGAACTTCTCAACCTGGTACTCGGCGTTCACCTCGCTCGGGTTGTAGAGGACGCCGACCGCCCCGGTCTTCGTGGCGTCGCCCGTCATTTCAACGAGAAGCGCCATCTGCGCGGCGATGGGCCCGAGGTTCGAGACGCCGGTGACGTTGCCGCCCGGCTCCTTGTCGGACTTCACGACGCGCGCCGCCTCAAAGCTCGTCACGGCGGTGGCGACCACGGGAATGGTCTTCGTCGCGCGGGCCATGGCCTGCACGGCGGGCGTGGAGGAGGCGAAGATCAGCTTCGCGTTGTCCGAGACGAAGCGGCTGCCGATGTTGGCGAGGGTCGTCTGGTCGCCCTGGGCGTTCTGGCGGTCGATCGTGATTTTCTCGCCGTCCTTGTAGCCGCGCTCGGCAAGCGCATCGATGAAGCCCTTCACGGTGGCGTCAAGCGCCTCGTGCTCAACGAGCTGCACGACGCCGACATGGATCTTTGCGGCATCAGCCGCGGCGGCGGTCTGGGCGGGTTTCTTCTCCTCGCCGCAGCCGGCGAGCAGGATGGCGGCGGAGAGCGCGACGCAGGCGGCGCGGGTGAGGGTGGAGAGGCTGTTGCGGATCATGGGAAAGTCTCCGGAGGTGTTCCAAAAGTTAAGGTTGGAAAGGTTTTCCCGCTCTTCGCGGGCCCGGAGCTTTTCGGAGAGTTTTTTCTCACCCCTGAAACGCCGAAGCCCGCATTTCGCTGCGGGCTTCGTCTGACTTGAAGGCTTTTGATGAGGTCAGGCCTTCGAACGCACCCGCAGCTTCGCAAACGGATACGCAAAATAAAACGAGAAATAAGCGCCCGAGGCGCAGGAGGTCTGAGTCATCATGTTCGTGAGCATAGCAGTGCCCCCGGCGGGCCCGCCTCAGACATTCCACCTAATGGGCATCATCGCCCCGCGCTATCCTTTTTGAATTGCACCGCCTCATTTCCCGGAAGTCTTCCGCCCGCTCTCATGTCTCTTGCTGAACCAGTGTTCCAGAACGATCTCTCGCGCCGCATCGTGCATGTGGACATGGATGCGTTCTTCGCGTCGGTCGAGCAGCGTGACCGCCCGGAGCTGCGCGGGAAGCCCATCGCCGTCGGGCATGCCGAGCGCCGCGGCGTCGTCGCCACGGCGAGCTACGAGGCGAGGCGCTTCGGCGTTCACAGCGCGATGCCCTCGAGCCGCGCCAAGCAGCTCTGCCCGGAGCTCATCTTCGTCGAGGGCCGCATGGCGCACTACCGCGAGATCTCGGCCGCGATCCGGGAGATCTTCGAGCGCTACACCGACCTCGTGGAGCCCCTCTCGATCGACGAGGCGTTCCTCGACGTCACCGACAACAAGCTCGGACTCGAGTACGGCACCGAGGTCGCGCGCCGCATCAAGATGGACATCCGCAGGGAGCTCAGTCTCACGGCGAGCGCAGGCGTTTCCTACAACAAGTTCCTCGCGAAGATCGCGAGCGACTGGCGCAAGCCCGACGGCATCTTCACGATCCATCCGACGAGGGCGCAGGAGTTCATCGACGCGCTCCCGATCGAGGCCTTCTGGGGCGTCGGACCCGCCACGGCGAAGCGCTTTCACGAGATGGGCATCTCGACCGGGTATGCGCTCCGGATGCGAAGCTTCACCGAACTCACCGACCGCTTCGGCGCGGCCGGGGCGCTCTTCTACAAGTTCGCCCGCGGCATCGACTCGCGCCCCGTGAAGACAAGCCGCGTGAGAAAGAGCGTGGGCTGCGAGGAGACGTTCCTCGACGATATCGCAGGGTTCGAGGCGCTCTCAGAGCGCATGGCCGGGATCGCCGCGGATCTCACGCGCCGCATCTCGCGCCACGATTTCCGCGGGCGCACGATCACGCTCAAGATCCGCTTCGCCGACTTCACGACGAAGACGAGGAGCATGACCGCGCTCGTGCCCTATGTCGCCGAGCCGGCGATCCTCGAGGCCGGCATGAAGCTTCTCTCGGGCATCGAGATCCCGCCGGAGGGCGTGCGTCTGCTCGGTCTCTCGGTGAGCTCGCCCGAGTCCGGAACGGGCGCGGCCGAGGCGACGCTCTTTGAATCCATTGAATGACAGTTTCCGAGGAGGCTTCCCATGAAGCTCAGGCGTTTTGACCATCTCGTCCTCACGGTGAAGGATCTCTCGCGGACGCTCGACTTCTACGGCCGGGTGCTCGGCGTCCCCGTCGAGGAAACGCGCGGCCGCTGGGTGATCCGCTTGGGCGAGGCGAAGTTCAACGTGCACCGCCGCCCGGGCGAGTTTCAGCCCGCGGCGGAGCGCCCCGTCTCCGGAGCGCTCGACCTCTGCCTCGAGCTCGAGCCGGGCGAAAAGCTTGAGAATGCCTTCAAGGAGGTGAAGGCCGCCGGCGCCGAGCCCGTCCTCGGCATCGTGAACCGCACCGGTGCGAGGGGCCCGATGCGGAGCTTCTACCTGCGCGACCCCGACGGGAACCTCGTGGAGATCTGCTCCTACGAGCGCTGAATAAACGAAGAGCCGGCCGCCATGAAAGGCGCCGGCTCTCTCGCAGAGGTTTTCTGTCCTGCGGTCAGACGGGCGGGAGCTTCACGGAGCCGTCGCCGCTGTCGGTGAGGTCGTGGGGCATGTCGCCGTCGGGGGAACTGCCGCGGAAGATGTCGCGGAACATCACCCAGACGCCCGCCTGCGTCACGGCCGAGAGCCCGGCGACGATGAGCGGGGCGAGGAAGGCGAGGATGCCCGGGACGCCGGCCGCGGAGAGGATCAGGTCGAGCGTGACGAAGACCGCGCCCGAGATGAGCGTGATGCCGGCGAGGTAGACGATGATGGGGGCGATGCCGCGGATGACGCCGAAGAAGGAGTAGAAGAGGCTCTTGCCCACCTTCTGGCGCTGCTGCACGACGAGGAGCGGCGAGTACACCGTCATCATCAGCAGCGGGATGTAGAAGAGCCCGGCCATGGCGAAGGCGAACCAGGGGAAGTTCGCCGTGATCGACGCGACGTCGATGCCCTCGGCGGTGATCTGCCACTTGTCGATCTGTTCGTGACCGAGCCAGTTGAAGATCATCATGTCGAGCTCCATCCACACGCTCGCGATGAGGCCGATCATCAGGAGCGGATAGCGCGAGGTGCGGTCACGGAAGATGGCGACGAGCGTGTAGTAGACGGGCACCCGCCCGGCGAGCGTGTCGCGGGCGGCGAAGCCCGTGAGCACCGAGCCGTAGGGCATCCAGAGGCTCGCGATCAGCGTTCCGATCAGAGGAAGGCTCGAGAGCATGCCGCTCACGAGGAGCGAGAAGATCACGATGCCGGGGTAGGAGATCGGCTGCATCCGGACGGCCTGGAAGGATTCCTTGAGCCAGGTGATGCCGAGCGAGGGGGAGAGGAGCTGAGTCATTGAACCGTTGAGTTAGATGGGAGAGTTGAAGAGGGCGTCGATTCCAGTGGAAACGGAACCGACGCCCTTTCTTCCCTCAAAGAAGCCTCTTGGCGAGACTTTTTTGTTCGTTACCAGCCGAATTCAATGAACTTCGGCGTGCCGAGCGTGCCGCCCGGGTTCTTGCCCGGAGTGGTGTCCATCGGGCGGTCCGCGCGATTCTCGATCTTATACGGAATCTTCGTCGTGCCCGGGGTGACGACATACTCGGTCACACGATTGTTCGCGTCACGCACCTCCTCGATCTGGGTGCGCTTGTCATTGTTGCGCGGGGGACGCTCGCCGGCCTCGCGGCGGTCACGGGCGGCGCGCATGTCCTCCTCGGTCGGGGCGATCGACATGCCTTCCTGGGCGCCCTTCGGCTGCAGCTGGCGGGCGGGCTTCGGAGCCTGCGCACGGGAGGGCTGCACGTCACCCGCGTAGGGCGGGGGCGCGTCGGACGGAGCGGCCTGCGCACCGAGGGCGATCATGAGGCCGAGTGCGGCGGAGATGAATAGTTTGGTCATGTTTTTTTTCCCGGAGCGCTTCCGCGAGGGAGGCGGGCGCTCGCTGAGGATCCTCCTAAAGGATCTGGTTCGCGCGGAGGAAAAACACTTCGCGCGGTCCCTTCTTTCTTCCTTTGGAATTGTGCCACGGACAGCGCAGGAAAACATGACCGGCGCAGGACAACATGAATCTGCTGACGTCGGAATTGCCTTGTTTTCGTTGAATTTTGGACTTTTGTGGTATTGCAGTACAACAACATGGAACGGTGCACCGCGGCGACATGGATCCGGCCCGGCCGGCGCACGGCGGAGCCTCACCGAGGCGCCTATTCGCGTATCCTCTGCAGTCGTCCGGCATTTCAGCCGGTCCCGGAACAAAACCATCAGGCACATACCGCGATGTCAAAGCTTCTTCTGATTGACGGCTCGAACTATCTTTTCCGCGCCTTTCATGCGCTGCCGCCGCTCACGACCTCGAAGGGCGAGCCCACGGGCGCGCTCAAGGGGTTCCTCGGCATGCTCTCGCGCGTCGCGGGGCTCGCCAAGGCCGACCGCGCCGCGGTCGTCTTCGATGCGCCGGGAAAGACCTTCCGTCACGAGCGCTTTCCGCAGTACAAGGCCAACAGGCCGCCGATGCCCGAGGAGCTGCGCGTGCAGATCGAGCCGCTGCAGGAGATCATCCGTGCGCTCGGCTGGCCGCTCCTGATCGTCCCCGGCATCGAGGCGGACGACGTGATCGGCACGCTCGCGACGATGGCCCGCCGCGAGGGAATGGAGGCCGTGATCGCCACGGGCGACAAGGACCTTTCGCAGCTCGTGGGCGAGGGCGTGACGCTCCTCAACACGATGAACACGAAGTTCTACGACCGCGACGGCGTGATCGAGAAGTACGGCGTGCCGCCCGAGAGAATCATCGACTACCTCGCGCTCATGGGCGACAAGGTCGACAACGTCCCCGGCATCAAGGGATGCGGCCCGAAGACCGCCGCGAAGTGGGTGAACGAAATCGGCGGCATCGACGCGATCATCGCCGCGGCGCCCACGATGAAGGGCAAGATCGGCGAGAACCTCCGCGCGGGGCTTGAGTTCCTCGACGAGGCCGTCGATCTCGTCACGGTGAAGTGCGACGCGGAGATCCCCGGCGTGAAGTCGATCTCCGACATCGTCTTCCAGCCCGCCGACGCTCAGGCGCTCGACGAGTTCGCCCGCCGCTGGGAGATCTCGCGCCCGACCCTCACACGCGCCCAGGCGATGGAGGACGACATGTTCTCGATCTTCGGGCAGCCGGCCGGGGGCGAGGTGGTTCCGGCCGCCGCGCCCGCGAAGGCCGCGGAGCCCGAGCGCCCGGTGCTCACGCTCCCCGAGGAGGCCGAGCCCGCGCCGGCGAGCGAGGAGCTCGA
>NZ_JAUNSF010000032.1:22811-25514 GCF_030539355.1 Sutterella sp.
AAGCCCTGGCTCGAGAGCGACGCGCCGAAGCTCTTCCATGACGCGAAGTCCGCGCTCCACGCGCTCGCCGCGCAGGGCGTGCGCACGGGCGGCCGGATCGACGACGTGATGCTGATGGACTACACGCTCGAGGCGCACCTGAAGCACGAGCTCGAGCGCGTGACGTACCGCGCGCTGCTCCGCCAGATCCCCGCCCGCGAAGACGTCTTCGGCAAGGGCGCGAAGCGGCGCACCTGGCGCGAGACGGAGCCCGCCGACACGGCGAGGCTGCTCGCTGACGAGGCCGCCGCCGTCCGCGCGGCCGGTTCCGTGCTCATGTCGCGCATCGAGGCCGACGCGACGCTCGGTCCTGTCTACAAGGAGATCGAGCGGCCGCTCCTGCCGGTGCTCTTCCGCATGGAGGCGCTCGGCATTCCGCTCGACGCGACGCTGCTCGCCAGGGAGTCGGCCGAGCTCACCGGCCGCATCGAGACGCTCGCCCGCGAGGCCGAGGAGGCCGCGGGCAGGAGCTTCAACCTCGCGAGCCCGAAGCAGCTCGCCGAGATTCTCTTCACGGACCTCGGCATCCCGGTCGTGAAGAAGACCGCCTCCGGCGCCCCCTCCACCGACGAGGAGGTGCTCACCGAGCTCGCGCTCAACTATCCGCTCCCGAAGATCATCCTCGAGCACCGCCGTCTCACGAAGCTCAAAAGCACGTATCTTGACAAGCTTCCCGGCATGATCGACCGCGACGGCCGTGTGCACACGACCTTCGGCCAGGCCGTGGCCGTCACGGGGCGCCTCGCGAGCTCGGACCCCAATCTGCAGAACATCCCGGCCCGCACGGCCGAGGGCCGGCGCATCCGCGAGGCGTTCCTCCCGCGTCCGGGCTGGACGATCGTCGACGCGGACTACTCCCAGGTGGAGCTGCGCATCATGGCGCACCTCTCGCAGGATCCGGCGCTGCTCGCGGCCTTCGCGCGCGGCGAGGACATCCACCGCTCGACCGCGTCCGAGGTCTTCGGCGTGCCGCTCGACAAGGTGACGCCCGACGAGCGCCGCATGGCCAAGGTGATCAACTTCGGTCTCATCTACGGCATGAGCGCCTTCGGCCTCGCGCAGCAGCTCGGCCTCGACCGCAAGGTGGCCGCGGCCTACGTCGACCAGTACTTCCAGCGTTTCCCCGGCGTGAAGCGCTACATGACCGAGACGCGCGGCATCGCCGCCGAGCAGGGTTATGTCGAGACCGCCTTCGGCCGCCGGCTCTGGATCCCCGAGATCCGCAGCAGCCGCCCGATGGTGCGCGCCGGCGCCGAGCGCGCCGCGATCAACGCGCCGATGCAGGGCACGGCCGCGGACATCATCAAGCGCGCGATGATCGCCGTGGACGCCTGGCTCGCGGAGGAAAAGCTCGAGGCGAAGCTGCTGCTCCAGGTGCATGACGAACTCGTCCTCGAGGTTCCGCCCGGGGAGGTCGAGATCGTGAAGACAAAGCTCCCCGAGATCATGGCCGGCGCGGCGACCCTTTCGGTGCCGCTCATCGCCGAGGTGGGCACCGGTCCCAACTGGGGCGCGGCTCACTGACGCGGGGATCGGGAATCAATGCAGGCGGGGCGGTCTCTCTCAGGCCGCCCCTGTTTTTTCCGCGATCCCGGCCTCGACGAACTCGCAGAGCGCGGCGGCCGCAGGGCTGATGAGGCGCTCGGTGGGAAAGACCGCCCAGACCTCCAGAACGGGAAGCGTCCACCCGGGGAGCACATGTACGAGCTCGCCCTGTTTGAGGGGCCCCGTCACGGCGAGGTCCGGCAGGCAGGCGATGCCGCGTCCCCGCAGGGCGGCGGCGAGCGCAAGCTGCGCGCTCGTGAGCGCGAGCATCGAGTCGACGTCGATGCGCTTCGTCTCGCCGGCTCGGGCGAGCGTCCAGCGGTCCCGTTCCCCGAGGGCGATTAGCTCGTGCCCGGCGAGCGCTTCCGGGGTCTCCGGGGCAGGGTGCCGCCCGAGGTATCCGGGCGAGGCGCAGAGCAGACTCCGGCATTTTCCAATCGCGCGGACCGCGGCTCCCGGCCTCGGCACGAGGCCGACCTCAAAGCCGATGTCGATCCGGGACTCGACCAAGGGGACGAGCGCCGCGGAGGCGATGAGCTCGATCCGGAGCGACGGGTGCAGATCCTGGAATTCCTCGAGACGTCTCGCGAGCATGAATTCGGAGATGGCGAGCGACGCGGCCACGCGCAGCGTCCCCGAGAGGGGCGCGTCGTGCCTTCGCCTCGAGAAGATCGCGTCCGTCGCGGCAAGCGCCTGCTCGGCCTCGCGCAGCACCCGCTCGCCTTCCGCGGTGAGCGTCACGGAGCGCGTGGTGCGGTTGAAGAGCCTTACGCCGATCGCGTCCTCGAGCTCGCGGATCGTTCGGGTCGCGGCCGCGCGCGAGGTGCCGAGCCGCTCGGCCGCGCGGGTGAAGCTGAGCGTCGCTGCAACGTGACGAAACGTGCGCAGTGCATTGATCTGGTCCATGGTGTCCTGCCGAAGAATTAGGAAAAAATTAGGAATTCCAGCCGGTTACGCTTTATTAAACTTTGATGCCGCAAAAGTTCAGTTTCCGAACTAAAATGGATGCCGTACAGATCCTGAATACGTTTCCCAACAAAGGAGGAGACCATGACCAAGATCTCGCGCAGAACGATCCTCGTCGGCGCAGCGGCCGTTGCGGTGACGATTCCCCTGACC
>NZ_JAUNSF010000157.1 GCF_030539355.1 Sutterella sp.
CCGGTGGGCAAGCGCCTTGAGAAGCGCGAGTTCGCCCTTGAAGCCCGGCTCCCTCGGCGTGTCCCCGAGGAGCGCGAGGAGCGGGTCGGCCTCTCTCGACTGGGTGAGCTTCTCGCGGTTGGCCTGCACGATGAGCCCGCGGGAAAAGCCGCGCCCGCCGACATATCCCCAGTCGAGCGTGTTGTTTCCGGCCTCGCGCGTGATGTGCACGAGCGAGGGGAAGTGCGCGGCGAAGGCCGAGACGGCGCTGTTGAAGGCGCCGGCGCGCAGGAGGTAGTCGTCGCCGTCTCGGGCGTGCTCGGCGCCGCCTTCCGAGAAGACGCGGCGGACGAGCTCCATCACCGTCTCCGCCTCATCGGCGGCAAGACCCTCGCGCGGGGTGATGCGCCAGACGGGAATTTTCTCGGGCCAGAAGTCGCGCCTGAGGCCGAGGTCGATCACCATGTCCTCCACGTCCTTGAGGAACCGACCGCCAAACGCGTCCGTGCCGGGCACCGCGCTCACGATGCGCGCGGCGGCAAGCGCGTTCGCGACGAAGACGCGCGTCTCGGCGGCCTTCTGGAACGTGTCGGAGCCCGAGCGGATCGCCGGACGGGGGACCCCGAGGACAGGCAGGCGGTAGCTGAGCATGCGCGTGCCCGCCGAATCAAAGCACGAATCGGCGACGGCTGCGAAGATCTCCGCGGCAGGCTTGGGCGCGGCGGCGAGGCGCTCGCGGAGCTTCGCCTCGGCCTCGGTCGCGTCGTCCTCCTTGAGGAGCCCGAGACGCTCGAGAAGGGCCTCCCAGAGGCCGGGCATCGCGGCTTCGGCGGGGCGCAGGTAGTCGAAGCCGTCATCGGGGAGGTCTTCGGCGGGCAGCGCCCAGCGGATCGCGGCGATGCGGTACGCGACGGGGCGGTTGGCGCGGGCGAGCGCGGCCGAGACCTTGAGGGCGTCGTCCTGGGTGAAGTCGGCCGCGTCCGCTGCCTGCGCGGGAAGGCGCTCCGCCGCGAGCGTGAGAACGGCGCCGAGGGCTGCCTCGGGCGAGAGTGAATGCTAAGTCATGGCGGTATCTCCTTCAAGGAAAACAAGGAAACTGAGGCGGTCATCCGGGCGGGCGGCGGACCGCCCCTCCCCTCTGCAAAACCATTCTCACACCCCGTCAACCATTCAGTGACGCAGCAATTTACGGCGCGAACTGACGCGTGAATACCCCGGACGCGCGGACGTTCTCTTCCTCTCGGAGGAAAGGAATTCAGTCAGCTTCGACGGCCGGTTTCCAGTACGCCGGTCTCACCCGGGAGGAGACGGCGGGCGGCCGATTGTTCAGAGAACCGCTGCCGCGGACCGCACGAAGCGCTGCTTCCTTCCGGAGAAGACGAGCGCGATCCGGGTTTCCTTCTGCGCCGTCGCTGGGAGCGACTCGAGCGCGGCGAGTTCCTTCGCGAGAAGCGCCCTCGGGCTCGTCCTGCGGTCCCGCGCGAACCCGGCCGCGATCGTCCAGCGCACGCCCGGTGCGGTGACGACGAGCATCCGGCCGTCCTCGGTGACGGACGCATCTGCTCCGTCGAGGAGGTTGTTCGTGAGCACGGCCTCGAGGAGCGCGACGAGGTCGGCGGCGTCGCGCAGACGGACATGTCTTCTGCGCGCGACCTCCGCGATGCGCGAGAGGAGCGCGGTCATGCCGCGCACGTCGCCCGTGCGCAGGATCTCCGCGATGGCCTCCTCGTTGAAAGCCTTGCAGACGAGCCAGCCGTCCTCGTCCGGAAAGGCAACGCGCCACAGATGACGGCGGCCGGTGAGGCGACCGTTGATCCCGGCGGGATCACGGCGCTCTCCGGCACGTTTCTGCAGCGCGTTCGTCTCCTTCATCTGAGTTTCCGAGGCCGTCGGCGTCACTGCGCCGCGATCATCTCGGCGAGGTGCTTGAGCGAGAGAAGATGCACGAGTCCGTCGGCGGTCTCCCGCTCGAAAAGCATCGGGTCGTCCACCGTGTCGGCGGGGAGCCAGTCGCCCACGTAGGGAATGAAATTCTCGTAGATGAGGTCGCCTTCACTCCATTTCCGGGTGATCGATCCCCAGTTCTCGAAGCGCTTGATCTTGGAGGCGAGCGTGGCCGGATCGTTCTTCACGCTGTCGTTCAGATCGCTCTGGTAGATCATGCGTCTGAAAGAGAGCAGGATCCCGGCGGCGAGGAAGATCACCAGCGTCGACACCGAATTCGGAATGATCCGGGAGTTGCCTGTGAGACTCCAGAGTTTGGCCGCCGCGAGCCTGATGACCTCCGCCGTCTCGCGCCGGACGGCCGCGCCCCCGTCGGCGCTGCCTTCCGTCACGAACGTGACATGCGGACAGTCTTCCGGATAACCGCAGGCGCGGAGCGCCCCGCGCATCGCCTCCTCGGACGGGTCATCGTCCGGCAGAGGCAGGATCGCCACGGGCGAGAGCGAATCCCGGTCAAGGACGAGGAGCCGGACATGACTCCCGAACAGGTACGAGGCATCCCCGGGTCCGGCGCCGTCAACCGCAAAGGCGACGAGCCTTCTCGAGAGAGCCCGGACCCGCTCAAGGCGCAGACTGCTGAAGCGTGCGAGAAGCCCGTCATACCTGTCGGAGCGGAATTTTCCGAGGTAGTCAACGAGCCCGGCATTCTCGAGCTGCACGGCCGCTCCGAAATAGAGAACGTCCTCAACCATCGAGTCGGGATGAATCTTCGGGGGGATCGTCGCGGCGATACGCATCGCGAGATTGACGAGGTGCATCGTGTCGGTGAGATCCCCGCCCATGGCGCGGCCCGCGTCGGCGAAGAGCCCGTGACGCTCGGCGATTTTGGTGACAAGCGCGGTGAAGACGACCTTTCTCGAGCGGCCTTCCGGCATCCTCGCATACGCAGGGCGGCCAGGAACCCTGACGGGCGGCCATGTCTCGGGCGGCTCGGGCCAGGAGAGCTGACCGTCGGGCCCGACGAGCTCCCGCTCCGGGATCTCGGGCGGGGCCGTCCTCACGGCGTCGGAGACCTGCGGCCGGCAGTCGTCCGCGGCGAGCACCGCGGCGACATGCTCGAGCGAGAAGAGATCGAACACCATGCCGGGATCGCATTCCTCAAAAATCCGGTACTCGCCGCAGATCCAGCTGATGTCGCTGAAATCGTCGATGGTGCTGAAGAACTCATGCCCGGATCGGTATTTGGTGAGCGCACTGCGCCTGTCGGCCTCGGCGAGCGCCCCCGCGACATGCCCGGGAGACTTGTATATCTGCGGAGCCTTGCTCTGGTGCGCATGGATGATCCTGAGGAGGAGCCCCGCGCCGAGGAAGACCGCGAGACGCGCGGCCCCGTGGTTCCGCAGCCTGTGACCGCGGAGCGCAAAGCCGAGCCGGTCGGCGACCGACCGGAAAATGGTTTCCGTGAGGCGCAGAAGCCGCTTTTCCGCGGCCTTGCTGCGCGACGTGACGATGGTCACTTCCTCGAAACCTTCGAGCAGACCGAGCTTTTCGAGCCCCGCGCGGATCTCACGGAGGTTCGCCCCCGGCTCCGCGAGCCCCGTGAGGCACGCGAGCGGCGTGAGCGTCTGCTCGTCGAGGACGATGAGATGGAGGAGCCCGCCCACGAACGCGCTTCCCCGCCCGCTCATCTCCGAGCAGTCAACGGGAAGGACAAGGATGCGCCGCGCGAGCCCGCGCGCACGGGTCAGGCGGCACGCGCCGAAGCGCAGGGACGGGTCGTCGTCAAAGCCGTCGAGATATGCGCGCAGCGCACCCTTCTCAAGCGGCGCGGCCCGGCCGATGAAGAGCATTCTGGGAAGATGCGGCTCCGGATGAATGTAGGGGGCCGCCGGGGCGGCGATGCGCATCGCGAGATTCGCAAAGCGCATCGTGTCCATCAGATCCCCGCGGAAGGTCCACCCGATGTCTGCGAGAAGTCCCTCGCGCTCGAGGAACTTCATCGCAAATAACGGGTAGATGAAGTAGTAGAAGTCCGGATCCGTGGTCTCAAAGGCCGGGATCCGGGGAAGCTTCACCCGCTTCCAGTCGTCCTGCGTGTCAGGCCAGGACTGCTGCTTCATGGCCTTCGTGACAGGCTTCCTCACTTCGCCGCGGCCTTCTTCGCAGGAGCCTTCTTCGCGGGCGCGGCCTTTTCAGCGGGCTTCTCCGCCTTGGGAGCGGCGGCCTTCTTCGCAGGGGCCTTCTTGGCCGGAGCCT
>NZ_JAUNSF010000002.1:0-1452 GCF_030539355.1 Sutterella sp.
ATCGCCAGGCTCCCTACATGAAGACCCCTGCAGACAGACGTTTGCAGGGGTCTTTGCTTTTATGCGCTCCGCCTCACGCAGGCACAAAAGAAACCCGCCGGCGGGACGGTGCCCGCAGGCGGGTTCTCTGTTCAGTCAGTGATCAGTCTGATCAGCAGACGATTTCGGACTCCGCGACGCCGACGTCGGCGCAGTTCTTCAGGATCGCGGCCCATTCGCCGTCGGAGATCTCGACGCCGTTCGCGGTGCGCTCGGCGGTTCGCTGGAGCTCGATCTCGCCCGGGCAGAGGATCGGGTTGCCCTCGTGATCCGCTTCGGGGGAGGCCTTCACGTAGCGGATCATCGCGTCCATCTCGCGCTTCATCCAGGTGAGGTCGCAGAGCTTGGAGGGATCGATCACGAAGCTAGTCATGTTGTTGACGATCGCGCCGTCGCGGTCCATGAGCTCCGGCGTGTTGGTGCCGCCCGTCGTGAGCAGGCCGGCGAGCAGTTCGCAGGCGAAGCAGAGGCCGGCGCCCTTGTAGAGGCCCATCGGCAGCAGCGCGCCCTTCGGATCCTCCCACATCACCTTCGGATCTGCCGTGGGCTGGCCCTTGGCGTCGACCATCACCGGATACGGGAAGTTCTTCTTCGCGAGGTAGGCGACGCGGGTCTTGCCCATGGCGACGATCGACGTGGCGAAGTCGAGGAGGAAGAGACCGTTCTCATCGGTCGCGGGAATGGCGCAGCAGAAGGGGTTCGTGCCGAAGCGGGCGTCGGAGCCGCCCCAGGGGGCGACGAGCGGCTGGTAGTTGGTGACGTTCACGAAGTGCAGCGACACCATGCCGGCATTGGCGCACTGCTCGCCGTACGTGCCGATGCGGCCGAGGTGGCAGGTGTTGGCGATCGTGTACATGCAGATGCCGGTTTCCTTCGCGCGGGCGATGGCCATCTCGGTCGCGTCATGGCCGATGCGCTGGCCGTAGCCGCGGTCGCCGGCGAACTGCAGGATGGCGCCGCCGTCCTTGAGAAGGCGCGGGGCGGTGTTGTTGTGCAGACGCCCGTCCTTGAGCATCGGGGCGTACTGGGCGATCATGCCGACGCCGTGGCTGTCGTGGCCGCGGAGGTTGGCGTTGACGAGATGCTCGGTGACGATCCGGGCCTCCTCGGCGGAGCTGCCGGTGGCGGTGAGCCACTTGTAGGCGGCGTTGTGAAGTTCCTGAACGGAATGGCGCATTGTGTGCGGCCTCCTCAAAATGAGTTGCTGTTGTACTTTTTCTGCCGGCTGTCCCGGGGCGACAGCTGAATCGGTTCATTGTAGGACTCGGCCGCAGGGAGTTCCGTTTCAATGTATGACAGAAATGCGGAAGGGGGCCGGGAGATGAGTGAGGGCAACAGGCAAAAGAAAAGGGACCGCTCCGGTAGTGAGCGATCCCTCATGAAATTCTTTGGCTCCCCGAGCTGGGCTCGAAC
>NZ_JAUNSF010000002.1:1552-70761 GCF_030539355.1 Sutterella sp.
CAGCGACCTGCGGATTAACAGTCCGTCGCTCTACCGACTGAGCTATCGGGGAATCCAGTGCGTCTTGCGACGCTAAATCGAATTTTGCTTGGCTCCCCGAGCTGGGCTCGAACCAGCGACCTGCGGATTAACAGTCCGTCGCTCTACCGACTGAGCTATCGGGGAATCAAGGATGCGAAGTATATGGGTAAAAGACGGATGTTGCCAAATTTCTGAATGTATCCAATTGTAACAATCCAGAAAAACTCATAAAAATCAAGGAATCTCTTCAAAACGCCTGTGCCGCAGGCGAAGCGCGGATTCGTAGAATGAAAGACCGTCCCACAAAAAAGCACGAGGCCCCAGCGGTGCGCACCGTCACGTTTCCCAACTCTCCCTTCATCCTGCACGAGCCTTTTCCGCCCTCGGGCGACCAGCCCCAGGCGATCGAGGCGCTCGCGTCGGGCCTTGAGAACGGCGTGATGTACCAGACGCTGCTCGGCGTGACGGGCTCGGGCAAGACCTACACGATGGCGAACGTCATCGCCCGAGAGGGCGTGCCCGCGATCATCTTCGCGCCGAACAAGACGCTCGCCGCGCAGACCTACTCCGAGATGAGGGACTTCTTCCCGGAGAACGCCGTCGAGTACTTCGTCTCCTACTACGACTTCTACCAGCCCGAGGCCTATGTGCCGGCGCGCGACCTCTTCATCGAGAAGGACGCCGCCGTGAACGAGCACATCGAGCAGATGCGTCTCGCCGCGACGAAGTCCATTCTCGAGCGCCGCGACACGATCATCGTCGCCACCGTGAGCTCGATCTACGGCATCGGCGCGCCCGAGAGCTACACCGACATGCGCCTCATCCTGCGCACCGGCGACCGCAAGAGCCAGAGGAGCCTGATCGGGCAGCTCGTGCGCATGCAGTACAAGCGCACCGACATGGAGTTCATGCGCGGCACGTTCCGCGTCCGCGGCGACACGGTCGACGTCTTCCCGGCGGAGCACGCCGAGACGGCGGTCCGCATCGAGCTCTTCGATGACGAGGTCGACGCGATCCTGCTTTTCGATCCGATCACGGGCAAGGTCCTGCAGAAGGTTCCGCGCTTCGCCGTCTACCCGGCGAGCCACTACGTGACCCCGCGCGACGACATCGTCCGGGCGATCGAGACGATCAAGGCGGAGCTCAGGGAACGCAAGGCGGAGCTTCTCGCCCAGAACCTCCTCGTTGAGGCGCAGCGCCTCGAGCAGCGCACGCTCTTTGACATTGAGATGCTCGACCAGGTCGGTTTCTGCAAGGGCATCGAGAACTACTCGAGGCACCTCACGGGCCTCGCGCCCGGCGTCGCGCCCCCGTGCCTCATCGACTATCTCCCGGCGGACGCCATCATGTTCTTCGACGAGAGCCACGTGATGATGGGGCAGCTCGGAGGCATGTACCGCGGCGACCGGGCCCGCAAGGAAACGCTCGTGCGCTACGGCTTCCGTCTGCCCTCGGCGCTCGACAACCGGCCGCTGAGGTTCGACGAGTTCGAGCGCAAGATGCGCCGCTCGGTCTTCGTCTCCGCCACGCCCGCCGACTATGAGATCGAGAAGAGCGAGGGCGAGATCGTCGAGCAGGTGGTCCGTCCGACCGGTCTCGTCGATCCGCAGGTCGAGGTGCGTCCCGCGCTCACCCAGGTCGATGACCTCTTGGGCGAGATCACCGAGACGGTCGCGAAGGGCGAGCGTGTCCTCGTGACAACACTTACGAAAAAAATGGCGGAGGACCTCACGGACTTCCTCTCCGAGCAGGGCGTGAAGGTGCGCTACCTCCACAGCGACATCGACACCGTCGAGCGCGTGGAGATCATCCGTGACCTCCGCTCGGGAACGTTTGACGTCCTGGTCGGCATCAACCTGCTCCGCGAGGGCCTCGACATCCCCGAGGTCTCGCTCGTCGCGATACTCGACGCGGACAAGGAGGGCTTTCTCCGTTCGACGAGGTCGCTCATCCAGACGATCGGCCGGGCGGCGCGAAACCTCGCCGGCCGCGCGATCCTCTACGGCGACCGCATGACCGACTCGATGAAGCAGGCGCTCACCGAGACCGAGCGCCGCCGCGAGAAGCAGCAGGCCTACAACAAGGAGCACGGCATCACGCCCCGGGGGGTCAAGAAGGAAATCCGCGAGATCATCGACGGCGTTTACAGAGGCCCCGACGCGACGTTCTCCGCTCCCGAGGGTGTCGATCTCAGCGACGAGAAGTCGACGGCGAAGCGCCTTGAGGAGCTCGAGGCCGAGATGATGCGCTACGCGCGCGACCTCGATTTCGAGAAGGCGGCGAAGGTCCGCGAGGAACTGAAGCGCCTGCGCACGGCAGCCTTCGGTGCGTCGGTTGACGGCTGATGCTGACGGAAAAACGGGATATTTCAGGGGCACCGAGCGTTCCGTATACGGAACTGCCCTACTAGGAAAACCACGGCGACTGCAGTAGGATTAAATCCTGCGGGTCTGCCTGTCCAATTTCACTCTTCCCCGGAGGCACCTGCAGCCGCTCCTGAGGAGCGGCCATCGGGACCAAGAACAATGGATGACAAGACGATAAAGATCCTCTTCGTATGCTCCGGCAACGTGTGCCGCAGCCCCATGGCGCAGGCCATCTTTGCCAAGAAGGCGAAGGAGGCCGGTTTTGAGGATGTCTTTGAATCTTCAAGCGCGGGCATGTCCGACACGCACGAGGGTGATCCCTGCGATCCGCGTGCCGTGCTCACGTGCCGCAGGCGCGACGTGCAGCTCGTGGGCCACCAGGCCCGCCGCATCCAGCCCGATGACTTCGTCAAGTACGACCTGATCCTCGCGATGGACTGGGAGGTGCTCACGGAGCTCCAGCAGCGCGCCCCGGCCGAGTGCCAGCACAAGATCCAGCTCATGATGCGCTACGCCAACGAGTTCGACGAGGCCATCGTCCCGGACCCGTACTTCGGCGTCAACGAGGGCTTCGTGCAGGCCTTCGAGTACTGCTCGGACGCCTGCGAGGGCCTGCTCGAGTACTACGAGAAGAAAGCCAAGCAGCTCAAGGCAGAGCGCGCCGCCGCCGCTGCCAAGCACTGAAACACCCGTCACACCAGGGCCTCGGAATCCTCCGGGGCCTTCTGCCGCAGAGCTTCTGAGAAGATCTGCAATACCTGACTTGATTGGTCAGAAATTGCAGAGTACAATCCGTCTCCAAAATTGACTGATTTAGTCAGGAATGCACGGACCGGCACCCCGGAACGACAGATTCCCCGGCCGCGCATTTTCAGGAGAACGACTTGAAGCTCACAACGAAGGGGCGCTTCGCCGTCACCGCCATGGTGGATCTCGCCATGCGCGCGGAGGAATGCGGCTCGCCCATCCCCATCGCCCAGATCGCTGAACGCCAGAAGATCTCGCTCACTTATCTCGAGCAGATCTTCTGCAGACTGCGCCGCGCCGGGCTCGTTGAGAGCACCCGCGGACCGGGCGGCGGCTACCGTCTCGCCGAGCCTGCTGAATCAATCACCATCGACCGCATCATCATCGCGGTCGACGAGAACATGGATACCACCCAGTGCGGCGGCGAGGGCACCTGCCAGGGCGGCGCCTCCTGCCTCACGCACCACCTGTGGGAAGACCTCAACAACGTCATCGAGCGCTTCCTCGCGGGCGTCTCGCTCGCATCGCTCGTGGCCGAGGCCGCTCACCATCATCACGGAACTGAGACGGTGATTCCGGCGGTCATCCCCGTAAAGAACAGCGCGGCGTCAGACCGCGGCAAAGTGGCCTGACCCCGGCGTCCAAGACCCGGAAAGACCAGAACCCAAGTCATTCAACTCCAGGAATTTTCAAGAAAATGAAGCTTCCGATTTACCTCGACTACTCCGCCACGACCCCTTGCGACCCGCGCGTGGTCGAGAAGATGGTTCCTTACCTCAATGAGCGCTTCGGCAACCCCGCCTCGCACAGCCACGCCTACGGCTGGGACGCGGAGAAGGCCGTCGAGGAAGCCCGTGCCGAGATCGCCGCCCTGATCGGCGCCGATCCGCGCGAGATCGTCTTCACCTCGGGCGCCACCGAGGCGGACAACCTCGCCATCAAGGGCGCCGCCCACTTCAACAAGGACAAGGGCAAGCACCTCATCACCGTCAAGACCGAGCACAAGGCCGTTCTTGACTCCATGCGCCATCTTGAGAGCGAGGGCTTCGAGGTCACGTACCTGGACGTCCAGGAGAACGGTCTGATCAGCTGGGACGATCTCGTGAACGCCATCCGCCCGGACACGACGCTGATCTCCGTGATGGCCGTCAACAACGAGATCGGCGTGATCCAGCCGATCGAGAAGATCGGCGAGCTCTGCCGCGAGCGCGGCATCACCTTCCACTGCGACGCCACCCAGGCCGCGGGCAAGATCGACCTCAACGTCGACCGCCTCAAGGTGGGCCTCATGAGCCTCTCGGCGCACAAGGTCTACGGCCCCAAGGGCATCGGCGCGCTCTACGTCCGTCGCAAGCCGCGCGTGCGCATTGAGTGCCAGATGCACGGCGGCGGCCACGAGCGCGGCATGCGCTCGGGCACGCTCCCGACGCACCAGATCGTCGGCATGGGCGAGGCCTACCGTCTCGCGCGCGTCGAGATGCCCACCGAGGTGCCGCGCCTCAGGCGTCTCCGTGACCGCCTCTGGGAAGGCATCCAGAAGAACATCCCCGATGTGTACCTGAACGGCGACTGGGAGAACCGCGTCTGCTTCAACCTGAACGTCTCCTTCGCCT
Organism: Sutterella sp.; assembly: GCF_030539355.1. Lineage (GTDB taxonomy): Bacteria > Pseudomonadota > Gammaproteobacteria > Burkholderiales > Burkholderiaceae_F > Sutterella. Next base: position 6,300 of record NZ_JAUNSF010000002.1, read on the forward strand.
TCATCGAGGGCGAGAGCCTGATGATGGCCGTCAAGGACCTCGCCGTCTCCTCGGGCTCCGCCTGCACGTCCGCCTCGCTCGAGCCCTCCTACGTGCTCCGCGCGCTCGGCCGTGACGATGAGCTCGCCCACAGCTCGATCCGCTTCACGCTCGGCCGCTTCACGACCGAGGAGGAGATCGACCGTGCGATCGAGATCCTCACCGAGGCCGTCGCCAAGCTCCGCGAGCTCTCCCCGCTCTGGGAGATGCACAAGGAAGGCGTTGACCTGAAGTCGATCAAGTGGGCCGCCCACTGATCCACCGCGAACCAAACCATTTTTTGAATCAGTCCGCCCGGGAGAGGTCTCAGAGACTCCCGAAGAGAGTCTCCTCCCGGGAAAGCGGACAACGGAGTGAAGAACAATCATGGCCTACAGTGAAAAGCTGATCGACCACTACGAGCATCCCCGCAACGTCGGCACGCTCGACAAGAACGCCCAGGATGTCGGCACCGGCATGGTGGGCGCCCCTGCCTGCGGCGACGTGATGCGCCTGCAGATCAAGGTGAACGACGAAGGCGTCATCGAGGACGCGAAGTTCAAGACCTACGGCTGCGGCTCGGCCATCGCCTCCTCCTCCCTCGTCTCCGAGTGGGTGAAGGGCAAGACGCTCGACGAGGCCGGCAAGATCACCAACGCCGAGATCGCCGACGAGCTCGCGCTCCCGCCCGTGAAGATCCACTGCTCGATTCTCGCCGAGGACGCCGTCAAGGCCGCCATCGCCGACTACCGTGCCAAGCAGACCAAGGAGAACTGAGAATGCCCGTCACCCTCACTGAAGCGGCCGCCCGTCACGTCCAGAAGTACATCGACCGCCGCGGCAAGGGCATCGGTCTGCGCCTCGGCGTCAAGACCTCCGGCTGCTCCGGCATGGCCTACAAGCTCGAGTTCGCCGACGCCGTCAACGATGACGACAAGGTCTGGGAGAGCTTCGGCGTCAAGGTGATCGTCGATGAGAAGAGCCTTCCCTACATCGACGGCACCGAGCTCGACTACACCCGCGAGGGCCTGCAGGAAGGGTTCCGCTTCAAGAACCCCAACGAGAAGAGCCGCTGCGGCTGCGGCGAGTCCTTCAACGTCTGACCTGCAGGATAAGTTTTCAGAGATGGCAATGCTTTCTCCCTTCGAGCTCTTCGGCCTCGCGCCGAAGTTCTCGATTGACCTTGAAAAGCTCAAGGCCGCCCACGAGCGCGCGATCCTGAAGGTCCACCCGGACCGCTTCGCCGGCCGCCCCGCGGCCGAGCGACGCGTCGCCGAGCAGTGGAGCGCCCGCATCAACGAGAGCTTCGCGACGCTCTCGGATCCGGTGAAGCGCGCCACGCTGCTCCTCGAGACCGCCGGTCACCCGGTCGGCGCCGAGACGGACACGCGCATGCCCGCTGACTTCCTCATGGAGCAGATGAGCTGGCGCGAGGATCTCGAGGACGCCGCCGACGAGGCCGGCCGCGAGGCCGTCCGTGCGAAGGCCCGCTCCCGGTTCGGGGAGACCGAGGCCGAGCTCGCCCGCGCGATCGATGAGCGCGCCGACTGGGACGCCGCGCGCGATCTCACGCGGCGCCTGATGTTCATCGCCCGCTTCCTCGAGCAGACCCGCTGAAGGCGCGGTCCGCACCGGGGACAAGAAGAACAATTCCACAAAAAGAATCACTAGTCATGGCCCTTTTTCAGATCGCCGAGCCCGGACTCTCGGCCGCTCCTCATGAGCACCGTCTTGCCGTCGGCATAGATCTCGGCACGACCAACTCGCTCGTCGCCTCCGTCTTCTCGGGCACGCCCGAGGTGATCGCGGACGCGGAGGGCAGGAGGCTCCTGCCGTCGGTCGTCCGCTACCTCGCGGACGGCTCGGTCGAAACGGGCTGGGAGGCGCTCGCCGCCGCCGAGCTCGATCCCGAGAACACGATCTACTCGGCCAAGCGCCTCATAGGCCGCGGCCGCTCGGATCTGAAGAACCTCCCCGCGCTTCCCTACCGCATCGAGGAAGTGCCGGGCGGCGTCGCCATCGACACCGTCGCCGGCCGCAAGTCGCCCGTGGAGGTGAGCGCGCAGGTCCTGAAGACGCTCAAGGCCCGCGCCGAGGAGCGCCTGGGCGGCGAGCTCACCGGCGCAGTGATCACGGTTCCGGCCTACTTCGACGACGCGCAGCGTCAGGCGACGAAGGACGCGGCGAGGCTCGCCGATCTCACGGTGCTGAGACTCCTCTCCGAGCCCACCGCGGCGGCGCTCGCCTACGGCCTCGACAACGGCGCCGAGGGCATCTACCTCGTCTATGACCTCGGCGGCGGCACCTTCGACGTGTCGCTCTTGAAGCTCACGCGCGGCGTCTTCGAGGTGCTCGCCACCGGCGGCAACGCCGCTCTGGGCGGCGACGACTTCGACCACATCGTCTTCGAGCGCTTCACGAAGGCACTGGGCGACGCGGCCGGCCTCACCCCCGAGGACCGCCGTCAGCTGCTCGACGCCGCGAAGCGCACGAAGGAGGCGCTCACCGAGTCCGACACGGCGCCCGTCTCCCTCGCGCTCTCGGGCGGCAGGAAGATCGAGCTCGACTACTCGCGCGCCGAGTTTGACGCCGCGACGAAGCATCTCGTCGACGAGACGATCGAGGCCGCGGCCCGGGTGCTCGCCGATGCGAAGCTCACGAAATCGGACGTGAAGGGCGTCGTCCTCGTGGGCGGCTCGACCCGCATGCCCGCCGTGCGCATCGCCGTGCGCGACTACTTCGGGGTTGACCCCCTGACCGGCATCGACCCGGACTGCGTGGTCGCCGTCGGCGCCGCGATGCAGGCCAACAAGCTCGCCGGCAACGCGGGCGAGGGCGATGACTGGCTGCTCCTTGACGTGACGCCGCTCTCGCTCGGCCTCGAGACCATGGGCGGCCTCGTCGAGAAAGTGATTCCGCGCAACTCCGCGATTCCGATCGCCTGCGCGCAGGACTTCACGACCTTCCGCGACGGCCAGACCGCCATGGCGATCCATGTGGTGCAGGGCGAGCGCGAGGTGGTGGACGCCTGCCGTTCGCTCGCGCGGTTCGAACTGCGCGGCATCCCGCCGATGGCAGCGGGCGCCGCCCGCATCCGCGTCACCTTCCAGATCGACGCGGACGGACTGCTCTCCGTCTCCGCGCGCGAGATGACCTCGGGCGTCGAGGCCCGCGTGGAGGTGAAGCCCTCCTACGGGCTCTCGGACGACGACATCGTGCGCATGCTCCAGGAGGGCAACACGAGCGCCGAGGCCGACATGCTCGCCCGCAAGCTCCGCGAGGAGCAGGTCGAGGCCCGCAGGCTTCTCGAGAGCACGAGGAGCGCGCTTGACGCCGACAAGGACCTGCTCTCGGCCGAGGAATTGGCCGAGATCGAGGCGCTCGGAACGAAGCTCGCCGAACTCGCCGCCGGCACGGACGCCGACGCGATCCACGCCGCGCTCGAGGCGCTTGCCAAGGGCACGGAATCCTTCGCCGAACGCCGCATGGACCGCTCGATCCGCGCCGCGCTCGCCGGCAAGTCGATCGACGACGACATCTTCGGCCTCGAAGGCGACGACGAGACGAAGAAGGACTGACAACCAAACATGCACTGAGACCCCGGCGGCGGGTCGCGAGTTCGAATCCCGCCGCCCCGATCAGAACTAAAACGAAGAGGAACAAGCAATGCCCAAGATCACCATTCTTCCCCACGAGGAACTCTGCCCGCAGGGAATCACGTTTGACGCCGAGCCGGGCGTCGTGCTCGCCAAGGCCATGCTCGCCGCCGGCGTGAAGATCCCGCACGCCTGCGAGTTCAACTGTGCGTGCGCCACCTGCCACGTCATCATCCGCGAGGGCTACGACTCGCTCTCCGAGCCCTCGGACAACGAGCTCGACCACCTCGACACGGCCTGGGGCGCCTGCGCCGAGAGCCGTCTCTCCTGCCAGGCGAAGCTCGGAGACGAGGACGTCACGGTCGAGATCCCGCGCTACAACCGCAATCTCGTCGGCGAAAGGGAGTAAACCGTCATGGCGCTCAAGTGGACCGATGCCCGCGCGATCGGCGAGGCGCTCTATGACGCCAACCCGGACCTGGACCCGCTCACGCTCTCCTTCGTGAAGCTCCATGCGATGGTGATCGCGCTCCCCGGGTTCGATGACGACCCCGAGGCCAGCAACGAGCGCATCCTCGAGGCGATCCTCCAGGCCTGGCTTGACGAGCGCGACTGATCTGCCTTCCCTCCGAAGGCAAGAAGCCCTGCGAATCCTTGGCGGACGCAGGGCTTTCTGATTTTTGAGCGGGTACTCCTCAGAGCGTGCGGAACTTCCCGTCCTCGATCGTGACTACACGGGTGCAGAGACCGGCGAGGAACTTTTCGTCGTGGCTCACGATGATCTCAGGGCCGGGGAAGGCGAGGAGCACTTCGGAGAGGCGAGTGCGCGCGGCGCGGTCGAGCCCCGTGCTCGGCTCGTCGAGGAGCAGTCCCGTCGGGTTCATCGAGAGGACGCTCGCGACGGTGACGAGCCGTTTCTGCCCGCCCGAGAGGCTGAAGGAGTCGGCGTGCGCGAGGTGCGCGATCCCGAGTCGGGCGAGCACTTCCTGCGCGCGCTCACGCGCCTCGTTTTCCGTGAGACCGAGGTTCATCGGGCCGAACATCACGTCGTCGATCACCTCGGGAAAGAAGAGCTGATCGTCGGGGTTCTGGAGCACGAAGCCCGCGCGCGTGCGTACGCGCCGGAAGTCCTCCTTTGTCTTCGCCGCGTCGCCCATGCAGAGGATCTCGCCCGTCTGAGGCGTCTCAAGTCCGGTGAGGATCCTCAGGAACGTGGATTTCCCGGTGCCGTTGTCCGCGGCGATGCCGAGGCGCTCGGTCATGCCGCAGCGGAAGTCCGCGTCCCGAAAGAGCGGCGCACCGGCGAGCCATGCGAAGGTGAGCCCGGTCACGCGGAAGAAGTCTTCATCCGTCACAGACATGCGATCACTCCGCGGTCGGCGAGAAGGAGCAGGGCGGCGGCGAAGGCGACACCGCCGATCAGGAGAACTTCCGCCAGGGTGAGGCCGGGCACGGCGCGCCTCGGCCACGATCCGGAGAAGCCCCGGAGAGTGAGCGCTTCCTCAAGACGCCGGCTCTTCATGAAGGCGCGCAGGAAGAGGAGCGAGACGAAGGCGGCGAGCGTGCGGTAAGTGTGGAGATTCATGCGCGGTTCGAACCCTCGGAGCATCGCCGCCTCGCGCATGTGAGCAAGCTCCTGCCGGAGGGCGAGGATCTGGCGCGCCATGAGCGTTATCAGGGTGACGAGCTTCGCGGGCATGCCAAGCGCGCCCATCGTCGCTGCGGTGCGGGAGACGCCCATCGGTGCCGCGAGCACGAGGAAAAGGAAGAGCACCGCGTTGCAGCGCAGCGTGGTGAGGAGTGCGAGGAGGAGTCCCTCGCGGGTAATCGGGACCACGCCGAGTGTGAGCACTGACTCACCGGGCGTCGTCCAAGGAACGATGAGCCAGAGGGCCGTCGTGAAGACATTCACTGCGGCGACGTTCCTGAGGAGTGAACGCTTCCTCATGTTCCCGAGACAGAGCGCGAGCAGGAGCGCAGCGCCCGCGAAGGCTGCCCCGGCGGCGGCCGGGGTCTTCAGAACCGCGGCCGTCAGGGCGAGGAGCCCGAAAAGGATGAGCCGCGCCCGGTCACCCGGGGCGGCAAGGAGAGAAAACCGCGAAATGTGAGCGGCGGGCAGTGCTTCGGCGGAGGCTCGTTCAGTCATTTCCTTTCTCCCTCCCGAGTGTTTCTGCGGCTCTGTGCTCAGGCGGCGATGCCCCCGAGACCGATCAGCCAGCCGATGCCGCCCACGATGTCTTGCACCCTCGGACCCGGGTCGAGGCTCTCGGCGAGACGTTTCTCGATCGGAGCGAGGCGGCGGTCAAGCGCCCGCGCAACGGCGGCCTCCACGTCGGCCTCGGTAAGGCCTGCGGTCACGGCCGGCGCTGAAGGAAGAGCTTCGCCGGCAGCTGCCTTGGGAGCGGGGACAGTCTCGGAGTGAGCAGCCGCTCCCGTGGAGACGCCTGCGGCGGAGGCGAGTTCACCGGCCTCGACCATCTAGGTGTTGCGGTGCTCCTCGCCCGCGTCCACGGTGAGGAGCGCGCCCTTGCCGGCTTTGACAAGCTCGGCGGGTGGCGTGAAACGCCAGGTGCCTGACTCATCGGTCTTCCCGGTGACGACCGCCGGTCCCCCCTCGGGAGCGGTCACGGTGATCACTGCGCCCCGGGCCTTCGAGCCGCCCGAGAAGCCGCTCTCAATGACGATCTCCCCGCCCTCGGGCCAGGCGAAGAGGTTGACGCGGTGCGCGGCTGCGGTGCCCGCGAGAATCACGAGCAGGGTGAGGAGAAACGGGCGCAGGTCAGGCATTTTGTTTTTCTCCGAATGCGTTGCCGATGAGGGCGGGGTTTCTTTTGCGCAGCATCCGCACGACGATCGCGGTGATGACACCCTCGGCGAGCATCACGGGGATGTGCGCGATGAGGAGCGCCGCCGCAGCGGCCCTGAAGCCCTCCTCGGAGAAGCCGAGCGCGAGAGCGGTGAGGAGTGCCGCGACAAGCACGGCGACCGCGCCCGCGGCGAAGGCCGCGGCGGCGGCGGCGAGTCCGCTGCCGGAGGCGGGGGTGCAGGTGCGGAAGACGAGGAGGGCGGCGAGTGCCCCCGTGGCCATCGTGAAGGTGTTGACGCCGAGCACCGTGAGGCCGCCGAATCCGAAGAGCAGGCTCTGCAGCAGGAGCGCCGCGAAGATCACCGGAAAGGCCGCCCAGCCGGCGAGGATGCCGACCAGGCCGTTCAATATCAGGTGCGCGCTCGAGAAGCCGACTGGCACGTGGATGAGCGAGGCGACGAAGAAGGCGGCCCCGGCGAGCGAAGCCGTCATCAGGCGCTCCGAGGGCAGGCGCCTCAGACCCACGGCAATGCCGGCGGCTGCTGCAACGGCGCCGGCTGCGAGCACCGGCGCGGCGAGAACACCTTCAGCGATGTGCATTTCTTACTTCCTTGCCTCAGCCGGATCCGTGAACTCCATCCAGATCACGGCACCGAGCTCGACGTCCTTCTCCGCGCCCTCGAACTTCATCTTCTCCGGGGCGTCGTTGAGGGCGGCGAATCCCCACCAGCCGGCCCACGGCGCGGCGTAGCTGAAGATGCCCTCGGCATCGGTGCGGACGACCTGCGTGACGAAGTAGTCGTTCGGCGCCCGGCGCGAGCCGTCCTCGTTGAAGTACTCGACCTCGACCTCGCAGTTCGCGGCGGGCTTGCCGTCAAGCAGAACCTGACCGCGGAAGACGTTGCCCGCATAAGCCGCGAAGGGGCGCGTGAGCGGAACGATCTCCGTGCGCACGCCGACGGGCTCGGCCCAGCCGTCCTCCTCGCCGAAGGCGCTCACGACGGTCTTGGTGTAGTGAACGATGAACTTGTCCTCGGCGGGCTCCCAGTAGGGGACGGGCTCGGCGACGAACTGGTAGACGCCCGGGCGTCCGAGTCGGTACGAGGTCTTCCAGGAGTCCTTCCCGAAGAGCTTGTCGGCGGCGAGAGTGCCCGTGAGGTCGGTCTTCGCGCCGTCGGCCCAGACCGAGAAGTTCACCGGCTTCGCCATCGTCATGCCGCTGCGCTCCATCGGGTGCGCAAAGGCGATGCGGAGGTTCACCTGCGATTCGGCGCGCTCGAGCGCGGTCGCGTGGTCAGGGATCACGATGCCGAAATGAGCCTGGACGGCAAGGGGAAGAAAAACGGCGAGTGCAGCGAGCACTCTGGCGTGTGAAATCATCTGGAAACTCTTGGCAGAGGGACCGTCCGCTACCGGTCCGGTGAAAAGGCGGACGATGTGGCGGCACCGTCCTTTCACACGAATTTTATTTTCGTCATACTTTCGACCGCAATAGTTCGGATTGCCTAATCCCACGAAATGCGTGCCAGTAAATGTGATTTCGCCGCGGCGTGTCTCTTCGGACACCTTCCGCGGCGAACACCGATCGTGATCGGTCTCAGAAGTGCTTCCTGAGCGTGAGGAGCATCGCCATCGCGGCCTCCTTCATCATCTTCCCCTCGACAATGCGCTCAAGCGCTTTCTCGGCCGAGCAGACCTCGAAGCACTCCACCTCGCCGTCGAGCGGCCGCGGCGTGAACCCCTCGGGCAGCGTCACGCAGAAGGAGTGGCTCGCCTCGTGGAGCCACCCGTGGCGTATGGGGCGCGACGCCCAGTAAAAGCCCAGGTCCTCGGGATGAAGCGCCTCGAGGTTCTCGAGCCCCGCCTCCTCCATCGCCTCGCGGCCGGCCGCATTGAGAGGCGTCTCGCCCGCGCCGATCATGCCCGCGGCGAGACCGTCCCAGAGGCCGGGGCCGACGAGCTTTTTCTGACTGCGCTTCGCCATGAGGAAGACCGGGTCGCGCTCGTCGCTGGGCGCGCGCAGCCGCGCGGTGATCTGCACGGCGGAGGTGCCCGCGCCGATCGGGCGGAAGAGCGCGCGCTCGAGCCTCAGAAGAGGCTTGCCCTCGGGCGGCGCGTCGGGGCGGGTCATGGCCCTCAGGTCAAGGAGTTCGTCGCGCCAGCCCTGCGAAAGGCCGGCCTCGCGCATGAGCCGTCCGAAGGGCTCGAGCTCGAGGGGAAGCGCGAGTTCCGTGCCGCTGTACATGGCGCCGGGAAGCGCGCCCACGCGCGCCGCCCAGTCGGGCAGCGTGCGGCCGACGACATGCCCTTCCCACATGACGGGAACGAGCCCCGCGTCCGGAACGGAAAAGCCCGCCGTGAACGCATCGCAGACGGCGCTCAGGCGGGCTTCAAAGGTCCCGGAAGCGAGGGCGCGCTGCGTCCTCACTTCTTCAGTCATGGTCGATCAGCCCTTGAAGTTCTCGGGACGCATGTGCGGGAAGAGCAGCACGTCGCGGATCGTCGGGGCGTCCGTGAGGAGCATGATGAAGCGGTCGATGCCGATGCCGCAGCCGGCGGTCGGGGGCAGGCCGTACTCGAGCGCGCGGATGTAGTCGGCGTCGTAGTACATGGCCTCGTCGTCGCCGTGGCTCTTCTTGTCGGCCTGGGCCTTGAAGCGGGCGGCCTGGTCATCGGGGTCATTGAGCTCGGAGAAGCCGTTCGCGGTCTCGCGGCCGGCGATGTAGAGCTCGAAGCGCTCGGTGATCTGCGGATCGCTGTCGGAGGCGCGGGCAAGCGGAGAGATCTCGACCGGGTAGTTGATGATGAAGGTCGGCTCAATGAGCTTCGTCTCCGCGGTCTCCTCGAAGAGGGACATCTGGAGCGCGCCCACGCCGGCGTCGACGGGGATCTCGCCGCCCAGGCGCTCAAGCTCGGCGCGCAGGAACGCGGCGTCATTCAACTGCTCGTCGGTGTACTGCGGCGCGAACTTGCGGATCGCCTCAAGCGGGGTGAGACGGTGGAAGGGCTTGCTGAGATCGATCTCGTGGCCCTGGTAGTTCAGAACGGCGGAGCCCGTGGCGGCGACGGCGACCGAGCGCAGCAGCTCCTCGGTGTAGTCCATCTGGTCGCGGTACGTCCAGTACGTCGCGTAGAACTCCATCATCGTGAACTCGGGGTTGTGACGGATCGACACGCCCTCGTTGCGGAAGTTGCGGTTGACCTCGAACACGCGCTCGAAGCCGCCGACGACGAGGCGCTTGAGGTAGAGCTCCGGCGCGATGCGCAGGTACATGTCCATGTCGAGCGCGTTGTGATGCGTCACGAAGGGCTTCGCGTTGGCACCGCCCGGGATCGGGTGGAGCATCGGGGTCTCGACCTCGAGGAAGCGGTGCTCGAGCATGAAGGAGCGGATCGCGGCGATCGCCTTCGAGCGGATGAGGAAGCGGCGGCGCGAGTCCTCGTTCATGATGAGGTCGACGTAGCGCTGGCGGTAGCAGAGCTCCGTGTCCTGCAGGCCCTTGTGCTTGTCAGGGAGCGGCCTGATGCTCTTCGTCATCAGGCGGATTTCCTTCACGCGGATCGCGAGGTCGCCCGCGCGGGTGCGGAAGAGCGTGCCGCGGCCGGCGACGATGTCGCCGAGGTCATACGTCTTGAAGGCGGCGTAGGCGTCGGGGCCCACTTCGTTCATCTGCACGAAGTACTGCATGTCGCCCGTGAAGTCACGCAGCGTGCAGAAGCTCGCCTTGCCCATGATGCGCTTGAGCATCACGCGGCCGGAGCAGGCGACCTCGGGCGCGGCGGCCTCGAGTTCCTCGGCGGTCATCTCGCCGTACTTCGCGCGGAGGTCACCGAAGAGGTCGGTGCGCTTGAAGTCGTTCGGATAGGCGACGCCGGCGGCGCGCAGCGCGGCGAGCTTCGCGCGGCGCTCCGCGATGATGTGGTTCTCCTCGGCGGCGGCTTCCTGCTGCTGCACCGGGGTTTCCTGAGCGTTGGTCTCAGCCATTTTTTTTCTCTGGTGAAAAAGCGGTTGCCCCCGGGAAGATTCGGTCCCCGGGGGAGGGGAGGCGGAATTAATCGGCCGCGGGCATGCCGCCCACGCCGGCCTTCAGGCTCGCCTCAATGAACTGGTCAAGGTCGCCGTCGAGCACGGCGCCGGTGTTGCCCGTCTCGACGTTGGTGCGCAGATCCTTCACGCGGGACTGATCGAGCACGTAGCTGCGGATCTGGTGGCCCCAGCCGATGTCGGACTTCTGCTCCTCGAGCTTCGTCTGCGCCTCCATGCGCTTGCGCATCTCGAGCTCGTAGAGCTTGGCCTTCAGCTGCTGCATGGCCTTCTCGCGGTTGCGGTGCTGCGAGCGGTCGTCCTGGCAGATCGTGATGATGCCCGTCGGGATGTGGTGGATACGCACGGCCGACTCGGTCTTCTGAATGTGCTGACCGCCGGCACCCGAGGCGCGGAACACGTCGATGGAGAGGTCCGCCGGGTTGATCTCGATGTCGATCGAGTCGTCCACCTCGGGGTAGACGTAGACCGAGCAGAACGAGGTGTGGCGGCGGGCGTTCGAGTCAAAGGGGCTCTTGCGCACGAGGCGGTGAATGCCCGTCTCGGTGCGCAGCGTGCCGTAGGCCCACTCGCCCTCGATGAAGAGCGTGGCGGACTTGATGCCGGCGACTTCGCCCGGGGTCTCTTCCTCGAGCGTGACGCGGAAGCCCTTGCGCTCGTTGTAGCGCATGTACATGCGCTCGATCATGCTCGCCCAGTCCTGGGCCTCGGTGCCGCCCGCGCCCGACTGGATTTCGAGGTAGCAGTTGGCCGAGTCCATCGGCTGGTTGAACATGCGCTTGAACTCAAGCTGACCGACCTCGCGGGCGTATTCGTCCACTTCCTGGCCGACCATCTCGACGGCGTCCCAGTCCTCGTCGGCCATGGAGAGCTCGAAGAGCTCGCCGGCGTCCTTGAGGCCGGAGGTGAGGCGGTTGAAGCTGCCGACGATGTCGTCGAGCATCTTCTTCTCCTTGCTCACTTCCTGGGCGTGCTTCGGGTCGTTCCAGAGGTCGGGGTTCTCAATCTCGCGATTGACTTCTTCGAGTCGTCGTGCCTTGCGGTCGACGTCAAAGATACCTCCGAAGTTCGGCGAGCCTGTGGCCCAGATCCTCAATGAGGCCCTCAATCTGATTGATGCGTTCAGCTTCCATTTGTTTATTGCGTCCTTTGGATGGGTCCCCGGGCGGGCCGGACTGCTGCCGACACGGGCCGGGAACGCATGAGAGCGTGAAAAATTTCAGAAACTCGCCATTATAGGCGGAGAGAGCCTCCGGGGGCGCCGGAAATCCGCTGAATTCTCAGGGAAATCCGTGTGCCCGGAGGCTCTTTTACATCGGGGGCTCGGGCCCCCGGAGACTATTCGGCTGCCTCGGCGACGAGCTGCACCGAACGGCGTCCGCGGAACTCGTTGATCGAGGGGCGGTAGGCGATGCGCACGCGCGTCGGAAGGGGATCGCGGTGACGGAAGAAGATCGCGTCGAACCGCTGGCCGCCCAGGCCGAGCGAGAGCTTCAGGTGCGCGTCCTTGAGGAGCGTCTGGTTCAAGACGGAGAACTCGTTGGCGAAGAGCGGCGCTTCGAACCCCTGTCCCCAGATCTGCCCCTCGATCTCGCCGCAGAGGCGCTCGGTGATCTCGTCCGGGGCGAGTCCGCCGTCGGTGAGGACGACGCGCTCGAAGACGGATGCCTCGACGTGCGTGCGCACGATCTCCTCGAAGGCCTGTGCGAACTCCTGGTAGCCGTCGGGACGGATCGAGAGGCCCGCGGCCATCGCGTGACCGCCGAAGCGGATGACGACGCCGGGGAGCGCCTTCGAGACGAGGTCGAGCATGTCGCGCAGATGAATGCCGGGGATCGAGCGGCCAGAGCCCTTCAGTTCCCCGTTCTCCGTCGGAGCGAAGACGATCACGGGGCGGTGGATGCGTTCCTTCAAGCGCGCGGCGACGAGCCCGACCACGCCTTCGTTGAAGCCGGGGTTGTAGAGCGAGAAGGTCGCGCGCTCGTCGACGTTGACGGAGTCGAGGATCTCCTCGGCCGCGGTCTGCATCTCGCCCTCGAGCTCGCGGCGCTCGGCGTTGATCGAGTTGAGGCTGTCGGCGAGCGCGAGCGCCGCGGCCGGGTCGTCCGAGAGCAGGCACTCGATGCCGTTCTCCATCGTGGAGAGACGGCCCGCGGCGTTGATGCGCGGCGCGACGGCGAAGCCGAAGTCGCGCACGCAGGCCGTGGCGATGTTTTTCCCCGAGATCTGGAAGAGCGCCTCGATGCCCGCGTGGGTGCGGTTGTTGCGGATGCGCTGCAGGCCCTGCGAGACGAGGATGCGGTTGTTCTTGTCGAGCTTCACGACGTCGGCGACGGTGCCGAGCGCCACGAAGTCGCAGAGCGTGTCGAGCCGCGGCTGCGCGCCGTCGGGCCAGGCGCCCTGTTCGCGCAGCAGCGCACGGAGCGCGAGCAGCACGTAGTAGATGACGCCGACGCCCGCGAGGTTCTTCGAGGGGAACTTCGAGGTGGCGAGGTTCGGATTGACGATCGCGAGCGCGCGCGGGAGCTCCGGACCGGGGAGGTGGTGGTCGGTGACGATCACCTCGATGCCGAGCTCGCGGGCGCGCTCGACGGCCGCAGCCGAGGAGACGCCGTTGTCGACGGTCACGATGAGGTTCGGCCGGGGGTTTCTCGCCGCGACGATGTCGACCACCGTCGGCGTGAGGCCGTAGCCGTGGAGCACGCGGTCGGGGACGAAGTAGGAGGCGTCGATGCCGAGCATGCGGAAGCCGCGGATGCCGACCGCGCAGGCGGTCGCGCCGTCGCAGTCGTAGTCGGCGACGATGGTGACGTGCTCATGACGGGCGCGGGCGAGCGCGAGACGCTCGGCCGCCTCGCGGGTGCCCTCGAGCATCCCGGGCGGAAGCATGCCCTGCCAGTTCTGATCGAGGTCGGAGCGCTCGCAGATGCCGCGGGCGGCGAGCGCGCGGGCGATGGGCGGGAGGTATCCCTCGCGGGTGAGGCGCTCGGCGGTGTGCGGGTCGTAGGCGCGGGAAAGAATCTTCGTCATGGCTCACTCCTCCTCGGCGGACTCGATGAGCCAGGATTCAAGCGGCTGTCCGGGGGCCTTCTTCCAGAAGGCGAGCGGGGACTTCTTCGCCGGCAGCAGCGTCGCCGCGCCGGCGTGCCCGAAGAACACCATGACGTGCGTGTCGATGTGCACGCCCCGGAAGGTGGACTTCCAGCGGTCAATGCGGTCGAGGAGCTCGGGCAGAGCCGCGAGCCAGGCGTCCCAGTCCTCGCGCAGCCACGCCTCGTAGAGATCGGCGAAGACGGCGATGCGGTCGCCCTCGGGGGCGGCGGGCCACTCGGCGCGGGGCTCGCCGCGGACGGTCATCGGGGCGATCGCGGAGCGCGGGATGCCTGCGTTGTCGGCCCAGGCGCGCACGACGGCGTCGTCCGTGACGACGGCGCGGAAGGGCGAGGGCGGGAAGACGGGCTCGACGCGGCCGCCGCCCGAGAGCCAGAAGCCCTCGAGCCCGGCAACGTGCGGCTTCACGGCCTCGGTGAGCTCTTCGGCGAGCGCGATCGCCGCGGGGGCGTCGGCGCCGCGGGCTAGGTGCGGGAGATGCGGGATGTGCTCCTGTGCCATGCCGACCAGGTCCTCGAAGGGACGGGCCTCGAGGTCAAAGGCCTCGCGGCGCGTGGCAAAGAACCGGTCGCCGGAGATCATGAGGCGCAGGCCGTGCGCGTGGAGCCCCGCGTCCATCGCGCTCGCGAAGGCGGGCAGCTTTTCGTCGGGGACGGTGATGCGCGCGAGGCGCCCCTCGTCGTCAACCCTCCAGGGGTCGAGCGACCAGAAGCACTGGTCAAGGCGCGGGCCGCCCGCGGCGATCCAGGCGTAGGGGGCGATCACGGGGGCGCCGGAGCGTCCCGTGAGCACCTTCCAGAGCCAGGCGCGGTGGGGTGAGTATTCGTGGAGCGGAGCGGAGAGGCGCTGCAGTCCGGGCGCCTCGCAGCCCAGCCCGAGCGCGCCGAGACGCTCGCGGACCGCGGGCGACAGGCACGCAAGGACATCCGGGGCTGCGCGGGCAGGAAGGCGCGCTCCGGGAATCAGAGTGTAGGCAGTTGTCATAATGCACAGGATTGTACATTTCACGCCTTTAGAATGATCCGTTCAGCCGGACTCCCAGGGACGCAAGCCGTCGCTGGTCCGGACGGGGAGAACCATCACCGGAGCACTCGTGCAGACACCGTTTGAATTCATGATCGGCCTCACCTATACGCGGCGGGGCCGCAGGGGACGCCGCCGGGACGGCTTCATGTCCTTCATCTCGGGCATTTCCGTCGCCTCCATCGCGCTCGGCGTCGCGGCGCTCATCATCGTGCTCTCGGTGATGAACGGCTTTCAGAAGGAAGTGCGCGACCGCATGCTCTCCGTGATCCCGCATATCGAGGTGACCGCCATCCCGGGGCCGCTCGCCGACGCCGACGCGCTCGCCGCGAAGCTCGAGGCGCGCGACGACGTGCTCGCCGCGGCGCCCTACGTGCAGGGCCAGGGGCTATTCAGCTCTGGCTCGGTCGTGCGCGGCGCTCTCGTGAAGGGCATCGATCCGGCGAAGGAACCCGGCGTGAGCGAGATCGCGCAGAACATCACCGGCGGGGCGGTGCTCTCCGACCTCACGCCGAAGAGCTTCGGCGTGATCCTCGGGCGGGATCTCGCGCGCAGCCTCGGCGTGCGCACGGGCGACCGCATCGCGCTCCTCGTCCCCCAGGGCAGCATGACGCCCGCCGGACTCGTTCCGCGCATGCGGCAGCTCACCGTCATCGGCTACCTCGCCTCCGGCCACTACGAATACGACTCGACGATGGCGCTCCTCAACATCGAGGATGCCGCGGCCATCTTCCGCACGGGCGGCCCGCAGGGCCTGAGGTTGAGGACCGCCGACATGTACGACGCCCCGTACATCGCGACGAGCATCGCGCAGACGCTCGACCCGGGCGTCTACGCCGCCGACTGGTCGCGGCAGAACCGCACCTGGTTCGCGGCCGTGCAGGTCGAGAAGCGCATGATGGGCATCATCCTCTTTCTCATCGTGCTCGTCGGCGCCTTCGGCCTCGTCTCCACGCTCGTCATGACCGTCAAGGAGAAGCAGAGCGACATCGCGATCCTGCGCACGCTCGGCGCCTCGAGGGGCTCGATTCTCGCGATCTTCATGATCCAGGGCACGATCGTGGGAGCCGTGGGCGTCGCCTCGGGCGTGGCCGCGGGGCTGCTCATCTCCTACAACGTGGGCGAGATCGTCAGCTTCATCGAGTCGCTCATGGGCGTGGAGTTCCTGCCGCGCGAAATCTACTTCATCAGCAACATGCCCTCGGACCCGAGGCTCTCGGACATCTTCCCGATCTCGGTCTTCTCCTTCCTTCTCTCGCTCGCCGCGACGCTCTACCCGAGCTGGCGCGCCGCGCGCATTCACCCTGCGGAGGCGCTTCGCTATGAATGACCAGAACGAATACGCGCTGCGTGCGAAGCACGTCGCCCGGACCTACCGGGACGGCGAGCGTGAGGTGCCGGTGCTGCGCGACGTGACGCTTGACGTGAGGCGCGGCGAGACGCTCGCGATCCTCGGCGCGTCCGGGTCGGGCAAGTCGACGCTGCTGCACATCCTCGGCGGCCTCGACGAGCTCGAGGCGGGCGAGGTGGAGATCGCCGGCGTGAGCCTGCGCGGACTCTCGGAGGGCGCGCGCGGGGAGCTGAGGAACCGCTCGCTCGGCTTCGTCTATCAGTTTCACCACCTGCTCCCCGAGTTCACGGCGCTCGACAATGCGGCGATGCCGCTCTTCATCCGGCGCATGAACCGCGAGGAGGCGAGGGAGCGCGCCCGCGCGGCGCTCGAGCTCGTGGGGCTCGGCCACCGCCTCGACCACATTCCCTCGCAGCTCTCGGGGGGCGAGCGGCAGAGGACGGCGATCGCCCGCGCGCTCATCACGGAACCGGCCTGCGTGCTCGCCGACGAGCCCACGGGCAACCTCGACCACGAGACCTCGGAGCAGGTCTTCGGGTCGCTGCTTGCGCTCGCGCGCGAGAAGGGGAGCGCCATTGTGATCGTCACGCACGACCGCGAGCTCGCGCGCCGCTGCGACCGCACGGTGCGGCTCGCCGACGGCGTGATCGAGCCGGCCTGACGGAGGCCCGATCGATGGGCATCATCGACACGCACTCGCACCTGCAGATGCCGGAGCTCGACGGCAGGCGCCGGGAGATGCTCGAAGTCGCGCGCGGCGCCGGCGTGGAGCAGATCCTCCTCTGCGCGGGCGCGCCCTCGAACTGGGAGCTCACGGCCCGCGTCGCGCATGAGACGGGCCTCGGGTACCTCCTCGGCATCCATCCGCTCGCGCTCGCCGAGGCGACGCCGGCCGCGCTCGCGGAGCTGCGCGCAAGGGTGAGGGAGGCAATGGACGATCCCTTCTTCATCGGCGTGGGCGAGGTGGGGCTCGATGCCTTCGAGCCCGGGATCGACCAGAGGCTCGCGATGGAGGTCTTCATCGAGGAGCTCAGGATCGCGCGGGACTTTGATCTGCCGCTCTCGGTGCACGTGAGGAAAACGGGCTCGCAGACGCTCGGCGCTTTCCGGCGCATTCCGCCCCCGGGCGGCGTGATCCACGCCTTCAATGGCTCGGATGCCGAGCGCGAGGCCTTTCTCGCGCGCGGCATGAAGCTCGGTTTCGGGGGCGCGGCGACCTATGCGGGCAGCCGGCGCATCCGGCGCCACCTCGCGGAGGTGAAGGACGGCGACTGGGTGCTCGAGACCGACACGCCGGACATGCCGGGCTCGGGAAGGCGCGACGCCTTCGCGGCCGGGCTTGCGCCGCTCGCGACCGAACCGGCGGACATCCGGGAGTACGTGCGGGTTGCGTCGGACCTGCGCGGCGTGAGCGAGGAGGAGGTCGTGCGCATCTCGCGCGCCGCCGCTCTCCGGACCTTCCCGAGGCTTGAGGGTCTTCTCGCACATCCCGGCGCCTTTTCCCGGAGAGGCGTGTGAATCCTGCCCAGGATGGGCTTTTCTTTGAGAAAACCCGTCCGGTCTAATCAATTCGCCCGTCTCCGCGGACGCATTGAAGGGCTCCCAGCGGATACACTCACCCTTCACATTCCATACCGGCCGCTGGCGGCGCAGCCATCTTCCTTTCGGGAAGGGCTGGCACCCTCAGGGCCGCGGCCGCTGCGGACCCGCCCCGGCCAGGGGGACCGCCGGTTCCGCAGCAATCTCTTCCAAATTTTGGAGACCTCTCGTGAGTGAAGTAACCACCGATCGCGTGCTTATCGGCGTCTTCGGTCTTGACCGGCCCGGCATCGTGTCGACCGTCTCGGCTGTGATCACGCGCTTTAATTCGAACCTGGAGCAGGTGAGTCAGGTGACCCTGCACGGTCAGTTCGCCCTGATGTGCGTTGTGCAGAAGCCCGCCGACCTCTCCCGTGAGGTGCTCGAGGAGGCACTGAAGGAGGAGATCCACCGCCGCAAGCTCAACCAGGCCGTCATGATCGCGGACTTCGTCGAGCCGCCCGCGCCGATGGACGGCGAGCCGTACGTGATCAGCGTCTACGGCCCGGACCGCAACGACATCATCACGACGTTCTCGAAGATCCTCGCCGAGCAGCGCATCAACATCGAGAGCCTGCGCGCCTTCCCGATCGAGGACGGCCAGTCGCTCCAGGTCTTCGAGACCATGATTCCGATGGACGTCGACCGTCGTGCGCTCCACCGCACCCTCATCGACCGCGCCCAGCACATGGGCCTGCGCTGCAACCTGCAGCACCGCGACATCTTCGAGGCGATCCACCGCGTGAAGGTGGAGTGACCGATCACTACGGAAAGGAACTGAAAAAAAATGCTGACTGACCGCGAGGTACTCTCCACCATCAACATGCTCCGCTCGGAGCATCTCGACGTCCGCACCGTCACGATGGGCATCAATCTCTTCGACTGCGTGAGCTCGGACTTCGACAGCTTCGCCTACAAGGTCCGCGCGAAGATCTCGCGCTACGCCTCGAAGCTCGTCGAGACCTGCGATCTCGTCGGGGACCGCTACGGCATTCCCGTCGTCAACAAGCGCATCTCGGTCTCGCCGATCGGCACCGTGGGCGCCGCGTTCTCGCGCGACGAGATGGTCGCCGCCTGCCGCGTCCTCGACGAGGCCGCCAAGGAAGTGGGCGTTGACTTCATCGGCGGCTTCGGCGCGCTCGTCGAGAAGGGCATGACCCCGGGCGAGAAGAACCTGATCGACGCGCTCCCCGAGGCGCTCGCCACGACCGACCGCATCTGCAGCTCGATCAACGTGGGCTCCACGAAGGCCGGCATCAACATGGACGCCGTGCGCCTGATGGGCGAGCGCATCCTTGACGTCGCCGAGGCCACCCGTGACCGCGACGCCATCGGCTGCGCGAAGCTCGTCGTCTTCTGCAACATCCCGCAGGACGTTCCCTTCATGGCCGGCGCCTACCTCGGCGTGGGCGAGCCCGACGTCGTGATCGACGTGGGCGTCTCCGGCCCGGGCGTCGTGAAGAAGGCCCTCGACCGCGCCTTCCGTGCCAAGGGCGAGTACCTGACGATCACGGACGCCGCCGAGGTGATCAAGCACACCGCCTACAAGGTGACCCGCGTGGGCGAGATCATCGGCAACGAGGTCGCCCGCCGTCTGAACCTCCCCTTCGGCGTCGCCGACCTCTCGCTCGCCCCGACCCCGGCCGTGGGCGACAGCGTGGGCGAGATCTTCCAGTCGCTCGGTCTCTCGTCGATCGGCGCCCCCGGCACGACCGCGATCCTCGCGATGCTCAACGACCAGGTGAAGAAGGGCGGCGTCTTCGCCTCCTCGCACGTGGGCGGCCTCTCCGGCGCCTTCATCCCGGTCTCCGAGGACAGCGCCATCGAGGCGGCGGCCCGCTCCGGCGCCCTGACGCTCGAGAAGCTCGAGGCGATGACCTCGGTCTGCTCGGTCGGTCTCGACATGATCGCCATCCCGGGCGACACCCCGGCCTCCACCATCGCCGGCATGATCGCCGACGAGTCCGCGATCGGCATGATCAACGGAAAGACCACCGCCGTCCGCGTGATCCCGGTTCCGGGCAAGACCGTGGGCGACGTGGCGCACTTCGGCGGCCTCCTCGGCGAAGCGAGCATCATCCGTGTCCCGGGCGGCGACGCCTCGGGCTTCGTGAAGCTCGGCGGACGCATCCCCGCGCCGATTCATTCTTTACGTAATTAAAGAAAAAAATCACCGTCGTTTTGACGGGCAAAATCAGAAATTTTCCAGGATCCTCCGGTGGATATTTCACCGGAGGATTTTTTTTGACGTAAATTGAGTGAAAGTTCTTTGTCGGTGACTTCTCAATCCGGAGAACAGACAGTATGCGCCTCTAGTGGTAAACCCGAATAGAAATGCTTCTCAGTCATCGCTAAGATCCCATCTGTAATGTCGGCCTTACAACAATGGTAACAAAAAATCCACCACCTCTGCCGATTTTCTTTTTTTTCAACCCTAAGTCAAGGACTCAGTCCATGAGAAATTACCCTGAAGCCGTCGCAAGTCCCTGGTGGCACTGCGGCGCAAGCTGGCGCAGGCCGGCTGAAACGTCGACCATGACGACGACACATCCCTGCGAGCAGCCGCCTCCGGCGATCCTCTGTTATCTGGTCATGATGCTCGCAATGGCCATCGCCTTCCTTTTCCCGATCAGTCCCGCATGTGCCCAGAGTGATGCCACCGTCACGAACATCCGCCAGGGGTTCGTAGATCTCGACAGCCGGGCTACGCTGACAATTTACGGCGGCTCCGGAGTCATCGGTGTCCTGAACCTCCAGGAGGGCTCGTCTTTAATCGTCCACAACAGTGGTGCGATTCTCCCTGTGGTTCTGTCTCATGATGGGGCCGGCTTACAAATCATAAGCAGCGAAAAATATTCATGGGCTCAGATAGGAACCCTGAATTTAATGGGCGGTACGACCACTATTAAAGTAGGAGAGGCGGACGACCGGGAGCTGTCGGTGAGCCGTGTCTTTGTGGAAGCCATTGAAAGTTCTGATGACGCCGGACTCCGCCTCAGCATCAACGGTCAGAGCAATGTATTCATAGGAGAAGGAGCGAGCCTTGCGGAATCGAACTACGATCTCGATCCCCGACCGGTCCTGTCATTGCTCGGAGAGCTGAATCTGACTAGCGGCACGACGATCTGCGTGGGATGCGACGCGTCTTCGTCAGAGCACAGTCTCAGGGTGGCCGAAACGGGCGTGCTTGAAATCCAAAATGCCTCGGCAGTCCTGACTGCAGCTGCCGGAACCCGAATTGCCTTCGAACCGGGGGCCGAGCTCTGGTTCACTGATCCCGAGGTTCTGAATATAGATGAAGACAACGGAACGGTTTCGGTTGACACCGCCGCTCTGCTGACTTCCCTCGACATTGCCGAAGCGGAAATCGAGGGCGAAATTCTCACGAAATTCGGAACCAGCGGAGTCTTCCAGGGCACGCTTTCAAAATCTTCGGAAGGTGATCTTGCCTTGACATTCGACGGCATTGCTTACCACGGCGAACTCCGGGACATGATCACGCTGCTCTATGTGAAGCGCAATAGCCTGACAATGCCGGGAGGCATCAAAAAGATTTTCGATGAAAATCAGTGGGATAGCATTGAAGGTGCGTCACGAACTGTCGTTTGGCTAGGGCTGTTGTCTAACAGCAACGGGGCACGGGAGCGTATGGCTTCGCTGATCTCCGAGACCTCAACGGATCTGTACAGGCACATCGACTCTGCAAGACGGGAAGGACATCAGATTCTAAGCGATGACGAGTCTGAGGAGCGTCTGTTCAAGTGGATGCAGGACATTCCCGTGACACTTGAGATCAAGACGGGCGAGGCGGAGACGAATGTCAATGTACCGACGGACAAGCGCTCGAAGCGGGAGCGCGTCGATTTCACGACGATATCCGGCTCCTTGGTGGCCGGGGTGAAGGACTGGGGCCTGAAATTCGGATTTTACGGACTCTTCTCCACTGCGGACAGTCAGTGGCTCATGTCCTATCTCAGAACCAACGGCGAGACCGACACCGTTCTGGCCTCAGTCTTTGCTCTGAAGGAATATGACGCGGACGAGTTGCTCTTCGACATCTCGTATGCAGAAAGCGAAGAGAACGTCGCGGTCACCGGTCTTAGCCCCACGTACGAGAGTGTGGGCGGAATCAAGCGCCGCATCTACTCGGCCGGTCTCATGTGGACCCATCATCTCTTCGAGCGGGACTTCTGGAGTCTCCGCACCGTCCTGGGGCTCAGGGCGGTGCGCTGGGAGGATGTGGACACAACATTGGGGACCACATACTCGCGCAACGAACTCCAGACCACGGAGAAAGGATCGGTATCCGGACTCGCGACCGCAGGGGCCATTCTATCGTTCGGAAAGGACTTCAGCTGGTCCGGGTTCAATCCGCTCGTGGCCGAGTACGCTCCGCGGCGCGCGGACGTCCGCGTGGCGGCCTACGCCACGGGGCTGACCTCGAAGAGTCCCGATGTCTCCGTGTCGGTGCCCGGCGTCGCAGGCGCCTCGGGAACGCTCACGGCCGATCATCTTGCGAGGTTCCGCTGGAACGCGGACGTCACGCTCGGACTGCAGTTCCCCGCGACGCGGTTCGAAGTCTCCGCCGGGGCGTCCAGGGCCGGATCGCGTTACGAGTCCTACTCGCTCGGCGGCAAGTTCGCCTGGACGTTCTGGGGGTTATGACCGGCAGCTCGGATTTGATCCTGTGATCTGAACCCGGGACTGTGATACGCCGAAGCGACACCGGAAAACGGCCGCCGCTTCGGCGTTTCCGTTCCCGCGGAAGAAGAAAGTAAGCAAATGCGACTCGCCCTGCGCGCCCGGCGGGCAGGAAGGCGCGGCCTTTTCTAGAATTGACTTCAAAGAGATCCCTGCCGCGGACCTTTCCGGGGTGCTTCCCCGGAGACGGAACGGCTCCGCGGCGGCAGAGAACAAGAGAAGCGCAAGAAAGGAAGAGGCAACAATGGAAACGACGGAGAACAATCCCGCCGCCGATCCGGGGCTCGCGAGGAGCCTCGTCGAGCCGCTCTACAGCGGAAGAACCCTTTCAACGGGCGAGCCGACGCTCACCCATGCCGACGGCGTCGCCGGCATCCTCCGCGGCATCCGCAACGATCCGGAACTCATTGCCGCGGCGTACCTGTTCAGTGTTCCCAAGGTCGTCCAGAATTCCGACGAGTGGATCACGAAGAGCTTCGGCCCCACGGTGGCCGGCCTCGTGAAGGAACACGGCAAGATGAACGAAGTCTCGAAGCGCGCCCGCTCCGAGAGTCCGGAGGCGCGCGCGGCGATGCAGCCCGAGGCGCTGCGCCGCATGTTCCTCGCCATGTGCATTGACCTGCGCGTGGTGCTCCTGAAGCTCGCGAGCCGTCTGCAGACGCTGCGCTGGTTCACGAGCACCGAGAGCGAGGGCGCGAAGGAGTTCGGCGAGGAGACGCTCGCGGTGTTCGCTCCGCTCGCCAACCGCCTCGGCATCTGGCAGATCAAGTGGGAGCTCGAGGACCTGTCGCTGCGCATCACGCGTCCTGACGAGTACCGCCACATCGCCAACGAACTCGACGAGTCGCGCGAGGAGCGCCTCGAGTTCATGTACAACACGGTGAACAAGGTGAAGTCGCTCCTCGCCGAGCACGGCATCGAGGCGGACATCTCGGGCCGTCCGAAGCACATCTACTCGATCTGGAAGAAGATGCAGAGAAAGCACCTGCGCTTCGACCAGCTCTTCGACGTGCGCGCGCTGCGCATCATCGTCGGCACGGTCGAGCAGTGCTACGAGGTGCTCTCTATCGTGCAGGAGCACTTCACGATCATCTCGAAGGAATACGACGACTACATCGCCAACCCGAAGCCGAACGGGTACCAGTCGCTGCACACGGTCTTCACGGACTCGCAGGGCCGCCCGATCGAGATTCAGATCCGCACCCGCGCGATGCATGAGTTCGCCGAACTCGGCGTCGCGGCGCACTGGCGCTACAAGGAGGCGGGGAACTCCAACGGCGCCTCGGAGGCCGAGGAGCAGCGCGTCGCGTGGCTGCGCCAGCTTCTTGCCTGGCGCACGGAGGTGGGCGGAGACCCGCATCAGGACGCGCACGCCGTCGAGGACGACCATGTCTACTGCCTCACGCCGCAGGGACGCGTGGTGGAGCTCCCCCAGGGGGCGACGCCCGTCGACTTCGCCTACCTCGTGCACACGCAGCTCGGTCATCGCTGCCGCGGCGCGCGCGTCGACGGCGCGATGGTGCCGCTCAATACGAAGTTGAAGACCGGCCAGACCGTCGAGATCATCGCGGGCAAGACCGGACAGCCCTCGCGCGACTGGCTCAACCCGGAGCTCGGGTACGCCGCGAGCGCGCGCACCCGCAACAAGGTGCGCCAGTGGTTCAACGCGCAGCAGCAGCAGGAGCTTCTGAACGAGGGCCGCGAGCGCCTCGACAAAGAGCTTGCCCGCCTCGGCAAGACCGCGGTGAAGCTCGATGATCTCGCCAAGCGCCTCGGTTTCGACAAGGTCGACGACCTCTGCATCGCCTTCGCGAAGGAGGAGATCACGCTCACCGCGCTCGCGCAGGCCGTCCAGCCGCCGAAGCCCGAGCCCGAGAAGGAGCCCGAGATCGTCGTGAAGGGCGGCTCCTCGGAGAAGAAGAAGGGTAAGGTGCTCGTGGTGGGCATGGATTCGCTCCTGACGCAGCTCGCGCGCTGCTGTCATCCGGTGCCGCCCGACGAGATCGTGGGCTATGTCACCCGCGGCAGGGGCGTGACGATCCACCGCGCGGACTGCCCGAACATGAAGAACATGGTCGAGCAGGACCATGACCGCCTGATCGAGGTGAGCTGGGGCAGCACGATCGACGACGCGATCTACCCGGCCGACGTGCTCATCGTGGCCGCGGACCGCCCGGGCCTGATGAAGGACGTCTCCGAGGTCTTCCAGCGCGAGAAGGTGCACGTCACCGGCATCAACTCGATGATGATGAAGGGCGACCAGCACATGCGCTTCTCGGTCGAGGTGCGCGGCGGCGACGCGATGCGGCAGCTCCTCAGGGGGCTGCGCGAACTGCCCGGCGTGCTCTCGGCAAGGCGTCTCTGACGGCCCTCATGTGAAGAGCAGAGCGGCGGCGGGAAAAATTTTTCGCGCCGCTCTTGCTTTTTGAGAAAGGCTAGATATAATTCACACCTCACGCGGTTCCGCGAATCTGACAGGCACATAGCTCAGTTGGTTAGAGCATCACCTTGACATGGTGGGGGTCGTTGGTTCGAATCCAATTGTGCCTACCAAAGATTCCTCGGAAATGCGCGGACGGCGGTTCAGGGACCGGCGGAAAAGGAACTCGAACTTGCGGAAGCACGGGACGGATCCTAGAATCAAAACCTTGACAGGCACATAGCTCAGTTGGTTAGAGCATCACCTTGACATGGTGGGGGTCGTTGGTTCGAATCCAATTGTGCCTACCAGAATTTTTTTCGGGAATGCTGATGATGTCGTTCATCGCGATGAATGTGCGAACAACAGCGCTCCGTCATTGAAGACAGGGCGTGGGCGCATAGTTGTCGGCAGACTCAGGAAACAGAAAAAGTGCGGCTCAAGTCCGCACTTTTTTTATGCCCGCAAATTTTGTGAGGATTGAAAAATGCTAGCAGTCACCCTTCCTGACGGATCGAAGCGCGAGTATCCGGGCGCGGTTACCGTCGCTGAAATCGCCGCATCGATCGGCGCGGGCCTCGCGAAGGCCGCGCTTGCCGGCCGTGTCGACGGCAAGCTCGTCGACCTCTCGACCGTCGTCTCGAAGGACGCTGAGGTTTCGATCATCACCGGCCGCGACGCCGAGGGCCTCTCGATCATCCGCCACTCGACGGCTCACCTGATGGCCCAGGCCGTCAAGGAGCTCTTCCCCGAGGCGCAGGTCACGATCGGCCCGTCGATCGAGAACGGCTTCTACTACGACTTCTCCTACTCGCGCCCCTTCACGCCCGAGGATCTCGAGAGAATCGAGGCCCGCATGGACGAGCTCGTCAAGAAGAACATCCCGATCGTGCGCGAGGAGATGCCCCGCAACGACGCGATCGCCTTCTTCAAGGGTCTCGGCGAGCACTACAAGGCCGAGATCATCGAGTCGATCCCCGAGGGCGAGGTGATCTCGCTCTACCGTCAGGGCGACTTCGTCGACCTCTGCCGCGGCCCCCACGTCCCCTCGACGGGCGCGCTCAAGGTGCATCACCTGATGAAGGTCGCCGGCGCCTACTGGCGCGGTGACTCCAAGAACGAGATGCTCCAGCGCATCTACGGCACCGCCTGGGCGACGAAGGACGATCAGAAGGCCTACCTCACGATGCTCGCCGAGGCCGAGAAGCGCGACCATCGCCGCCTCGGCCGCGAGCTCGACCTCTTCCATCTGCAGGACGAGGCCCCTGGCATGGTCTTCTGGCACGCCAGGGGCTGGGCTCTCTGGCAGGTCGTCGAGCAGTACATGCGCCGCGTCTACCAGGACAACGGCTACAACGAGGTCAAGGCCCCGCAGCTGCTCGACCGCTCGCTCTGGGAGCGCTCCGGTCACTGGGCCAAGTACCGCGAGAACATGTTCACGACCGAATCGGAGAACCGCTACTACGCCCTGAAGCCGATGAACTGCCCGGGCCACATCCAGGTGTTCAACTCGAAGCTCCGCAGCTACCGTGACCTGCCGCTGCGAATCGGCGAGTTCGGCCAGTGCCACCGCAACGAGCCCTCCGGCGCCCTGCACGGCCTGATGCGCGTGCGCGGCTTCACCCAGGACGACGGCCACATCTTCTGCACCGAGGACCAGATCCTCGCCGAGTGCGAGGACTTCACCCGCCTCGTCCAGGAGGTCTACGCCGACTTCGGCTTCACCGAGATCGCCTACAAGGTCGCCACGCGCCCCGAGAAGCGCATCGGCGAGGACGCGATCTGGGACAAGGCCGAGCATGCCCTGATGGCGAGCCTTGACGCGATCGGCATCAAGTACGACATCCTCGAGGGCGAGGGTGCCTTCTACGGCCCGAAGATCGAGTACCACCTGAAGGACTGCCTCGGCCGTTCCTGGCAGTGCGGCACGATCCAGGTCGACTTCCAGATGCCGGGCCGCCTCGGCGCCGAGTACGTCGGCGAGGACAACACCCGCAAGATCCCGGTCATGCTCCACCGCGCCATCCTCGGCTCGCTCGAGCGCTGGATCGGCATGCTGATCGAGGAGTTCGCCGGTGCCTTCCCGCTCTGGCTCGCTCCGGTGCAGTGCGCCGTCGCCCCGATCACGGACAACCAGATCGACTACGCGAAGTCTGTTGCCGCCAAGCTTCACGAGGCCCGCATCCGTGTCACGACGGATTTGCGCGGTGAAAAGATCAACTATAAAATTCGCGAGCTCAGCCTGCAGAAGATTCCGTACATCCTCGTCGTCGGCGAGAAGGAAGCGCAGGCCGGGACGGTTTCCGTGCGCATGCGCGGCGGCAAGGACCTCGGCGTGATGAAGATCGAGGACTTCATCAAACTCGCTCTCGAAGAGAACGAAAAGCGCAGCCGCGCCTGAAGCATCCGCTAAAATAAAAGGGTTATCAGGCTCCCCCACTTGATTCGGGGAGCCTGCCCATTCATCTCACAGTTTTTGGAGAAGAGCCATAGCTCAAGATCGCAAGCATCGGATCAATGGTGAGATCCGAGTTCCTGAGGTCCGACTGACCGGCGTCGACGGCGCCCAGATCGGTATTGTCCGCACCGTTGAGGCCCTTCGCATGGCCGAGGCGGAGGACGTTGATCTCGTTGAGGTCGCCCCCAACGCGGTCCCGCCTGTCTGCCGTCTGATGGACTACGGCAAGTTCCGCTATCAGGAACAGAAGAAGGCCCAGGAAGCCAAGGCGAAGCAGAAGGTCATTCAGATCAAGGAAGTGAAGTTCCGCCCGGCCACGGACGAGAACGACTTCCAGACGAAGCTTCGCAGCCTCGTGCGATTCCTCTCCGACGGCGACAAGGCGAAGGTCACCCTCCGCTTCCGCGGCCGTGAGATGGCGCACCAGCAGTTCGGCAGCCAGCTGATGGACCGAGTCCGTGACGAGCTCGCCGAGATCGCTCAGGTCGAGCACGCCCCGAAGCTCGAGGGCCGTCAGATGATCATGGTGCTCGCCCCGAAAAAGAAGCGCTGATTTTCCACACGCTTCCCGAGGAAGTGTGTAGAATCGCAGTCTTTCGCTGAGGCCCGGATCCATCGACCGGGCCGAAAGCATAACAAGTAGGCCCCAGGCTCAATGAAGTGCCTGAGCGAATCGCCCGGGACGCCCGGGGCTTATCCAATAAAGAGGAACGGCAAATGCCGAAGATGAAGACCAAGCGCGCCGCTGCGAAGCGGTTCAAGCCGCGTGCCAGCGGCTCGATCAAGCGCGCCCACGCCACGAAGCGCCACATCCTTTCCCACCGCACGACGAAGAACAAGCGTCAGCTGCGCGGCATGGTCACGGTGCACGAGTCGGATATCAAGTCCGTCAAGCGCATGCTGCCCTACGCCTAATCTGAGAGAAGGAGATTAAAAGATGCCTCGTGTGAAGCGTGGTGTGACGGCCCGTGCCCGTCATAAGAAGATTTTCACCCTTTCGAAGGGCTATCGTCTGCGTCGCAACAACGTTTTCCGTGTTGCCAAGCAGGCCGTCATGCGCGCCGGTCAGTACGCCTATCGTGACCGTCGCAACAAGAAGCGCGTGTTCCGCCGTCTGTGGATCGCCCGCATCAACGCTGGCACCCGTGCCAACGGCATGACCTACTCGGTGTTCATGAACGGCCTGAAGAAGGCCGGCATCGGCCTCGACCGCAAGGTCCTCGCCGACATGGCTGTGTTCGACAAGGAAGGCTTCGCCGCCCTCGTCGCCTCGGTCAAGAACGCCTGATAGATCCCTGTGAGGGAAAAGCCCCGGTGAGACACCGCGGCAGCCTGAACAAAGGCTTCTGAAAGGACCCGGTTCGAAAGAGCCGGGTCCTTTTTTTTCAGCATTCTCAAAGAATTGGTTGTAAAATTTGGCCTTTGTTTTCTGTGCGCGAGGCGTGTTGTGACTGCCTCGCGTTCGCATCATTGAGGAACCCGGCACCGAAGAGCCCTGCGTCGGAAATGCGGCGCGGAGTCCGGCTCGCCGGGGCGAGGGCGGTGCGGAGCGGATCCCAGAGAGGACCGCTGCGGCGCCACCCGACCAAGTGAAACTGTTTTGGAATACGAAATGCAGGAACTTTCCGAACTCATCGAGTCCGCGCAGCGTGATTTCGCCCTTGCGGGCCAGGCTGCCGCGCTCGAGGACGCCAAGGCGCGATATCTCGGCAAGACCGGCGCGCTCACCGGGCTCATGAAGGAACTCGGCAAGCTCGCCCCCGAGGAGCGTCGTGCCCGCGGCCAGGAAATCAACCGCGCCAAGGCCCAGATCGAGGCTGCGCTCAACGCCCGCCGCGAGGCCCTCGCCGAGCAGGCGCTCAACGAGAAGCTCGCCGCCGAGAAGATCGACGTGACGCTGCCGGGCCGCGGCCGCTCCGAAGGCGGCATCCACCCGGTCGTGCGCACCTGGATGCGCGTTGAGGAAATCTTCCGCACGATCGGCTTCGACGTGGCCGACGGTCCCGAGATCGAGAGCGACTGGTTCAGCTTCACCGCGCTCAACAACCCGCCCAACCATCCGGCCCGCTCGATGCAGGACACGTTCTACGTGGACCGCAATGACGAGGAAGGCCGTCCGCTGCCGCTGCGCCCGCACACGTCGCCGCTGCAGGTCCGCTACTCGCGCACCCACCAGCCCCCGATCAAGGTGATCGCCCCGGGCCGCACGTACCGCGTCGACAGCGATGCCACGCACTCGCCGATGTTCCATCAGGTCGAGGGTCTCTGGATCGACACCGACATCAGCTTCACGGACCTCAAGGGCGTCTACAGCGACTTCCTGCGCTGCTTCTTCGAGACGAACGACCTCGTCGTCCGCTTCCGCCCGTCCTACTTCCCGTTCACCGAGCCCTCCGTCGAGGTGGACATGATGTTCACGAGCGGTCCGCGCAAGGGCCGCTGGCTCGAGATCTCGGGTGCCGGTGAAGTGCACCCGAACGTGGTGCGCAACTTCGGCCTCGATCCCGAGAAGCACATCGGCTTCGCGTTCGGCTCCGGCCTTGAGCGCCTGACGATGCTGCGCTACGGCATCGACGACCTTCGCCTCTTCTTCGAGGGCGACCTGCGCTTCCTGCGCCAGTTCAACTGATTTTCGGCGGACAAGACAAAATGATTTTCACTGAAGAATGGCTGCGCCAGTACGTCAACCCGGCGCTCTCCACCGATGAGCTCGCCGATGCGCTCACGATGGCCGGCCTCGAGGTCGAGGAAGTCACCGCCTGCGCGCCCGCCTTCACGGGCGTCGTCGTGGGCGAGGTGCTCACCTGCCGTGACCACGAGAACTCCGATCACCTGCATGTCTGCGAGGTGAACGTCGGCACGGGCGAGAACCTGCAGATCGTCTGCGGCGCCCCCAACTGCCGCGCCGGCATCAAGGTCGCGTGCGCCATGATCGGCGCCGTGCTCCCGGGCGACTTCCGCATCAAGAAGAGCAAGCTCCGCGGCGTCGTGTCGATGGGCATGCTCTGCTCGACGCGCGAGCTCGGCATCAACGACAACCATGACGGCATCTGGATCCTCGCCGACGACGCCCCCGTGGGCGCCGACATCCGCGAGTACGCCCGTCTCGACGACGCGAAGATCGAACTGAAGCTCACGCCGAACCGCGGCGACGCGCTCTCCGTCGTGGGCGTCGCCCGCGACGTGCACGCCATCACCGGCGCTCCGCTCATCCTCCCGTCGATGGCTCCGGTTCCCGCCAACAGCGACGTGAAGCTCCCTGTGACGATCGAGGCCGCCGACCTCTGCGGCCGCTTCTCGCACCGCGTGATCAAGGGCTTGAACGGCGCCGCGAAGACCCCGGACTGGATGAAGGCCCGCCTCGAGCGCGCCGGCCAGCGCCCGATCTCCGCGCTCGTCGACATCTCGAACTACGTGATGCTCGAGCTCGGCCGTCCGTCGCACTTCTACGATCTCAACAAGATCCACGGCGACAGCCTCAGCGTCCGCTGGGCGCGCGAGGGCGAGAAGGTCGAGCTCCTCAACGGCCAGACCGTCGACCTCACCCCGTGGTTCGGCGTCATCTGCGCGAACGACACCCCCGAGTGCCTCGCCGGCATCATGGGCGGCGAGTCGAGCTCGATCACCGAGGAGACGACGGATCTCTTCATCGAGTCCGCCTTCTGGTTCCCGAAGGCGATCCAGGGCCGCTGCCGCAAGCTCAACTTCTCCACCGACGCGGCCTACCGCTATGAGCGCGGCGTGGACTTCGCGAGCACGGTCGAGCACATCGAGTACATCACGCAGCTCGTCCTTGACATCTGCGGCACCCCCGAGACGAAGGTGGGCCCGGTCGAGGACGTCCAGGCGAACATCCCCGAGCGCAAGCCCGTCACGATGCGCGTCGACCGCTGCTGCAAGGTGGTGGGCGTCGACATCCCCGTCGAGGCCATGGAGGCGAGCTTCACCCGCCTCGGCTTCGAGCACACCTTCGAGAACGGCGTCTTCACCGTGATCCCGCCCTCCTTCCGCTTCGACATCGAGATCGAGGAGGATCTGATCGAGGAAGTCGCCCGCATCTGGGGCTACGAGAAGCTCCCGGACCGTCCGCCGCTCACCCGCACCGCGATGAAGATCTCGCACGAGGAGCGCCGCACGGGCCACACGCTGCGCCGTGAGCTCGCCAAGCTCGGCTACCAGGAACTCATCAACTTCTCCTTCGTTCCGGAGGAGTGGGAGAAGGCCTACGCCGACAACGACAAGCCCATCCGCCTGCTCAACCCGATCGCCTCGCAGCTTTCCGTGATGCGCACGCAGCTCATCGGCGGTCTCGTCGACATCCTGCGCTACAACCTCAACCGCCGCGCCGAGCGCGTCCGTGTCTTCGAGCTTGGCCGCGTGTTCTTCCCGGACGAGAGCGTCGCCTCCGGTCCCTGGACCGTCAAGGGCGTGCATCAGCCGCAGCACATCGCGGGTCTCGCCTACGGCGACGCCCTCGACTCGCAGTGGGGCGTCGCGGGCCGCCGCACGGACTTCTTCGACGTCAAGGGTGACGTCGAGCGCCTCGTCGCGCCGCTCAAGGTCCGCTTCGTCGCGGAGACCTTCCCGGCGCTCCATCCGGGCCGCTCGGCGGGCATCTACTTGGGCGACAAGCGCATCGGCTTCATCGGCGAGCTCCATCCGCGCGTGATGCAGCAGTTTGAGCTCACGCACGCCCCGGTCGTCTTCGAGATCGAGGTCGAGCCGGTGCTCAACGTGCCGCTGCCGACCTACACCCCGGTGAGCAAGTTCCAGCCGGTCACCCGCGACCTCGCGGTCGTGGTGCCCGCCGCGACCGAGGTCGAGACGCTCTTCAACGCCGTCAGTGAGGCGAAGAAGAAGGATCTGCGCCTTGCGCCGCTCACGAGCTTCCGCCTCTTCGACCTTTACCGTCCGAAGGAAGGCGCCGGCGCCGACGAGAAGTCGCTCGCCTTCGCCATCGAGCTCAACAGCCGCACCGAGGAAGCGCTCACGGAGCTTCAGACCGAAGGCGCCGTCCGCGCGATTCTCGAGGCGCTTGAGAGCGTCGGTGCGCGTCTGCGCGCCTGATTCCTCAGGCAGACCCATTGAAGGGGGACGTTCCGGCACCGGCCGTCCCCCGTTTCCCTCAGGGTTCCCATTAACTACGTCCAGCAGTTAAAAAAATGATCACTGATGAAGACAGCGAACTGATCGACGGCCGCACGCTTAACAAGGCCTGGATCGCCGAGGCCCTCATTGAGCAGATTCCGGAGCTTGATCGTCCGCACGCGAAGCTCATCGTCGAGACCTTCTTCGAGCTCATCATCGAGCACCTCGAGAAGGGCAACACGGTGAAGATTCCCGGACTCGGCAACTTCTCGGTCCGTGACAAGGTCGCCCGCCCGGGCCGCAACCTGAAGACCGGCGAGACGGTGACGATCTCCGAGCGCCGCGTCGTCACGTTCCATCCGTCCGGAACGCTCAATGCCCGCGTGACGGAGAACCTTCTTCCCGACGGAACGGAAAAGAAGCGTTCGCGCTGATTCCGAGCCTCAGCCTTGTGCGCAGAGGAAAAACCGGGTGTGCCCGTGAACGGCAAGCCCGGACCGGGGTCTGTTTCGCTTCTGAGCGGAGCAGACCTTGCTTTTTTCCGGTGCTTGAGGTAATATGCGCCTCCTGTTCGGGGCGTAGCGCAGCCTGGTAGCGCACTTGCATGGGGTGCAAGGGGTCGCGAGTTCGAATCCCGCCGCCCCGACCAGAACAAATGAGGTCATCGCAAGATGGCCTTTTTTGTTATCTGGATTTTCCGAAATTTCAGGAAAATCAATTTGATGACCAGGCAAGATTCTCAGGATGGTCAGCAAAAGGCCCGCGCGGGGGTCTTTCCCGGCGGGCCTCGGCGAGTGAAGTCCTGGTCACTGCGGCATGGTTCCGCTTCTGTAGTACTCGTAGCTCATCGCCGCGGGCATGAGGAGCGTGGCCCGGTAGCACGCGTCGGACATGGTGGAGAGCTTCTGAGTGAGGGTCGGCAGCATCGAGTTGATCTCAGCGAGCTTCTGGCGCTCGAGTTCAAGGTTGAGCGCGACCGGGATGTCGCGGCACTGCGTCTGGTAGGCGATCTCGGGCGTGGTGCGGCAGTCACGGCCGCCCGGTACGTCGCGGCAGTGCGTTCTGCTGCCGACCTGGACGGGAATTTCGCGGCACTCGCGGTGCAGCTTATAGCCGCGGGCGAGGTCGGCCTCCGTCTGCGCCTTCGTGCGGGCGAGCGCGGTGATCTGCGCGTTGAGGCTGCGCACCGCCTCCGCGTTGGAGCAGACCTGCCGGGCGCGTTCCTCGGGCGTGAGCATCATGAAGTCCTCGAGCGTCACGGCGCAGCCGGAGAGGAGCAGGGCGGAAATGAGGGCGGCGATAGAGCCATGCTTCAACATATGTGGACTCCCTGAGGGTCGTGATATTTCTTCAGTGCGTCAGCCTCTGGCACGGATCATTCCAATTGTGCATTGAATGCCTGACTTTTCCAAATGCGCCGGCACTGCTAATCTGTGCTGAGCACGGCGCTCAAGCAGCACCCGCGCAGTTCCCGGACCGGCCGGCTGTCATCTCCGACGAAGCGGCCGGGGCGCCGGAGAACCTTTCAAATCACAAGAGACCTTCCAACAAAGCACATGCTGAGCCGAAGATCATGAGAAGCCTGAAGTCCGCAGTTTCCGCGGCTCCGGCGCATGCCTCTGCCGGAGCCTTCCGTCACGCCGCTCTCCCGAGCGCGGTGACCCCATGCACTGCCCGACTGGGCGGCATGGCGGAGCGCGGCCGGACTCTTCGACTCGAGCCAGGCATAGGGCGGCCACGGCGCTGACCGCTGACCTCGGAGGGCGTTTGCGGCCCTCTTCAAGAACACACGGATGAATACCGGTCGGGCGGCTTCCGTCCTTCCGTCCCGGAGCTCCGGTTCCGGAACGCCCTGAAAGCGCGTTCCCCGCGGCGACCCGCGACACATGGAGATGACACGCATCAGTCCGCGGCCTCGGAAAGGCTGCGGGAGCGCCAGGTGCCCGGCCGCCGCAAGAGAAAAGAGAAGGAACAAGAAATGCCTGTTGCAATTGAACTCACGCCCGCGGGCGGCGTTCCCGTCCGCATCTGGACCGAGAACATCGAGCCCGGGGCCCTGCGGCAGCTCGAGAACGTCGCGCGGCTGCCCTTCGTCTTTCACCATGTCGCGGCGATGCCGGACGTGCATGAAGGGAAGGGCGCCACGATCGGGAGCGTCATCGCGACGAAGGGGGCGGTGATTCCGGCCGCCGTGGGCGTCGACATCGGCTGCGGCATGCTGCTGCAGAAGACGACGCTCACGAGAAATGACGTGAGCGCTGCGGCGGCGCGGGAGATCTTCGACGCCCTGCTGCGCCGCATTCCGGTCGGTTTCACGCAGCGCGAGAAGAAGGACGTGTGCCATGAGGCTGTATATCACCTCGCCCTCGGAATGCAGGAAATCAACAGCCGGACGCCCGGGATCCTCAACCGCATGACGGGCATGAGCTGGCGCCGTCAGATCGGCACGCTCGGCGGCGGCAATCACTTCATCGAGCTCACCGCGGACGAGACGGGGGCGCTCTGGCTGATGATCCACTCGGGCTCAAGGGGCGCCGGAAACGTCATGGCCGACTGGTTCATCCGCGCGGCGAGAAAGGAGACTGAGGCCAGAGGCGAGGTGCTCCCGAACATGGAGCTCTCGTACTTCACTGAGGGCACGGAGTTCTTCGAGCACTATCTCTTCGCCGCGCACTGGGCGCAGGACTATGCGAAGTGGAACCGCAGAGCGATGCTCACGAGCGCGCTCGCCGCGCTCTCGGAGGTGCTGCCGCAGGCCGCGCCCGAAGGCGATTTCGTCGACTGCCATCACAACTATGTCGCCCGCGAGACCCACTTCGGCGAGGAAGTCTGGGTGACGCGGAAGGGCGCGATCAGCGCCGCGGCGGGCGAGCCCGGCATCGTGCCGGGGAGCATGGGCGCGGCCTCGTACCTGGTCGAGGGCCTCGGCAGCGAGGATTCCTTCATGTCGTCGGCGCACGGTGCGGGCCGTGCCATGGGCCGCCGGGAGGCGACGCGCCGCTACTCGGTCGAGGACCTTGTGCGGCAGACCGAGGGCGTTCTCTGCCGCAAGGACGCGGGCGTGCTCGACGAGATCCCCGCGGCCTACAAGCCCATCGATGAAGTGATGGCCTGCCAGGCGGATCTCACGCGCACCGTGCACCGCTACCGGCAGATCCTCTGCGTAAAGGGCTGATTTTCAAGGATTATGACGCTTATGTGACATCAACCCCCGGCCGTCACGAAACCTTCACTCAAACGTCACGGCCGGGTCAATTCACCTCTCCATACTGCGTTCCGTGCTGAGGAACAAGCGTTCCCGCACACAGATTTCTCACCAGTGTTTTGCTGCCGGTTTCACGGCAGATGGAAGAGTTGAAATGAAGAAGAACATGATTGCCGTCCTCGGCGCCGTCGCCGGTCTCGCCTGCGCCGCCGGTACCGTTTCCGCCGCCACCGTCACGGTGAACGGCTCCACCACGGTTCTGCCCGCGATGCAGCTCGTCTCGGAGGGCTTCATGAAGGCCAATCCCGACGTCACCGTGACGATCTCCGGCACGGGCTCGGGCAACGGCATCAAGGCCCTGCGCGACAACATGACCGACATCGCCATGTCCTCGCGCGATCTGAAGTCCAAGGAAGCCAAGGACTTCGAGGCCCACAACATCAAGACGGTCCGCATCACCGTCGCTCATGACGCCATCATCCCGGTCGTCAACACGAAGAACGCCGTCAAGGGCCTCACGATGGAGCAGTTGAAGGACGTCTTCGCCGGCAAGATCAAGTCGTGGGACCAGCTCGGCGGCGCCAAGGCCCCGATCGTCGTGGTCGGCCGTGACTCCTCCTCGGGCACGTTCGAGACCTTCCAGGAGCTCGTGATGGGCAAGACCCGCGTCTCGCCGCGCGCCCTGATTCAGGCCTCCTCGGGCGGTGTCGTCCAGGCCATCTCGCAGAACCCGAACGCCATCGGCTACATCGGCGTGGGCTACATGGACGCCCAGACGCATGCCCTCACGATCAACAACGTGAAGCCGGGCATGGAGTCCGCCAAGGACAAGACCTGGCCGATCTCGCGCGACCTCTACCTCTTCACCGCCGGCGAGCCCGCCGGTGACGCGAAGAAGCTGATCGACTTCATGCTCTCCGACGAAGGCCAGAAGGACGTTCAGAAGTCCGGCTTCGTCCCGGTCAAGTAAGACTCGCCTTCGAAGTCTGAAAGCCCTCTTCGATACAACTACAAGGAGCAGTCGGAATGGCCGCAATGCCCGCAAAACTTCGGGCTGACCTGCACTTCCGGCAGTGCCTCGGACTGGCGGCCGGCGTGAGCGTTATCGCGCTGGCTGCCATTGTCATATTCCTGCTCACGCAGGCGCTGCCGATCTTCAGTCAGGTCTCCCTCAAAGACTTTCTCTTCAACACCGAGTGGTACCCGACCGATGATCCCCCGGTCTTCGGCATCGGCGCACTGATCGTGGGCTCTCTCACCTGCGCCCTCGTGACCACAGTCATCGCCGTGCCCTTCGGCGTTCTCACGGCCTGCGCGATCCACGCAGGCATGTCCAAGACCCTCAAGAAGGTCGTCAAGCCCCTGATCGAGCTGATGGCCGCGCTTCCGTCGGTCGTCATCGGCTTCATCGGCATGCTGATCCTCGCGCCCTGGCTGCAGGACACCTTCGGCATCGCCACGGGCCTGAACCTCATGAACGCGTCGATCATGCTCGCCTTCATGTGCATCCCGACGATCGCCTCGATCTCCGAGGACGCGCTCAGGAACGTCCCGGGCGGCATCCGCGAGGCGAGCCTCGCGCTCGGCGCCACCCGCTGGGAGACGCTCTGCAAGGTTGAGCTTCGCTGGGCCATGGGCGGCATCGCCACGGCCGTGATGCTCGGCATCTCGCGTGTGATCGGCGAAACCATGGTCGTGCTGATGGTCGCCGGCGGCGCCGCGATCATCCCCGAGTCGATCTTCGACCCGGTCCGTCCGATGACGAGCTCGATCGCCGCTGAAATGGCCGAGGCCGCCGTCGGTGACGCGCACTACTACGCGCTCTACGCCACGGGTCTCGTGCTCTTCCTGATCACCTTTGTCTTCAATCTCTGCGCCTGGTACGCCGCCCGTCGCTTCGGCCTGGGGAACAAGAAATGAAATCGTCCGCTCTGCGCAGCTGGTTCGAGGTCTCGGGCTTCGGCCTGATGCGACTCGCCGTCGCGATCGACATCGGCGCGCTTCTCGCCATCATCGGCCTCATCGTCGTCAACGCCTGGCCGGTGCTCTCCTGGGAGTTCCTCACGGAGCCCCCGCGTGAACTGATGACCAAGGGCGGCATCCTGCCCTGCATCCTCGGCACGTTCTGCCTCGCCCTCGGCGCCCTTGTCATCGCGCTGCCGCTCGGCGTGGCGAGCGCCGTCTACCTTCACGAGTACAGCCGTCCGTCGGCCTGGGTGACGCTCACGCGTCTCTCGATCGCCAACCTCGCGGGCGTCCCGTCGATCGTCTTCGGCCTCTTCGGCCTCACGTTCTTCGTGGTCTTCTGCGGCTTCGGCGTGAGCCTGCTCTCGGGCGTGCTCACCCTGGCGGTGCTCTCGCTCCCGATCATCATCAACACGACCGAGGCCGCCCTCAGCCAGATCCCGCAGGACTGGCGCGAGGCGAGCCTGGCGCTCGGTGCCTCGCGCCGCGAGACCACGATGAAGGTGGTTCTGCCGAACGCGCTCCCCGGCATCCTCACGGGCTCGATCCTCGCGCTCGCCCGCGCCGCCGGCGAGACCGCCGCGATCATGTACACGGGCAGCGTGTTCTTCACGCCGAAGGAAGGCGTCTCGCCGCTCGAGCCCGTCATGGCGCTCCCCTACCACATCTACGTGCTCGCGACCTCCGGCACGGATATCGAAGCGACGCGCCCGATCCAGTACGGCACCGCGCTCGTGCTTCTGATCCTCGTCCTCGTCATGAGCTCCGCGGCCATCTACATCCGCGAACGCTGCCGCAAATGATCTGAATTCAAAGAGTAATCCGAAATGACCATGATTCACCCTGAACATCTTGATGCGGCCGGTCCGAAGGAAATGCCGCCCGCCAAGATCGACATCCGCGACCTGAACATCTACTACGGTTCGTTCCACGCGATCAAGAACGTCACGATGCAGATCCCCGAGGGCTGCGTGACCGCCTTCATCGGCCCGTCGGGCTGCGGCAAGTCGACGCTCCTGCGTTCGCTCAACCGCATGCAGGACCTCTACCCCGAGCAGCGCGCCGTCGGTTCGATCCGCATGGGCACGACCGACATTCTCGATCCGAACATCGACGTGACCGAGCTGCGCAGCCGCGTCGGCATGGTGTTCCAGCGCCCGACCCCGTTCCCGATGTCGATCTTCGACAACATCGCCTACGGCGTGCGCCTGCGCGAGAAGATCTCGAGGAAGGACCTTGAGGAGCGCGTCGAGTGGGCCCTGAAGAAGGCCGCCCTCTGGGACGACGTCGCGAAGAAGTTGAACGAGCCGGGCACTTCGCTCTCCGGCGGCCAGCAGCAGCGCCTCTGCATCGCCCGCGGCATCGCCGTGAAGCCCGAGGTCCTGCTCCTCGACGAGCCCTGCTCGGCCCTTGACCCGATCTCGACCTCGCGCATCGAGGACCTGATCGACGAGCTCAAGAAGGACTACACGGTCGTGATCGTCACGCACAGCATGCAGCAGGCGGCCCGCGTCTCCGACTACACCGCCTTCATGTACCTCGGCGAATTGATTGAGTTCGGCGACACGCAGAAGATCTTCACCCGTCCCGAGAAGAAGGCGACGGAGGACTACATCACCGGTCGCTTCGGCTAATTCGAACCAAATTCGGGAAGTTCAACCAAATGACGCTCAACGAAAAACAGCACGTCGTGAAGACCTTCGACAAGGATCTGAAGAATCTTCACAACAACATCCTCGACATGGCCCGCGCCGTGCACCGTCAGCTCGACGACGCCGGCGACGCGCTCGTGCAGCTCTCGGCCGAGACGGCCGAGCAGGTCATGGCGCGCGACGCCCTGATCAACACCTGGGAGAAGGAGCTCGACGCCTTCATGGAGCTCCTCATCTCGCGCCGCCAGCCGCAGGCGATCGACCTGCGCATGCTGCTCGGCTGCTACCGCATGACGGCGGACTTCGAGCGCCTCGGCGACGAGATCCGCAACGCCGCCAAGGGCATCCGCAAGCTCGCTCTTCCGCTCTCCGACGAGGCGAAGACCTGCGCCGGCTCGCTCATGAAGGTGCACGGGCTCCTCGAGGTGATGGCCGATGACTCGGTCGCCGCGCTCGAGACCGTGGACGCCGACCGCGCCCGCACCCTTGTGCGCCGCCGCGAGGTGGTACAGTCCGAAGTGCGCGGGATGCTCGTCGAGACGATCGAGAAGATGAAGTCGGGCAAGATCGAGATCGACAACGGCCTCGAGTTCATCCGCATCAACCGCGCGTTTGACCGCGTGGCCGCCCATCTGCAGAACATCGGCGAAGCCGTGGTCTTCATTTCCGAGGGCCTGGACATCCGTCACGACGCCGCGAAGTGATGCTCACCCTGAGCGCAGGATTCCCGCAGAGGGAAATCCTGCGCCAGATGAAGACAGTCAGAGGCCCGGAACGGGCGGCAGGGTTTCCCTCCGCGCGGCCGGGCCTTTGTCATAAGAACACAAATAAAAACCACAGACACCACAAAGATTTCCATGTCCGCTCCACTGCTCCTGATTGTTGAAGACGAGGCCGCCATCCGCGAGCTCGTCGCCTTCGTCTGCGAGGCCGAGGGTTTCCGCACCTCCCGCGCGGGCAGCATCGCCGAGGCCCGCGCCGCCTACGCGGCCGAACGTCCTGACCTCGTGCTCCTCGACCGCATGCTCCCCGACCGCTCGGGCCTCGACTGGCTCAAAGAGCTCAGAAGCTCGCCCGCGACGGCGAAGCTCCCCGTGATTCTGCTCACCGCGCGCGGTGACGAGAGCGACCGCGTGACGGGTCTCGACGCCGGCGCCGACGACTACATCGTGAAACCGTTCCTGCCGCGCGAGCTCGCCGCCCGCGTGCGCGCGGTGCTGCGCCGCCACGACTCGGGCACGGCCGCCGCGCCGCAGGCCGAGGAGACCGAGAACGTCATCGTCTGCGGACCGCTGAGGTTGAACGAGGCCCGGTTCGAGGCCACCGCCGACGGCGTGCCGCTCAAGCTCTCCGCCAAGGAATTCAAGCTCCTCACGCTCTTCGCTGCCCGTCCCGGCCGCGTCTTCTCGCGCGCCAACCTGCTCGACCAGGTTTGGCCGAGCGCCTTCGTCGACGAGCGCACGGTGGACGTGCACATGCTGAGGCTCCGCAAGGCCCTCGCCGGCACCGCCGCCGAGGATCTGATCGAGACCGTGCGCGGCGTCGGCTACCGTTGCCGCGACGTTAATCAGCAGACCGGCTCGGGAGAGTGACGATGAGCGCGGAGAACGAGAAGTCCGCGCGGGACGCGTCGAACGTATTTCCGACGCTCGCCGACGGCATCAGCGCCGCCCCGGTGCCCTCCGACTCGGAGGAGCGCCTCGCGCGGCTCAGAACCGCGAACACCTGGCTCGCCGTGGCGTTCGTGCTGCTGTGCGGCGTCTCGGCGGCGGCCTGGATCGTCGAGGCCCGCGAGGAGGCCTTCTGGGTCTGGTCAATCGGCGCGGCGATGGTGTTCGTCTTCAACCTCGTGCTCTGGCGCGCGCTCTTGAGAGAGGACGACAAGAAGGCGAGGCGCATCCGCGAGCGCGACCAGCGCTACCGCCAGACGCTCGCCCTTCTTCCGGAGGGCGTGACGATCCTCGGCGAAGGCTGGAGGATCGAGTGGGTGAACCAGCGCGCAATCGAGCACTTCGACATCCGTCCCAAGGAGGTCGGTCGCTCCTTCTTCGAGGCCGTGAGCGACGAGAGGCTCCGCCACTGGCTCTTCGAGCGCAGCTTCACGCACCGCTACAACATGATGACCCCCGCGGGCCTGCAGCTCGAGGTCGCGGTGATCGCGCCCGACGCGCGGCACATGATGATCGTCACGCATGACGTGACCGAGCGCCGCCGCGTCGAGGACATCCGCCGCGACTTCGTCGCGAACGTGAGCCATGAGCTGAGAACGCCGCTCACGGTGATCAGCGGCTTCCTCGAGCTCGAGAGTCAGACCGGGGGGCTCGCCCAGGAGGTGGTCGACCACCACCGCACGCTGATGCTCGAGCAGGCCAAGCGCATGAAGTCGCTCCTCGATGACCTGCTCCTCCTCTCGAGCCTCGAGAACCGCGACGACCAGGCCGAGGCCGACGCCGAGGTGATCGCGATGCCGAGGCTTCTCGAGGACGTCGTGCGCGAGGGCAGGGCGCTCTCGCTCGACCACCACCACATCTCGCTCGACTGCGAGGACATCTCGCTCGTCGGGCAGGCCGACGAGATCCGCTCGGCCGCGATGAACCTCGTCTCGAACGCCGTGCGCTACACCCCCGAGGGCGGCAGCATCCGGGTGGTCTGGAAGCGCAAGGGCACGGGCGCGGCGCTCTCGGTCACGGACACCGGCATCGGCATCGAGGCGAAGCACATCCCGCGCTTGACCGAGCGCTTCTACCGCGTCGACAAGGGGCGTTCGCGCGGCACGGGCGGCACGGGCCTCGGGCTCGCGATCGTCAAGCACGTCCTGCGCCGCAACGGCGGCCAGCTCCTCATCGAGTCGACGCCCGGCAAGGGCAGCACCTTCTCGATGGTCTTCCCCGAGGAGCGCGTCTTCAGCGAGCAGATCTGAGGCTCACGGAAACTGTAAGAAAAAGCGAGGGAAAGGGCAGGGGCCGGAGGGAGGGCGCGGCCCCTGCGTTAAAATTCCGAACTTTCAGGAGGGGGAGGCGAAGGGCGTCTCCCCGCCCGTGACTCTCATTCGGAATCCCATGCACATCCTCATCTCGAACGACGACGGCTATCGCGCCCCCGGCATCCATGCGCTCGCGCGCGTCATGCGCCGCTTCGGCCGCGTCACCATCGTCGCCCCTGACCACAACCACTCCGGCGCCTCGAACTCGCTCACGCTCAACCGCCCGCTCACCGTCGAGCACATGCCGGGCGAGAGCCTCTACGTGGTCTCGGGCACGCCCTCGGACTGCGTGCACGTGGCGCTCACGGGGCTCCTCGAGGACCGTCCGGACCTCGTCGTGTCCGGCATCAACTGCGGCGCCAACATGGGCGACGACACGATGTACTCGGGCACCGTCGCCGCCGCGATCGAGGGTCACCTCTTCGGCATTCCGTCGATCGCCTTCTCGCAGATCGACAAGGGCTGGAGCGAGCTTGAGGCCGCGGCCGAGGTGGCGGCCGCCGTCGTCGACCGCTTCGCCGAGCCCGCGATCGCCGCGAAGGAGCCGATGCTTCTGAACGTCAACATTCCGAACATGCCGCGCGCCGCGCTCAAGGGCATCGTCGCCACGCGCCTCGGCCGCCGCTCGAGCGCGGAGCCCGTGATCCGCGAGATGAGCCCGAGGGGCTTCCCGATCTACTGGCTCGGCGCCGCCGGCAAGCCCTCCGACGCCTCCGAGGGCACGGACTTCTGGGCGACCTCGCACGGGTTCGTCTCGGTGACGCCGCTCCAGACCGACCTCACGAACCACCGCCAGGTGGCGCTCGCCGGCGAGTGGCTCAACTCGGACGGCGTTCCCGACGTGCTCTCCGAGTGAGCCAGGATCAGTTTTTTTGAAAAAAGTGGATTGTGATATGAACAGAGTTTCGTCCGTGCGCCTTGCCTGCGCCGCGGCGGCCGTCGCCGCCATTCTGTCGGGCTGCTCGTCGCTCCCGCCCGGGCAGGTTCCCATCGTCGACCGCAACTCCGGGGAGGTGCAGCAGCGCCCGGCCGTGGGCGGCATCATCGACTCGGGCCGCACGCACACCGTCGCTCCCGGCGACACGATCTACAACATCTCGCAGCGAAACGGCATCCGCCCGGCGGATCTGATGCAGCTCAATGCCATCGTCGATCCGACGACGCTCTCGATCGGCCAGGTGCTGCACCTCCCGGTCTCCACCGGGACGCCCTCCGCCGCGACTGTCGCCCCGGGCGTGCGCGTGCACCGCGTCGACACCTCGGCCCCGATCACGGTGGGAACGCTCATGCCCACGCAGTCGCAGCCTGCGGAGACGGCCGAGCCCGCGCCCGCGGAGACCGCCGCCCCGGCTGAGGCTGAAGCCCAGCCCGTGAAGGCCCCCGAGCCCGTGCCCGAGATCATCCCCGGCACGCGTCTGCTCTGGCCCGCCCGCGGCCCGGTCATCTCGGACTACGCGAAGAACGGCAAGGGCATCGACATCGGCGGCGAAGCGGGCAGCATCGTCATCGCCGCCGCGGACGGCGAGGTGATCTTCGTCGGCACCGGCGTGCGCGGCTACGGCAACCTCGTCATCGTCAAGCACACGCCGACCCTCGTGACGGCCTACGGCCACAACTCGAAGATCGTCGTGAAGCGCGGCGACAAGGTCCGCTCGGGCCAGAAGATCGCCGAGATGGGTCAGACCGACGCCGACCGCGTGAAGCTGCGCTTTGAACTGCGCGAGCGCGGCAAGGCCATCGATCCGTCGAAGTACCTCCCGCCCGTGCGGAAGTGATCCCCATCGCCGCGGCGAACTGCGCTAAAGTGCGCGGTTTCCCGCGGAAACTAATTTTTTTCGCCCCGGGTTCGTCAGCCCTCTCTCCGGCCCCCTTCCGGAGATGACGGACGGTGAAGCCGGCGGCATGCCCCGGGAAGGCGCCCGAAGGGGAGGACTCGGAAGGTTCCTCCGGCTTTGAGGCGCCTTCGGCCTCTCAGGACGCACGGCCGCGGGGAGCAGAGAGACAACAATCACGGGCACGCCTCTGGTGCGGGCCCGAGCAAGGAGACCGGCATGGGCCGCAGAAAAGGTGCGCGTGAGCGCACGCCAGAATTCTTCACCGTTGACGTCGAGCGCCTCGACCAGGAAGGCCGCGGCATCGCCCATGTGGACGGCAAGGTCGTCTTCGTGCAGGGGGCGCTCCCGAACGAGCGCGTCACCTACGAGCGGCTGCGCTCGAAGTCCTCCTTCGACATCGGGCGCGTCACCGAGGTGCACCGCGAGAGCGTGATGCGCGTCACGCCCCGGTGCCCGAACTTCGGCCTCGGGCCGGGCAGCTGCGGCGGCTGCACGATGCAGCACCTCGAGCCCTCGGCGCAGGTGGCCTACAAGGAGCGCGTGCTGCTCGACACCCTCTGGCGCATCGGCAAGGTCCGGCCCGAGCTCGTGCTCCCGCCGATCCACGGTCCCTACTGGGGCTACCGCCACCGCGCGCGCCTCACGGTCCGCGACGTGGCGAAGAAGGGCGGCATCCTCGTCGGGTTCCACGAGAAGAGCTCCTCCTACGTGGCCGACATGCACGTCTGCCCGATCCTCACGCCCAAGGTGAGCGCCCTCATCGATCCGCTGCGCGAGCTCGTCGCAAAGCTCGACATGCGCCAGCGCATGCCCCAGATCGAGGTCTCGGTGGGCGGCGACGGCCGCACGGCGCTCGTCTTCCGCCATCTCGATCCGCTCACGGACGCGGACCGCGAGCGGCTCCTCGCCTT
Source organism: Sutterella sp. (assembly GCF_030539355.1). Taxonomy (GTDB): domain Bacteria; phylum Pseudomonadota; class Gammaproteobacteria; order Burkholderiales; family Burkholderiaceae_F; genus Sutterella. The sequence goes on from NZ_JAUNSF010000002.1 coordinate 51,045, forward strand.
CGGCGTGGAGAAGGAAGTGGACATCTGGCTCCAGCCCAAGGGCCCGGAGAGCGCGCATGCGGCGCTTCCCGAGAACGAGGACAAGCTCGGTCTGGAACTGCCCGAGTTCGGTGTGCGCATCGCCTTCAAGCCGACGGACTTCACGCAGGTGAACCATGAGCTGAATGAAACCATGGTCTCGCGCGCGATCCGCCTGCTCGACCTCTCGCCCGACGCGAAGGTCGCGGACTTCTTCTGCGGCCTCGGGAACTTCACGCTCCCGATCGCCCGCAGAGCCGGCCGCGTGATCGGCATCGAGGGGTCCGAGGGGCTCGTCGCACGCGCCCGCCAGGGCGCCGCCGAGAACGGGCTCGCCGCGAAGACCGTCTTCCGCGCCCGCAACCTCTTCACCTGGTGCGAGGCCGACTGGGAGGAACTGCAGAAGACGATGGGCGGCATCGACCGCATCCTCATCGACCCGCCGCGCGAGGGCGCGCTTGCGCTCGCCCGCGTGCTTGCGAAGACCGACAAGCGCCCGGCGAGGATCGTCTACGTCTCCTGCAACCCCGCGACGCTCGCGCGCGACTGCGCGGTGCTCCACCACGAGGGCGGCTGGCACATCCGCGCCGCGGGCATCATGAACATGTTCCCGCACACGGGCCACGTCGAGTCGATCGCGCTCCTCGAGCCGGGCGAGAAGCCCGCGGAAAAGAGCGTCGAGGCCGAGGAGCTCGAGCGCAGGATCGCCGCCGAGGGTGCGGACAATGTCAAGATGACGCTCTCCGACGGCGCCTGATCCGCCACGGATAATTCTCAGGACAAACAAAGGCCCCGCGGCGCTTGCCGGCGGGGCCTTTGTGCTGAATGAGGGGGCGGAAGGCTCAGTTCTTCTTCGAGGCCCGCTCGTAGGACTGCGGATCGTCGCGGCAGATGCGGGCGAGCTTCCTGAAGAGGTTCGCCGCGAGCGTGATCTGCGCGGAGAGCTTCAGGATGCGGTCCCCGGGGATCTCCGAGGGTGTGCGGCCCGAGACGGCCGAGAGGAAGGCGCGGGCGAACTGGTCGTTCGAGGGCGGGGTGCTCGTGATCGTGGCCATGCGCATGAAGCGCTGGCGCAGCAGGTTGTAGTCACGGACCTCGTCGGCGGTGAGGTGATCGATGAGCGGGGCCTTGAGCACGGCGTCCGTGTAGGCCTGGAGCTGCGAGGAGATCTTGCGCGAGAGCTTGTCCTCGGCGGCGAGCTCAGGGATCTCGGTGAGCGCGACCCAGAGGCCGATGCCCTGCAGAAGCGCGGCCCAGCGGGCGCGGAAGCGGGTCTTCGCCTCGCGGCCGATGAAGGGCAGGGGATTCCAGTCCACGCCCGCGGCGCGGGGAATCTCGCGCGAGAAAAGGCTCACGCACTGGTCACGGACGCAGCCGCCGAAGGCGGTGCCGAGGTTGTCGGCGAATACTTTGTCTATAACGGGCGTTCCGGTCATGCGTGCTCTCCTACTCTCTCATTCTCCGTTGTCATTTCGGTCCCGGGAACGTTTCTTCTGAACGAATGCCCCGGAACGGTGCAGAAGTTTACCTGCCGCCCGCGATTCGGAAAATTGGTGAGTTGTCTTAGGTCATGAGGGGCAGGATCGACTTTTCTAAGCAATTCCGAGACCATGCCGATCCCGGCCGGCATCGGAAGACCGTTCCGGGCGGCGCGGGAAGATCGTTTTTGCGACAATTAAGGCCCTTTCCCGGTCCGCCGACGGCGCCGCGCCCGGAGACCACGGCTGCGGCGTCAGAAGAAAAGAGACGGACGGACGGGCGGGGAAGGCAGAGGAACACCCGGTTCGAAGGAGAACATCGTGGCTTTTGAGCACGAGGACATGACAACAGCGGAGGAACTCGCGGAAATTGACCGCGAGCTCGCGCGGCTCGTCGCGCGACGGCTTGAAATCGCCCGCAGGCTCGGGCGCGCGGCGCCCGCCGAGGCGCGTCAGGCGCGCCCCGAGGCCGTGGGCCTGCCCGAGGGCCTCTATCCGGCGATCCTCTCGCGGATCGCGAGGGAGGCGGTGAAGACCGGTCCGACTGAAAAGTTCCCCGCCACGGTCTCCGAGCCGCGCCCGGTGGTGATCATCGGCGGCAACGGCGGCATGGGCCGGGGACTGAGGAGCCACTTCGAGCGCTCGGGCTGGCCCGTGCGCGTCCTTGACCGCAGTGACTGGCCGCGCGCGGCGGAAATCCTCGAGGGCGCGGGAACCGTGATCGTCTCGGTGCCGATCGACGTGACGGAGGCGACCATTGCGCGCCTGAAGGGCCTCATGCCCGCCGACGCCGTGCTCGCCGACGTGACCTCGGTGAAGACGGAGCCGCTGCACGCGATGCTCAAGGCCCACGCGGGGCCCGTGGTGGGCCTCCACCCGATGTTCGGCCCGGACGTCGGGAGCTACGCGGGCCAGGTCTTCGTCATCTGCCCGGGGCGCGACGACGCGGCCTGCGAGCCCCTCGTGAAGCAGATCGCGCTCTGGGGCGCGCGCCTCTGCGAGTGCACTGCCGAGCAGCACGACCGCGCGATGAGCATCATCCAGGCGCTGCGGCACTTCACGACCTACGCCTACGGGGCGTTCCTCGCGAAGATCCATCCGGACCTCGCGAAGATCGTCGAGCTCTCGTCGCCGATCTACCGGCTCGAGCTTGACATGGTCGGGCGCCTCTTCGCGCAGGACCCGCACCTCTACGCGGACATCATTCTCGCGAGCCCGCGCAACACCGAGCTCATCCGGGAGTACGTCGAGAGCCTCTGGAACGAGCTCATCGTCATCTCGGGACGCGACCGCAACGAGTTCATCCGGCGCTTCCTCGACGTGAGGGAGTTCTTCGGGGACTTCGCGCAGGCGTGTCTGCGCGACAGCGGCGCGATGCTGCGCGCGATCCAGGAGGAGCGCGAGGCGCGGAAATAGTTCCTCGCAAAATACGCATCCGTGAAAAAAGGGGCCATAACCCCCCGTGATAGAATCACTAGCTTGGGATGAAGGGCGTCTTTTCTCAGGCGCCCCAAGGCTCCGGGCCCTCCGGTCTCCCGTTTCTGCGGAGTCAGCCGCGGCACGCCGCTCCCTCCAACCTCCAAACCCCTTTTTATTCTTTCGAAGAGAAACAAATGGCTATTGAGCGCACTCTCTCCATCATCAAGCCGGACGCTGTTGCGAAGAACGTGATCGGCAAGATCTACTCCCGTTTCGAAACGAACGGCCTCAAGATCGTCGCCGCCCAGATGCGTCAGCTCTCCCAGGCCGAGGCCGAGGGCTTCTACGCCGTTCACCGCGAGCGTCCCTTCTTTGCCGACCTCGTCAAGTTCATGACCTCCGGCCCCGTGATGATCCAGGTCCTCGAGGGCGAGGGCGCCATCCTCAAGAACCGTGAGCTCATGGGCGCCACGGACCCGAAGAAGGCCGCCCCCGGCACGATCCGCGCCGACTTCGCCGAGAGCATCGACGCCAACGCCGTCCACGGCTCTGACGCCCCCGAGACGGCCGCCGTCGAGATCGCCTACTTCTTCCCGGCTCTCGCCATTCACAGCCGCTGATGACTGACGCGACCGCTTCCGGGCAGTCGCATGACGCCGCCGGCGCCGTCGGGAACGGCGCCGAGCGGGTCAACCTGCTCGACTTTGACGCGGCCGGTCTGAAGGCATGGTGCGCGGAAATCGGCGAGAAGCCCTTCCGCGCCCGCCAGCTCACCCGCTGGATCCACCGCCACCTCGAAAGCGACTTCGAGGCCATGACCGACCTTGCGAAAACCTTCCGCGCCAAGCTCATGGAGCGCGCGGAGGTGCGTGCGCCTGCCCCGCTCACGGAGAAGAAATCCGCCGACGGGACGCGCAAATGGCTCTTTGACGTCGGCAACGGCAACGCCGTCGAGGCCGTCTTCATCCCCGAGGATGACCGCGGAACGCTCTGCATCTCCTCGCAGGCGGGCTGCGCCATGGGATGCCTCTTCTGCTCGACGGGCAAGCAGGGCTTCAACCGCAATCTCCGAACGAGCGAGATCGTCGGTCAGCTCTGGCAGGCCGAGCGCGAGCTTCGCCGCGACCGCGGCATCACCGACCCGAACGACCGCGTGATCAGCAACGTTGTGATGATGGGCATGGGCGAGCCCCTGCAGAACCTCGACAACGTGATCCGCGCGCTCAAGATTTTCCTCGACGACGACGGCTACGGACTCTCGCGCCGCCGCGTCACCGTGTCCACCTCCGGCCTCGTGCGCCAGATGGACAAGCTCGCCGAGGCGGCCCCCGTGGCGCTTGCGGTGAGTCTGCACGCCGCGGACGACGAACTGCGTGACAAGATCATGCCCGTCAACCGCAAGCACCCGCTCGCGGACCTGATGGCCGCCTGCCGCCGCTACCTGAAGTACGCCCCGCGCGACTTCATCACGTTCGAGTATGTGATGTTGGGCGGCGTGAACGACAGCCTGCGCGACGCCGACCGGCTCGCCGACCTCGTCCGCCGCGAGAACGTGCCGTGCAAGTTCAACCTGATTCCCTTCAATCCCTTCCCGCAGTCGGACTTGGCGAAGCCCGACCGTGAGAAGGTCCTCGCCTTCTGCCGCCGCCTGAACGCGGCCGGCTACGTGACGACGATCCGCAAGACGCGCGGCGACGACATCGACGCCGCATGCGGCCAGCTCGCGGGCGAGGTGCGTGACCGCACCCGCCGCGCCGAGCGTCTTGCCGAGCAGAAGGCAGAGGCTGCGATCATCCTCCAGCGCTCGCGTCCCTCCCGGGGAGCGGCGGTCGCGAACTGAACCCCTTTCCTGAAGCAGACGAGTTCCATATGGCAGACGAAAATTCTTCTCAGAAGGCCGAAGAGGTGACTGCGGAGCCCACGGGCGCCGTTGAGCCGACCTTCAATCCGGCTGTGTCCGGGGCCGAGAACGCCGAAGCCCAGGCCGAGGAGGCCGCCGAGGCCCCCGAGGCCCCCGCTCCGGAACCCGTGCCCGAGCCGCCCCGCGGCTTCGGCGCCCAGCTCCGCGAGGCCCGCGAGCACCTCGGCATCTCGATCGGCGACATGGCCGTGCGCAGCCGTCTCTCGGTCGCGCAGGTCCGCGCGCTTGAGGAGGAGGACATCGAGGCCCTGCCCGAGCCCGTCTACATCCGCGCCTTCATCCGCGGCTGCGCCTCCACGCTCGGCCTCGATCCGAAGGCGCTTCAGGAAGACTTCATGAACCGCTACGGCCGCGGCACGTCCGCCGCCGAGGTGGGCCAGATCCCGCAGCACTCGCCCTCGACCGAGGAAGTGATCGGCGGCGCCCCGCGCCACCGCGGCCTGAAGGTCGCGCTCCTCGCGGTGCTCGTCGCCGTCGTCGCCGCCGGCATCTGGGCCGTCTACACGGATCAGTTCGCTCAGATGCACTCGGGCAGCGAAGCCCAGAAGATCGAGTCGGGCGCCTCCGAGACGGAGGCCGCTCCCGCGAACGGCCAGACGACGCCCGCGATCGGCACCGACCCGGTGTCGGTGCAGACCTCGCCCGAGGCCGCGCAGCCGCCCGTCGAGCAGCCGGCCCCGGCCGCCCAGCCCGCTCCGGCTCCCGCTCCCGCCGCGCCCGCGGCTCAGCCTGCTCCGGCTCCTGCGCCTGCGCCCGCTCCCGCGGCTGCTCAGCCCCAGGCGCCCGCGCAGGCTCCGGCCGCCGCGCCGGCCGCTTCCGCCGCCCAGACGGCGGCTCAGCAGCCCGCGGATGCCCCTGCCGCCACCAATCCCACGCCCAACGCCGACGGCGTCAACATCCACCGCGTCGAGTTCCGCGTGAGCGGCCCGTGCTGGGTGCAGGTGATCTCGCCCAACGGCCGCAACGTGGTCGCCCGCGAGATGCAGCCGGGCGGCACGCCCACTGCGTTCGAGATCCCGCACGGCTCGCGCTTCACGATCGGCAACGCCGACAAGATGCAGCTCTTCATCGACGGCGAGCCCTACAGCCTCGCCAACACGGTGAAGAACGGCATCTCGCGCTTCGCCATTGAGTAAAGAACTCCTCTGAACTCCCTGAGGGCGGCTTCCCTTCTCTTCCGAAGGGGGCCGCCGAAGTTTCTCTATGGCAGTCATCTCCACGACGGGTCTCACCCGTCATCACACCACTCCCGTCGAGGTCCGCTGGGCCGGCCGTGTCGTCACGATCGGCGGCGGCCGCCCCGTCGTCGTTCAGTCGATGACGAACACCGCCACCGCGGACGTCGAGGCGACCTACGCGCAGGCCGCGGAGCTCGCTTCCGCCGGCTCCGAGCTCGTCCGCCTCACGGTGAACACCCCCGACGCCGCCCGCGCGGTCCCTGAGATCCGCGCCCGCCTTGACCGCGCCGGCATCGACGTGCCGCTCGTGGGCGACTTCCACTACAACGGCCACAAGCTCCTCACCGAGATCCCGGAGTGCGCCGCGGCGCTCTCGAAGTACCGCATCAACCCGGGCAACGTCGGCAAGGGATCCCGCGCGGAGGAGAACTTCGCGCTGATGATCGAGTCGGCGAAGAAGTACGGCGCCGCCGTGCGCATCGGCGTGAACGGCGGGTCGCTCGACCAGGCGCTCCTCGCGGAGCTCATGGACGAGAACCGCAGAAGCGACGCCCCCGTGACGCCCCAGGCGGTGCTGCGCCGCGCGTTGGTCGAGAGCGCCGTGCGCTCGGCCGAGGCCGCGCGTGCGCTCGGGCTCCCCGAGAACCGCATCGTGCTCTCCTGCAAGGTGAGCGAGGTGCAGGAACTGATCGCGCTCTACCGTGACCTCTCGCGCCGCACGACCGCGGCGCTTCACCTCGGCCTCACCGAGGCGGGCATCGGCAGCAAGGGCATCGTCGCCTCCACGGCCGCCCTCGCGGTGCTCCTCGAGGAAGGCATCGGCGACACGATCCGCGTCTCGCTCACGCCCGCCCCCGGCGCCTCGCGCACCGAGGAGGTGATCGTCGCGCAGGAGATCCTGCAGTCGATGGGCCTGAGGAGCTTCACGCCGATGGTGACCTCCTGCCCCGGGTGCGGGCGCACCTCGAGCGACCTCTTCCAGAGGCTCGCCGAGGAGACGCAGCGGTTCCTGAGGTGCCGCGCGCCCGAGTGGCGCCGCATCGCCCCGGGAAGCGAGTCGATGACGGTCGCCGTGATGGGCTGCATCGTCAACGGCCCGGGCGAGAGCAAGGCCGCCGATATCGGCATCAGCCTGCCCGGCTCGGGCGAGAGCCCGGTCGCCCCGGTCTTCATCCGTGGCGAGAAGGCCGGCGTCGTGAAGGGCGCGGACATTGCGCGGGAATTTCAGGATATCATTGAAAATTTCGTGCGCGAGACCTGGGGCCTGAAGGCCTGAGGAACCCGCTGAGGCGCACTTGGGAATTGTCGCGGGACGCCCGCGCCGGTCATGAGGTCTTTTTGGACAGACCTCCCGGACGGCGCCCCGGAAGTAAATCGAAGCAGAACCGAAGAAAAAAGATGGCAAAGGAAAAATTCACCGGCGTCAAGGGCATGAACGACATGCTCCCGCAGGATGCCCCGATCTGGCAGCACGTGCAGAAGACGTGCGTCGGCGTCCTCGAGGCCTATGGCTACCAGGAGATCCGCACGCCGATCCTGGAGAACACCCGCGTCTTCACGCGCGGCGTCGGCGAGGTGACCGACATCGTCGAGAAGGAGATGTACTCCTTCACCGACTCGATGAACGGCGACCAGCTCACGCTTCGTCCGGAGTGCACCTCGGCGGTCGTCCGCGCCGTCAACGAGCACAACCTGCTCTACGGAACCACGCAGCGCCTCTGGTACTGCGGCCCGATGTTCCGCCATGAGCGTCCGCAGCGCGGCCGCTACCGCCAGTTCCATCAGCTCGGCGCCGAGGCGCTCGGCATGGCCGGCCCGGACATCGACGCCGAGATGATCCTGATGCTCGCCCGCATGTGGCGCGCGCTCGGCGTGGGCCCCGTGAAGCTCGAGATGAACACGCTCGGCGCCCAGAACGAGCGCCAGGCGCACCGCGAGGCGCTCATCGCCTACTTCGAGGCGCACCGCGGCGAGCTCGACGAGGACGCCGAACGCCGCCTCTACACGAACCCGCTCCGCATTCTCGACACGAAGAACCCCGAGATGCAGGCCCTGGTCGAGGCCGCCCCGAAGCTCCTCGACTTCCTCGGGAGCGAGAGCCGCGCGTTCCTCAATCGCCTCGAGGAGCTCGTCAGCGCCGCCGGCATCGAATACTTGATCAACCCGAGGCTCGTGCGCGGTCTTGACTACTACAACCACACGGTCTTCGAGTGGATCACGGACAAGCTCGGCGCCCAGGGCACGATCTGCGGCGGCGGCCGTTACGATCCGCTCGTTGAGATGCTCGGCGGCCGTCCCGCCCCGGGCGTGGGCTTCGCCATGGGCATGGAGCGCGTGATCGAGCTGATGCGCGAGGTGGGCAGCGTCCCCGTGCGCACGCAGACCGACGTCTATGTGCTCCACCACGGCGGCGAGAGCCAGACCGCGGCGATCGCGCTCTCCGAAGAGCTCCGCGACCTCGGCGTGCGCGTGATCACGCACCCGGGCGAGGCGAGCATCAAGAGCCAGATGAAGAAGGCCGACGCCTCGGGCGCCGCTCTGGCCGTCTTCGCCACCGCCGACGAGCTCGCCAACGGCACCGTGGGCGTGAAGGCCCTGCGCGCCGGCGCCTCGGCCTACGCCGAGCAGACGCTCGAGCCGCTCGAAGGCGCCGCCGCGAAGATCGCCGCCGCCCTCGCGCACTGACCCGTTAGAATCCGATCTACTGGAAAATCACCGGTAAATCACTGCAATTTTTGAAGCAAAGAAGAGATTGAGCCATGGCTTACGACTTGCAAGAGCAGGAAAGCATTGACCAAATGAAGGCCTGGTGGGAGCGCTGGGGCACGCCGGTGACGGCTGCCGTCTGCGTCTGCTGCCTCGGTTTCGCCGCCTGGAACGGCTGGAACTGGTGGCAGCGCAACCAGACGGCAAAGGCCGCCGGGATGTACGCCCAGCTCCAGCAGGCCATCGCGACCAATGACACGAAGAACACGAGCTCGATCTCAACGGGTCTCGCGAGCGAGTACGGCTCGACGATCTACGCGCCGCTCGGCGCCCTCGGCGCCGCCAACGTGGCCGCCTCCGCGGGCAACTACGCCGAGGCCAAGGCCAAGCTCAACTGGGTGATCGAGAAGTCCGGCCGCGCCGAGTACGAGACGCTCGCCCGCGTCCGTCTCGCGGGCGTGCTCTTCGACGAGGGCAAGCTCGACGAGGCCCTCACGGTGCTCGCCGCCGCGAAGCCCGCGAAGACGCAGGAGAACATCGTCCTCGACCGCCGCGGCGATGTTCTCGCCGCCAAGGGCAGCACGAAAGAGGCCCGCGAGGCCTGGGAGCAGGCGCTCGCGCTCACGAACCCGAGCGAGCCCTTCGCCCGCGTGATTGAGCTCAAACTCGCCTCGCTGCCTCAGGAAGGCTGACAAACGCCGCGGAGAAGGGGCCCGGACTTTCATCGCAGGCCCCTCGCGTCGCCGATGCGAAAGGTTCTCGACAGAGAACGAACGGACCGGCGATTTCTCGTAAAATCCCCGGCAAAGAGCGCGGGCAGGTTTCTCTTCCCGCGCTTCGCGCATATTTATTCAGGGTCACAATGGCTTTCCAGAAAACGCTCACCCTTGCGGCGGCCGTGCTTGCCGCGATTCCGCTCGCCGGCTGCGGCCTCTTCTCCTCGACGGATCCGCATGATCCGCACGACTATCCGGACTTCGCGCGCACGACCGAGGCGCGCATCGTCTGGCGCACGAACGTGGGCGACGCCATCGCGCGCAACCTCGCCCCGGTCGTGACTGACACCGCGGTCTACGCCGCCGGCGAGTCGCAGGTCGTGCGCCTTGACCGTCAGACGGGTGACGTGGTCTGGCGCGTCGAGACCGACGGTCAGGTGACCGCCGGCGTCGGCACGGACGGCAGCCACGCCGTCGTCGGCACCGACAAGGGCAAGATCCAGGTCTTCGACGCCGAGGGCCAGATGGTCTGGGAGGCCCGCCTCTCGTCCGACATCGAGGTTCCGCCGCTCGTGGGCGCGGGCCGCGTGATCGTGAAGACCTCCGACACCCGCATCACGGGCTTCGACCTCATCACGGGCGAGCGCCTCTGGCACTATCAGGGCCAGGCCCCGGCGCTCACGCTGAGGAGCTTCTCGCAGATGTCGTGGTCGCCCGCGGGCGCGCTCGTGGGCCAGGCGAACGGCCGCCTCCTCGCCCTCAACCCCGCTGACGGCAAGGTGATCTTCGACGCCGTGATCGGCCAGGCGAAGGGCATCACGGAGGTCGAGCGCCTCATTGACGTCGTGGGCCGCCCCTGGGTTGACCAGGAGCTCATGTGCGCCGCCACCTTCCAGGGCAACGTCGTCTGCATGAGCACGCAGAACGGGCGTCTCGCCTGGAACGCGAAGGTCGACGCCGTCACGGGCCCCGTGGCCGACGGCCGCTTCATCTATGAGGTGGACGACGCCGGTCGCATCCATGCCTTCAACCGCCAGAACGGCCGCGAGGCGTGGGTGAACGAGCAGTTCCTCTACCGCGGCGCCTCGGCGCCCATCCGCGTGGGCTCCACGCTCGCCTTCGGCGACTACGAAGGCATCATCACGTTCCTCGATCCCGCCACGGGCAACCCGATCGGCCGCACGAGCCTCTCGGGCGCCGTGACCGTCCCGGCCGCCCAGTACGGCTACGGCGCGGTCTTCCAGACTGTGGAGGGCGACGTCGCGTACGTCGTCCAGGCCGAAGAAGAGGAATAAGCCTTTCCCGGGGCCTCTTCCAGAGGTCCCGGACTCCCCCGCCGGGCGCTCTTTCGCCCCGGGGCCGAAAGTGCCGCGTGAAGAGGTTCCCCCGCGGGGAGCGCTCCGCGCGGCCTTTCCAGTTTTAATCAGCACCAGTTTTTTAACCGTTTCCCTTTCTTTCCCCATGCTTCCAGTCATCGCTCTCGTGGGTCGCCCTAACGTGGGCAAGTCGACCTTCTTCAACCGGCTCACCCGCAGCCGGGACGCCATCGTGGCGGATTTCCCCGGCCTCACCCGTGACCGCCAGTACGGTCAGGGACGCGTGGGATCGCGCCCCTACATCGTGATCGACACGGGAGGCTTCGAGCCCGTGCGCACCGAGGGCATCGTGCAGGCCATGGCCGGCCAGGCCGAGCTCGCGATCGAGGAGGCCGACGTCGTCCTCTTCCTCACGGACGCCCGCACCGGCCTCACCCCGCACGACCAGCGCATCGCGCAGCACCTGCGCCGCGCCGACCGCCCGGTGATCCTGCTCGTCAACAAGGCCGAGGGCCTCTCGGAGACCGCGAAGGCGGAGTTCTATGAGCTCGGCCTCGGAGAGCCGTGGCTCGTCTCGGGCGCCCACGGCCAGGGCGTTCGCGACGCGATCGACCTCGCGCTCGAGCTCGCGCCCGCCGACGACGAGCCCGAGGAGGAGGAGGCCGATCCCGATGCGCCCAAGCGCCTCAAGGTCACGCTCGCCGGGCGCCCGAACGCCGGCAAGTCCACGCTCATCAACTCGCTCATTGGCGAGGAGCGCGTGATCGCCTTTGACATGCCCGGCACCACGCGCGACGCGATCAAGGTCGACTTCGAGTACGAGGGCCGTCCCTACGAGCTCGTCGACACGGCGGGTCTGCGCCGCAAGGGTCGCGTCTTCGAGGCCGTCGAGAAGTTCTCCGTCGTCAAGACCCTGCAGGCCATCGAGGACTCTAACGTCGTGATCCTCGTGCTCGACGCCAAGGAAGGCGTGAGCGAGGGCGACGCGCACATCGCGGGCTACGTGCTTGACTCGGGCCGCGCGCTCGTCGTCGCCGTCAACAAGTGGGACCTGCTCGACAGCTACGAGCGCGAGCGCTTCAACATCGAGCTCGAGCAGAAGCTGCACTTCCTGCGCTGGGCCCGCATGATCCGCATCTCGGCTCTGAAGCGGAACGGCCTCAATCACCTGATGCGCGCCGTCGACGAGGCGCATGACGCCGCCTACCGCAAGATCCCGACCTCGAAGCTCACGAGGACGCTTCTCGAGGCCGTGCAGCGCCAGCTGCCCCCGCGCGCCCGCGGCGGCCGTCCGAAGCCCCGCTTCGCGCACCAGGGCGGCTCGAACCCGCCCGTCATCGTCATCCACGGCAACGCGCTCGAGGACATCGGCGAGTCGTATCGCCGCTACCTCGAGGGCTACTTCCGCGAGGCGTTCAACCTCTCGGGCACGCCGCTGAGGATCGAGTTCCGCACGAAGGACAATCCCTACGTCAAGGACGACGGGAAAAAGTGATTTTCCGCGCCGCACCGTCGGCACCGGGCGCAATAGTTGGAAAACATTGCGCCCGCGATGACGTCCGGGCGGCGGCGTAAAGCCGCGGGCGCGGTGCTAATATGTAGGCGTTTCACGGGCACGTGAGGCCTCAGCGCGATACCGGTTCAAATGTTTTCAAAAAGGAGAGCCGGACGCACCCGAGAGACCCCCCGGACTTTTATCGGGCAGGTTTCGCGGGAATGCGCTTCGGGCAAGGCCGCCTCCGAAGTGTCCGCAACGGTAACCTCATCGACGGACGGTTCAGCGCACAGACTCGTCCCGAGGGAAGCCAATAACAACAAAAGCTAAACAAGGCCTGCAGGTGTGCGAGACTGCAGCGCCGGAGAAAAACACAAATCATGGCTAACAACAAGGTTCAGCTTCTGCAGGATCCGTTCCTCAACCTCCTCCGCAAGGAGCACATTCCCGTTTCGATCTACCTCGTCAACGGCATCAAGCTGCAGGGCCAGATCGAATCCTTCGATCAGTACGTGGTGATTCTGCGCAACACGCTCACGCAGATGGTCTACAAGCACGCGATCAGCACCGTCGTGCCGTCGCGCGCCGTGGCGATGAACCCCAACGCCCAGGCCCCGGCCCAGAACGCCTCGGAGAACTGATCTGACCAATTTCCAGATTGACGAAACGCGCGGGACGAAGGTCTCGCGCGCTTTTCTCGTGGTCGTTTCCGTCGGCCGCGTCTTCTATCAGGACTCCGCCGAGGAGCTGAGGCTCCTCGTCACCTCGGACGGTCTCGAGCCCGTCGGGCTCATGCAGGCCAAGCGCGAGAAGCCTGATCCCGCCACCTTCCTGGGCTCGGGCAAGATCGAGGAACTGAAGGAACTCGCCCTCGAGGCGGGCGCCGACATCGTCGTCTTCGACATCGCCCTCTCCGCTGCCCAGGAGCGCAACATTGAGCGCATCCTCGGCATCACGGTCCTTGACCGCACCGAGCTCATTCTCGACATCTTCCGTCAGCGTGCGAAGAGCCGCGAGGGCCGGCTTCAGGTCGAGCTCGCCCGTCTCGAGCACCTCTCGACGCGCCTCGTGCGCGGCTGGACTCACCTTGAGCGTCAGCGCGGCGGCCTCGGCAAGACCGGCGGCCCGGGCGAGAAGCAGATCGAGCTTGACCGCCGCATGATCGGCGTGCGCATGAAGCAGCTCCGCGATCAGCTGAAGCGCCTCGCGCGCCAGCGCGGCACGCAGCGCCGTGCGCGCTCGCGCGGCGACTCGATCACGGTCTCGCTCGCCGGCTACACGAACGCCGGGAAGTCCACGCTCTTCAACAAGCTCACGCGCGCCGAGAGCTACGCCGCCGACCAGCTCTTCGCGACGCTCGACACGACGGCGAGGAAGTTCTGGCTGAACGACGAGGAGACGGTTGTCGCCACCGACACGGTGGGCTTCATCCGGGGACTGCCGCATCAGCTCATTGAGGCCTTCAAGTCGACCCTCGACGAGACGGTGCACGCCGACCTGCTTCTGCACGTCGTGGACGCCTCGTCCCCGGTGCGCGAGGAGCAGATCGCCGAGGTGAACTCGGTCTTGGCCGACATCAAGGCCGACGACGTGCCGACGATCCTCGTCTACAACAAGATCGATCTCTCGGGCCAGGCCCCGGAGATCGTGCGCGAGAAGGACGGGCGCCCGAAGGCGGTCTTCCTCTCGGCGCTCACCGGCGAGGGTCTCGACCTGCTCCGGCAGGCCGTGAGCGAGTTCGCCCACGAGTGGCGTGACCTGCACCCGAACGAGCCCCGCGAGCCCGAGGACTGGGAGGTCGAGATGGCCCGCGACTCGGGCGACCCCGACGACCCGCGCGGCCGTAGAAAGACTGCCGCCGAGGAGCTCGCCGAGCTCGAGAGCCTGCTCTGAGTCTCTGTCAGCAAACAAACGAAAGCCCGGAAGTTCAACTCCGGGCTTTTCGTCATTGAGGGCAGGGCGCTCAGGGCAGCGCTTTAAAAGAAGACTCTTTGTGAGGGATCTGCCTCAGGTCCCTCCCGGACCGCGGCCGTCACCAATGGGGCCAGGACGGCAGCGGTCCGGATTTCAGCATCGATCAGAACTTGTGATCGAGGCCGAGGTAGATGCCGCCGGTCTTGACCTTGGCATCCTGGTTCTGGCTCGACTGATACTTGTCAACCGAGGCTTCGCTGTAGCCGAGGCCGGTGTAGATCGTCGTGCGGGTGCTGAGCGGGTAGCAGTAGCGGGCCGCAGCGCCGTAGTACGTGAAGTCCACGTCGCCGATGTTCTGGACGTCCGACACCGAGCCGTCGCTCCAGTAGGCGCCGACGGTCAGCTCGCCGCCGAACATCGGGACGATCGTGCCGAGGTGCAGGCCGAAGCCTTCGGCGCCGGTCTCGCTCGCGGCGAAGAGCGCGCCGTTGTCCTCAAGGCCGGTGACCTCGTCGAGGCCCATGAAGTCGAGGCTGCGCAGGCCCGTGTAGTACTGGCCCATGAGGAAGACCTTGGCGACGTCGAAGTCGTAGTTGCCGCCGAGGTAGACCGTGTTGCCGTCGTCGGGCTCGAAGCCGTTGCCGCGGATGAGCGTGGAGTGCTTCTGGAGCTCATAGGCGAGGACGAACTGAGCGGGACCGTACTCACCGGTGATGGCGGCGGCTGCATAGCGGTTGGCGGTCGAGCGACCCTCTTCACCGTCGCCGCTCTTGCTGTTCTCCTTGAAGGAGTACTGGGCCGTCACCTGCAGGCCGTAGAACTTCGGCGACTGGTAGGTGATCATGTTGTCGTAGCGCGAGCTGTGCGCAAGGCCCCAGGCGAACTCGTCGCCGCCGTCGAAGGCGTCGCCGATCGCGTAGACGATGTCATAGGTGCCGGCGGAGGAGCCGAGGCCGCCCATGCGGCCCATGGACAGGGTGCCGTAGTTCGAATAGAGCGAGACGCTCGCTTCGCGGCCGAAGAGGCGGCTCTCATAGCCGAGCGTGCCGTCATCGGAGTTGAAGCCGTTCTCGAGCTTGAAGCCGATCTTGAGGCCGTTGCCGAGATCCTCGGTGCCCTTGATGCCGAAGCGGCTGCCGTTGTTGATGCCGTTGGCCATCTCGAACGTGTTCACGTCGTCACCGCTCTCGGTGAAGGTGTCGGTCTCCGTGTACTGATACTTGAGACCGGTATCGATCTCGCCGTAGATCTGGACATCAGCGGCGGCCGCGGAGCCGGCGAAGGCACCGAGAACTGCGAGCGCAGCAAGAGTCTTTTTCATGATTTGCAAGTCCTTTGTAGAACGATTCCGTCGCCCGCTTCTTTTCCCGGAGGTCTCTTACATACAGCCTTGACGGGAGGGGCGTCGGAGAAATGGTTGCTCCGGCGAAAACGGAATGCATCCGCCTCGCCGGAGAGGGGTCTTCAGATCCGCCGAGTTCAAGTGCACGACGTTCCTGACTGACGGCGTGCATGTTATCTGTTTTTGGTGGAGGTGATTGAGGATTTTTTGTCCAATAAGGACTAATTCATAAAAATCAATGTCCAATAAGAAAACCGTATGTACCTGAAAAACAACAAAAAACATCTTATGACTCAGGTTATCAATCGGTTAAGTTCATTTACATTCCGATACGTCTCTCGTATTTTCCGTAAAATCCAACAATGGGGAATGATATTAATTATTAAAATGCAATAATATATGCCTGATAAATGCTGCAGACCGGGAGGCGCCCCGGTGCAATAAAAATCCCCTGAACTTCAGCAAGGTTCATGAGGGAGCGCGGTGTGAGTCCAAGAGAGAGGCGAATTGGACGCTGCCGAAGCTGTTGGTCTTGAGTTCAATAACAATGATGTGCGTGAGTGCAATAGTGACGGGCGACGAAAAGGCCCGGACCTTGCGATCCGGGCCTTCCTGGGAGGGCAGCGGTGAGTCCCGTGGGGCTCAGTGCTTCAGAGCTCAGACAAGCTTGAAGAAGTTCACGAGCATCGCGATGCGCTCCTCGACGGTGTCGAGGCGCAGGTACTCGCGGTCGGTGTGGAAGTTGGCGCCCGCGGGGCCGCAGCCGTCGACGACCGGGATGCCGGCCTTGGCGATGCGGTTGCCGTCGGAGCCGCCGCCGGCGTCGACCCACTTCGCGTCGAAGCCGGCCATCTTCGCGGCTTCGGTGATCTTCGCCACGAGCCCCTTCGTCGCCTCGGAGAGCGGCATGGCGGGCATGCGGCTCGAGCGGACGAAGTCCTGCGTGACGCCCTCGACCCAGGTGCGGGAGGCGAGCTCGCGCAGCCCCGCCTCGAGCTTGTCGCCGTCCTCGTCGAACCAGTAGCGGATGTCAATCTGAACCGTGGCGAGATCGGGGATCACGTTGACGGCGGTGCCGCCCTTCACGACGCCGGGGTTGACGGTGGTGCCCACTTCCTTGTCGGCGAGCTCATAGGCGGCGAGGGCGAAGCGCATCGCGGCGATGTTGGCGTTGCAGCCGGCCTCGGGGTTGTTGCCGGCGTGCGCGGAGCGCCCGTGGAAGGTGACGGTGTAGTCGCCCACGCCCTTGCGGGAGCGGACGAGCTCGCCGCCGGCGCGCGCGGCCTCGACGATGAGGGCGCACTTCGCCTTCTCGCCGATTTTCGCGAGCCACTCGTGGGAGTTCTTCGAGCCCGTCTCCTCGTCGGGGTTGAAGGCGCAGCAGATCGAGAGGCGCTCGAGGTCCTTCGGGTCGGCGAGCTTGCAGGCGTAGTAGGCGGCGAGCACGCCGCCCTTGCAGTCCGAGCACCCGGGGCCGCGGGCGACGTCGCCCTCGACCGTGAAGGGACGCGCGGCGGCGGTGCCCTCGGGGAAGACGGTGTCGAGGTGGCCGTTCAGGAGCACGTCGATGTGGTCGGCGTCGGGCTTGTTGCGGGCGATGAGCGCGTGGCCGGCCTTGTCGCCGAGGTCGACGATCTCGGTCGTGAAGCCGATCGAGTCGAAGTAGCCCTTCATGATCTCCGCGGCGCGCGTGACGCCGGGGATGGTGGCCGTGCCGCAGTCGAGGTTGACGAGCGGGGCGAGGTCCTTCAGATAATCGTCAAGAATGGACATTTGCTTCTTTTTCTCCAGACCGTCCGGGCGCAGTGAGGCGCGGACGGCAGTCGTTGATTACCGGTCCGAAATCTTTTTTTCAGTCGCCGTGAACGGATCAGCTGCCGAGCACGATGAGGCGCATCACCCAGAGCGAGAGGAGCGCGACGATGATGGGCACGGCCATGATCACGGGAATGCGGCGGCCTTCAATGCCGATCACGCCGAGGCAGCGGCCCATGTACTGGACCTGGGAGCCCATAAGGAAGATCGAGGGGGCCATGACCGCGAGCATCGTGCCGTCGAGGATCGACTGATCATAGAGAGCAATCGCCACGCCTACGCCGCCGCCCATCGACATCCAGGCGCCGAGGAGCACCGTGGCGGCCTCGCCCGGCAGGCCGAAGATCGCCATCAGGGGCCCGAAGAGGTCGCCGATGATCGTCAGAAGTCCCGAGTGGTTGAGGATCTTGATGATCACGAAGGCCATGAGAACGTTCGGCACCGTCGAGGTGACCGAGATGTTCCAGCCCTGAACGGCGCCTTTCACGAAGACGTCGGTGATCATGGGATTCTTTGCCTGTGCGCTGTGCATTTGGTGGTGTTCCTTCGGGGCGAGATGACCCGTCGTCCGGGCCTCTGAGCGGCGCGGACGGGGGCGGTGTTCGAATTTGGTGCAGAGTATTGCGCAAACGGTGCGCAAAGTGAAGCCTCATTCGAGCACCGATCCCGATTGCCTCAAAGATGTATGCGTCTGCAAGCGGGAAGGTGAAATCAATCAGGAGACCCGCGGTGATTGGCTAAAATCAGCACACTTAAAAATCTGACCATAGGGAAAGGACGTCCCGGACGCACGACCCGCCCGACAATCCGGGTGAGGAGGCAGGGGACGCGGCCGCCCGATCGGAGAGACTTTATGTCGCTGAATGACCCTCGATGGGGCCGCGGCTCGAGCGAGCCGCAGAAGGAAAACGAAGAGGACCGCGAGGCGCGCGACCGCGCCGACGCGGAGAACGAGCGCGGGCAGGATGACCAGGCCCGCGGCGGCGAGGATGCGCGCGACGAGCGCAAGGGCCGCCCCGAGACGCTCGCCGAGCAGACGAAGCGCGAGAACCGCGAGCGCGAGGAGGACCTCGACCGTCTGTGGGGCGAGTTCACGAACCTCATCAACACGATCATGAATCCCGCGGGCCAGTCGAAGGGCCGCGGCGCGAACGATCAGCTGAGCAAATTGAAGAGCCGCGACGACTTCTCGCGCGATGACGAGGAGCCGCGCCGCGAGGAGCGCCCGCAGGAGGAATCCCGTCCGCAGTACGACTCCCGCGACGATCGTCGCGACGAGCGCCGCGAG
Organism: Sutterella sp.; assembly: GCF_030539355.1. Lineage (GTDB taxonomy): Bacteria > Pseudomonadota > Gammaproteobacteria > Burkholderiales > Burkholderiaceae_F > Sutterella. The sequence goes on from NZ_JAUNSF010000002.1 coordinate 69,651, forward strand.
GAACGCCGTGATGAGCAGCCCCGCCAGGGCGGCGCCGGCAGCGGCGGCCGCGGCACGGGCGGCGGTTTCATGGGCCGCAGCTTCCCGAAGCCCCCGGTGCGCATGCCCGAGAAGGGCGGCAACATCGGCGTCGGCGTGCTCGCCCTCTGCGTCCTGATCGGCTGGGCCGTGAGCGGCTTCTACATCGTCCCCGAAGGCCAGACCGGCGTCGTGACGACCTTCGGCCGCTACGAAAAGTCCGCGGGCCCGGGCTTCAACTGGCACATCCCCGCCCCGATCCAGCAGGTCGAGCTCGTTGACGTGAGCAGCGTCCGCACGACCCAGATCGGCATGCGCGGCACGACTGACCGTCTGCGCGAGGCGCTGATGCTCACCGATGACGAGAACATCGTCGACGTCCAGTTCAACGTCCAGTACCGCATCAAGTCCGGTCTCGGCGCGAAGGAATTCCTCTTCAACACCCGCGCGCCCGACACCTCGGTCACGCAGGCCGCCGAGTCGGCCATGCGCGAGGTCGTGGGCCGCAAGACCATGGACAGCGTGCTCTTCGAGTCGAAGGCCGAGATCGCCGAGGCCGTGAAGAACTCCATGCAGACGATGCTGGACCGCTACGGCACCGGCATCGAGGTGATGAGCGTCGCCATCCAGAACGCGCAGCCGCCCGAGCAGGTGCAGGCCGCCTTCAATGACGCCGTCAAGGCCGGTCAGGACCGCGAGCGCTCGATCAACCTGGGCGAAGCCTACATGAATGCCGTGATCCCGAAGGCACAGGGCACGGCGAGCCGCCTCACCGAGGAGGCCGAGGGCTACAAGGCGCGCGTGACCGAGATGGCCCGCGGTGACGCGGACCGCTTCAGCGCCGTCTTCACCGAGTACAGGAAGGCGCCCGAGGTGACCCGCGACCGCATCTATCTCGACACGATGCGCGAGATCTACTCGAACGTCTCCAAGATCTACGTGGACCAGCAGTCCGGCTCGAACCTGCTCTATCTGCCGCTCGACAAGATCGTCGCCGCCACGCAGACGCAGGCGAAGACCGAGGCCGAGCAGGCCACTGCGGCGGAGAGGGCCTACGCGGCCTTATTAGTAGAGAGCTAAAATAAGACTGTGC